>NZ_JARXIC010000022.1 GCF_031127905.1 Thalassobacterium sedimentorum | reverse complement strand
AACGGTGAGGTCGCGGTCTATCGCTCAAGCGATGGCGCTAATTGGGAAGACCTGTCCAACGGCACAGGCCTCGATTCCTGGCAGGATTTCAGGGAAATCGAGTATCTGGAAGGCGCATTTTATGCCAGCGGCCATTATAGTCGCGCACGGCGCTCCACCGATGCCGGACAAACGTGGAGCTCTACGCAAACGGGCGATTACCACCAACTCACAGGCTATGCAACAATCAACGGCGGCCTCTACTATGGAGTCGGCTACAATTTAAACAACTCCTATGCCGATATCGACCTCATTTCCACCGACGGGATCAACTGGATTCCGATCGATCCAGGCAATTTGGAAGACCGTAATGAAATTACCGCTTTCAAGAATACCTTTATTACAGTCGGCAACAGTGGTCGCATTCGTCAAAGCGCTACTGTAACTGACTCCATCGGATATCAGGCATTTGCCTCAGAATTCTTTGCGAGTGGAGGCAGCAATGCCAACAGCAATGCCAACCCAGATTCCGACTGGGCTAGCAATATATTCGAATATGCACTCGGCGGCAGCCCCGACTCAGCTAACGACGCACCCGAACGTCCCCGTCTTTATTTTGAGCAGACTGGCAACCTGGCCTTCGAGATTCTGCGCGACTTCAAACGCTCCGACATCGCCTATTCAGCCTGGTGGTCTACCGACCTGCAAACTTGGACGCGATCAGGCCTGACAGTCATTGAAGATACAAGCACTCGCTTAAGAGTGAGGACCGAGCACACTTTCGAGGCACAGAATCGTGCCTTCTTCAGATTGCGACTAGACCGATCAGATCCCCATTCGTCGCAATAATTTGACGCATCGTCACCGTAAGACTTGACGCATGAACTTGTGCAGCGGAAATAGCCCATAATGGAACTGTCTTGGCTCATGCTGGTGGGCGTTCCCAAAGAAGTGCAGGTTTTATTCTAGCCAAAACCAAGGAGAGCTTTAGCAATTCGGAAATGAAACGCTTCTTACTACTTTGCAGCTTAGCAGGGCTGAACCTATTCGGAGCACCCCCGCAGGCGATCACTAGCGAAAGCTGGAATTTGGCTCAAATCTATGAGGCGTCCACCCATGTCTTTTATGGTGAACTCACAAAAATCCTGCCAGAAGCCGATTTTAAAACAGGTGTCACTGGCGTGCACATTCACGATATCGATGAGCAGGAGCTCCCACTGGAAGCCATCACTTG
Source organism: Thalassobacterium sedimentorum (assembly GCF_031127905.1). GTDB lineage: Bacteria > Verrucomicrobiota > Verrucomicrobiia > Opitutales > Coraliomargaritaceae > Thalassobacterium > Thalassobacterium sedimentorum. The sequence goes on along the minus strand of NZ_JARXIC010000022.1, from coordinate 76,302 downwards.
GGCTAAAGCGAAAGAATTAACTTTTTCGGTTGAGGAAGGCTTTAAAGGGCCATTATCGCCCTCACTGGCAGTCTATTTCCCAGATTCGGATCCCAACATTTGGGCCTATATCCAAGGAGCTGGTGGCGATATTTTTCTGGCAAAACCACAAGCGCCAGACGATATCCTGGCAAAACTAACGCCTGGCGACCAGGGCCTGTTTTTTATTCGTTATTACTGGGGCTCAAAACTTCCGGTGATCTATCAAGCCCGTTTGGGACAACTCGCGCTCGACGACTTAGCGATGCTACGAGCGCATAAAGCCGCCGCAGGCAAACGACCTTTACAAGCGATTCTAGAACAAGCAGAGCAAGAGCAAAAAGTCGCGGCCGCGCGCCAAGCCGCACAAATACGTCAATTTGAAGATGACTATTATAAAATCCTCCGAATTCAGGAACTGGAAATACGGCGTAGTTTGCTACTTGATTTGATGACACGAATGGGACTGAAAGGCCGCTGGAGTTTTTTCGAATTCAAAGAACGCTATTTAGAGAAATACGGGGCTTATATTGCAGAGAATGAAGTGCCCTCTACACCAATCGACGGCATTGAAAAGCTCTGGCACGACATCTCCGGTGAACTGAGTAAGATTGACTTTATATTGCAAGCACGCGCATCCGAACGCTAAGCCCTCGTACCCATCGCCATAGCAACTAGTATATTCACAGTCTCCTACCACTTTGAAATCTCCCTCAATACCCCCTCGTGCCACACAACCGCCTACCAAAGAGCCGCTCACACCAAGCAAACGTGAGTCCTTTAACCGCCGCGCACTCACTGGCTTAATTCTAGCCCCGCTAGGTTTTATTCTAATATTACTGGCCCCTACCCCGGAGGGCATGAGTATCGAAGCGCAACGCGCAGCGGCAGTCGCCTTTATCATGGCCATACTCTGGATTTGCGAGACAATCCCGATCCCGATTACCAGCTTACTGCCGATCGTACTCTTTCCCTCGCTTGGTATTATGCCAACAAGCCAGGCAACAGCACCGTACGGTAGTCACTTGGTCTTCTTATTTATGGGAGGCTTTATTATCGCACTATCCATGCAACGCTGGGATTTACATCGTCGTTTAGCACTGCATGTGATTCGCTTAATTGGTTTTTCACCCTCGCGCCTGGTCCTAGGCTTCATGCTGGCTACCGCCCTGTTATCGGCCTTTGTTTCCAACACAGCGACTACCGTAATGATGCTTCCAATCGGGCTCGCAGTCATCACCCAAGCTAGCGCAGCACTCAAGCAATCGCAGAGCGGAAGTTCCGAAAAAGCACTGCATGCCTTTTCCATCAACCTGATGCTTGGTATCGCCTACGCCGCATCCATTGGAGGACTGGCCACACTCATTGGTACCCCGCCCAATACGGTGCTCGCCGGCTACCTATCGAAAACATATAATTACGAAATCACATTTGCTAATTGGCTACTGGTGGGCGTGCCTATGGTAGCCCTGTTCCTGCCAATTTGTTGGTTATGGTTAACTCGAATCTGCAACCCGATGAAAGGGCTCAGACTGCCGGATTCAGACAAGGTTTTGAAACAGCAAATTGCAGAATTAGGAGTGATGAATACTGGTGAAAAATGGACTTTGGCAGTCTTCAGCTTGACCGCATTAGGTTGGCTCTTCCGTCCGCAAATCGCCCAATTCTTCCCTGATCCCAGTATGCTAAAAGACTCAAGTATCGCCATCGCCGGGGCGATCTGTCTATTTTTCCTCCCTACAAATTTGCGCAAGCATGAGTTTGTCATGAACTGGGAGTGGGCATCCAAACTACCCTGGGGCGTACTCTTACTCTTTGGTGGTGGCTTTGCGCTGGCACAGGGCTTCGCCGTTTCGGGACTGGCCAACTGGATTGTTAATCAGGTCGGCATGTTATCTAACCTACCAATTGTTGCACTCATCCTATGTATCGCGCTGATAGTCACTTTTCTGACTGAGCTGACCTCAAATACAGCAACTGCGACCATTCTGATGCCAGTTTTAGCTGGAGTGGCAATCGGTCTAGGCCAAAGTCCGCTACTGCTCATCGCGCCGGCCGCACTCTCTGCCTCCTGCGCATTTATGCTACCGGTAGCCACGCCGCCCAATGCCATCGTATTTAGCTCAGGCCACGTCAGCATTCCTCAGATGATGAAGGCAGGGTTCGGACTCAATGTAATTGGTATTTTTCTAATCACATTGATCACTTATATTGCACTCATTCCAGCATTTGAAATTGTGCTTAACATCGTGCCAACATGGGCACAATAATCAGAATCATATGAAAGTATTTCCGAAAGACTTCACCTGGGGCGTAGCCACCTCAGCACATCAAATCGAAGGCGCACACACTGCCGACGGCAAGGGGCCTTCGACTTGGGACGCCTATTGCCAAATTCCAGGTAAAATCAACAATGGTGACACTTCTGCAATCGCCTGCGATCACTACAATCGCTACGCGGAAGACATCAAGCTCATCTCAGATTTAGGAGTCACAGCTTACCGTTTCTCAATCTGCTGGTCACGCATCCTTCCCGATGGCAAGGGCGTCATCAATCAAGCGGGGATCGACTTTTACAATCGCTTAATCGACGGCCTCATCGCAAAAGGTGTCACTCCGTACGTAACCTTGTACCACTGGGATCTGCCCTTGGCACTGCAAATGGAGAATGACGGCTGGCTCAGTGAGACCACGGTACAAGCCTTTGCGCGCTATGCTGAAATTTGCTTCCAGGCTTTTGGAGACCGGGTGAAACACTGGATGACCTTCAATGAAAACTGGTGTACCGCCGTGCTCGGGCACGGGACTGGTGTCTTCGCCCCCGGCAGAGTATCTCAAACGGAACCCTACTTGGTCGGACATAACCTCCTGTTGGCCCATGCGTATGCTGTCAAAAAATTTCGTACAGGCAGCTACCAAGGGGTGATCGGCATCGCCAACAACTGCGATTTCCGAGAGCCACTCAGCAATAGTCCAGAAGACATTGCAGCCGCGCAGGAAAGCTTGGAATTTTTCTATGGATGGCTCACCGATCCGGTGGTATTTGGCCATTATCCTGCAATCATGCGCGAGCGACTCGGCACGCGCCTTCCGGAGTTTACTGCTGAAGAATCCGAACTATTAAAGGGCTCTGCAGACTTTCTGGGGCTCAACCACTACACCACCCACTATGCCTCACGCCAAGCGCCGGCGCAGAACGCAGTGGCCCCCGGCGATGGGAATGGTGGTATGAGTGAAGATCAGCACCTGTATTTGAGTTCCGATCCCGCTTGGCCAGTCACCAGCATGGGATGGTTTGTCGTGCCCTGGGGCTTTCGCAAAATGCTCAACTGGATACACCAACGTTACAACGGCCTGCCCATTTACGTCACAGAAAACGGAACTGCGATTACTGCCAATGGTGTCGATGAAGCCATCGACGATCAGGAACGCGCTTATTTTGTAAGCGAATACACCCAAGCACTGAAGCAAGCGGTGACTGAAGATGGTGTCAATGTGCAGGGTTATTTTGCATGGACCTTGATGGATAATTTCGAGTGGTGCCAAGGCTACAATATGCGTTTTGGTCTCATTTACTGCGATTTTGATAGCTTGAAACGCACCCCCAAAACATCCTACTACGCTTACCAATCCATCATTAATGAATCCCGTAATTCCACTCAGTAATCGAATGAATACGCGGTAGCGATCCGTTATGACCGCGTCCCAAACTATTTTGGGGCGCGATCACCGTGCGTCTTGCTGGCTAAAATCGAGATCACAAAGACCGCTCTACTGGTTGGTAGGGACAATACCGAACGCCTCGCCTTCATACTTGCTTATCGCATCGTAGCCCCATAACTAAAACCCCATGGAAAATCTACCACTTACCAGCGCAGAAAAAAAAGAACTCCGAGGCATCGGACAGCGACTCAAACCACATGTGCACATTGGCAAACAAGGACTCAGTGAAACTGTCGAAGCTGAACTACAAACGGCCCTCAACAAAAACGGGCTGATCAAGGTGCGTTTCGAAGCAGAGCGCGACACGATAAAAGCCTATTGCACAGAAATCCCCAGCAAGCTCGATTGTGAATATGTCGGTGGTGTCGGTAAAACCGGTATTTTCTTTCGTGACATGCCCGAAAAAGCTTAGCTTGTCATTGTATAGAATTCGAGCACACTCACTGGCGTGAAGCAATCAATCGAATCTGCCAAAGAGGTGGCTCACGCGACCAGTGGTGCCATCGCCAAAACAGCGAGCTTCATTACTTCCAGTATTCTGGAAGTGGGCAAAGGTGTGTTTTCACCGCTCAGTCGTAGTCACAGCTCAGCGCCTCGGGCCGAACCCGGCGCGGCTCCTGGAATCGAACAGTACATTCATAAGGAAGACCCTTCACTAAATGTCGACATTACGGTGATCGACTATGGGGGCAGCGAGCACACCACAAGGACCTTTGACGATATTGATGCGGCACTGGCCCACCCAAGAGCTGCCAATCCGCATGTGCGCTGGATAAATATTGATGGCTTGCGTCCCAGTGTGGTGAATGCCGTCTGCCAGTATTACGACATTCACACACTCTCAGCCGAAGATGTCATCCATACTTACCAGCGTCCCAAAGTGGAGGTGTTCGATGACCACATGATTGTAATCGCCCGCCAACTCCAACTGGCCAATGACACGCTCAAAAATGAACAAGTCAGCTTTTTTCTGTTTCAAGACACCCTAATCACCTTTCAAGAAGTACCTGGCGATGTATTTGACCCTGTGCGCAAGCGCTTACTGAAAAGCACTGGGCGCTTTCGCAGCTATAAGGCTGACTACCTGTTTTACGCTCTACTTGACTCGATTGTTGACCACCTCTTCCCCCTACTAGAAGCTTATGGCATCGCCATGGAAGAGATGGAACTCGAGATCCTCGAGGACCCAAGCACGCGCAGCCAGCAGAAGTTGTTCTCGATGAAACGCGACCTGTCCTTACAACGACGCGTGCTGTGGCCAATTCGAGAACTCACCGACCAACTCTATCGGGATGAATCCGGCCTGATACACCCTGACCTCAAGACCTACTATCGCGATATTCAAGACCACACCATGCAGGTCATTGATCTATTGGAAACTTATCGCGATACAGCATCTGGCCTCACGGACCTCTATCAGACCTCAGTGGGCAATAAGATGAACGAGATCATGAAAGTGCTCACGATCATGGCTAGCTTCTTCATCCCCATCACCTTCTTTGCAGGTGTCTATGGCATGAATTTCGAATATATTCCAGAACTCGGATGGAAATATGCCTACCCGGTATTCTGGGGTGGCTGCCTATCGATGACCTTAGGCCTCGCCATATTCTTCTGGCGGAAGGGCTGGATCGGTCCAAAGTAATACGCGAATTAAAAGCAATTGAGGGGTTGCACCCGAGTTAAAGACTGGCAGCGTAGTGCGTTCTTCCAATGCCGAACCATACGCTCAGTAAACTCAACCGCTACCGATTACTCTATGTATCGGCCATTATCATCTTCGTCCTGGATCAAATTACCAAGACTTGGATTTTTAATAATTTGCCGCTGGACAGCTACTACCCTCCTGAATCCATCACAGTCATCGAGGGCTTCTTTTATATCGTGCATATTGGCAATGAAGGTGCGGCCTGGGGCATGTTCTCTGGCTACGGCGGACTGCTGGCACTCTTCGCGCTAATCACCCTATTCGCAATTTACAAGCTACGTCACAGTTTGGAACTACACCGAAAACCTATGCAATGGGCCTTCGGTCTGCTGATAGGCGGCATTCTAGGCAATATGATTGATCGCCTCATCCATGGTCATGTGATCGACTTTCTCGATTTTCATTTCCCAATCAACATCCCCTGGATCATGCCGACCGGCCGTTACCCATCCTTCAATATCGCTGACTGTGGCATCGTGATCGGCACGATTATCTACCTGATCCTGAGCTTCAAATCGGAAAGCGCCAAACAAGCAGCGGATGAAGAGCACCCGCAGTCATAGATAACTGCGCACACAAAATACGGGCCTGTAGTGCTCGTTTACCGCAGCTTTAACAAACCTGCACTTGCGCTTAAGAACTATGCTTCGTAGCGTCACTTGATGAAATGGATTCCCCCAGTCCTAACGCTTGTGCTTGGCTTAATCTTCGGCTGGTATTTGGCACCTTCCTCAAAATTGGCCACAAAGCCTACTGCCTCTGCTCTTTCATCCCCCTCAAGCGTAGAAACGTCTCAAAGCAAGATTCAGACTTCATCGGAATCTGTGTACACCCTGACTGAAACAGCCACAGTAAACACAACCGAGGCCTCACTGACATGGTTGAGCGCTCTGGATGATCGAGAGCCCTTAGATCGACTAACGATCATATTAGAGCGAATGAAAAACGTAGAGGCTGAGGATTTCGGCACTCTAATGACCGCGATTCAAGAACATTCCGGCAGTATGCGATGGACAACTCAGCGCCTCTTAGCAACCAAGTGGGTGGCTACCAATCCTCAAGGAATGCAAGCCTATATCGAGGCTCAACCACTCGATAAGCAACGAAGCTTGTACAGTCTGTTATATAGCGCATGGGCCCAAGAAGCTCCAATGGCAGCCTACGCTTCGGCCTTACAGGTGACCGATCAACGCACCCAACAAAACGCGATGCAAAGTGTCGCACAGGCGATCGCCGAGGACGATCCGCAACGTGCCATCGAAATCGCGCAAGAGATGAGTGCTATCGGGCATCGAGCTGATTGGGTGATGCGTAATATCTATCAACGTTGGGCCAATCAGGATCCGGCAGCAGCACGCGCCTCCGCACTCTCCCTTGAGGATGGACCGGAAAAGGTGCAGGCACTCTCAGGCGCGTTGCAGAATTGGATACAGGAAGACCCCATCGCGGCACTGGATTGGCTCGATTCTCAACCGATGGATAGTACCATCTATAATTCTAGAAAACAGGTTTTCAGCAATCTCTTGAATCGTGATTTCGATACCGCCAAGGCTTTTATTGCCTCCAAAACCGATCCATTGGAACGACGCGAGGTGCTACGACACGTATCATTGAATAATTTAGGTTGGCGTAAAAGTTATGATGAGATCCTTGAAATCTATGACTGGGTGGGCGAAGTCGCCACAGGGCAAACCTACGACAGTAAAGTGGGCGACGTAATCCGCTCCTTAGCACAGGTAGATCCAGCTCGTGCGGAGGCTTTTGTTTTGGACCTGCCCGCAGGTAATGCACGTATGAATGCATTGAGTAACTATGCGCGCCAGTTAGCAGAACACGATCCGGCTTCTGCGATTAACTTTGCGCTCAGTATGGGCTACGAGGACGAAAAACAACGGGTACTCCGAGGCATGGGTTGGCAACTCACCCGCTATGGCTCAGAAAATATCCGTAGCTTAATCGCTAGCTCAGAAGATTCTACGCTACAACGCCAGTTAGCCTCACAAGTCGTCAACGATTGGTCTAAGTATGATCAAGCCGGAGCCCTAGCGTGGGCCGAATCCTTAAGTGACGATCAGGCACGTAGCATGGCGGTACAGAATGTGTATGCAAATTGGATGCAGGCAGCGCCTCAACAAGCCTTTACTTACCTTAAAAATTCAGTCGAACAAAGCAAACAGCGGAATTATTTAAGAAGTGGTTTTCAACAATGGTCGCGCGAAGATCCAGCAGAAGCAATCACATGGCTAAGTCAATTGCCCAACACCATCGACGAGAATGCAAGTGCAGACCTGTATGGCTCGGTCGCTAATAATTATGTTCAGCACGACCCGATGGCTGCCTCCGAATGGATCTCGACACTGGAAGAAGGCCCCGCACGCGACCGCTCCGTGTCTTCATTAGTACAGAGCATATCCCGCAACGATCCCGAAGCCGGTTTCATTTGGGCAGCCACCTTAAGTGATCCGGAAATACGCAAAAATGACCTCAGCCGTAGCCTGCGCGAATGGGTCAAGATAGATCCCAGCGCAGCCATGGAAGCGGTGAAGGACGCTGCTATAGAAGCGTCCGAAAAAGAACCTCTATTAAACATAATCGAAACCGCACAGAACAATTAAGCACTACTAGTCCAGTCGACTTTTGCTAATATCTGAAATTTGCTTTGAATCAGGCTTGGTCCACGTACGCCTGAAGACCTATATAGCATTCTACAACTGAAGACTAAGAAACAGCCGTTGCGTTCAACCGCAGACGTACACATCGAAGCGATTACTTTTCCCCTCTAAAGTATAACTGGGCTTGGCATCAGCCAACTGAGGCGCGATACGTGGCCGTTTAACCACCACACGCTTCTTTGCTTTAGCGCAGGCGATCTCCAGCAATTGGTCGGCATCCGGATCACTACCAACTAACTGATGGAAAACATGCATCTCCTTCTTGACTTGAGTTCGCTTCGTGCGCACAGGAAACATCGGATCCAAATAAATCACATCCGGGCAGCACGTCGGGGCCAAAGTTTGCATATAGCTCGCAGCATCCGAATCAAGTAAGTGCATCCGATCAAGTATCGTAATCAATGATGCCTCATGGCGCCCCCCCCACTCTCGAGCGACACGTAAACCATCTGCAAGTAGCGCGCGCACTTCAACGACACGCTCCGTCATCGTGATCGAACAGCCCAAACTGGCGAGCACGAAGGCATCCCCTCCAAGCCCAGCAGTGGCATCTAAAACCGTGGGAAGCTGCCCAGTATGAAGTCCCACTGCCTTGGCAATCATTTGCCCTTTGCCACCACCTTTATGGCGGCGATAGTTCACTGTCGGACCATAGAAATCAGCACAAATATTCAAAAGACGATCTGACTGAATTTGCATCAACGATAAGCCAGTCGCCGAAAAAAGAAATACATAGTTAGGCTGCGTTAACTCACTTAAAATCTGTGAACGCACAAAACGCTCCAGTTCACGCGCCTTCGCCTCTTCCAAATGAGTGGCATTCAGCAAGGGGAGCGAATAGCGTTCTGCCAGCATTTGAGCATTTACTGCTTCAGCCGCACAGAGTAAGATGACTTGAGTCGCTTTCATTCTGCAGCAGGCACAAGACGCGCCACGACATCCGGATCATTTAGGACAACATACAGACAACCATCAGGGCCACTCGCAACATCCCGAACGCGACCTTCATTCTTCAGGATAACCTCGTCGTGAATGACCCGCCCGTCTTCAATGACAAGACGATGTAGCTCTTGCGAGGCAAGGCCTCCGGCAAAGAGATTATACTTCCATTCAGGGAATTGATCTCCCTCATAAAAATCGATTCCACATACAGCGATGGAAGGAGTCCAATAGTGCAGTGGTTGCTCCATCCCGGGCGCGGCGGTCTGCCCAGTGATCGGCTTCCCGTTATAATTCATCCCGTAAGTAATCACTGGCCAACCGTAGTTTCGGCCAGCCAAAATCAAATTAATCTCATCCCCACCACGCGGTCCATGTTCAGACTCAAAAATCGCCCCGGTAATAGGATGTGCGTCCAAGCCCTGTGGGTTACGATTGCCGAAAGTCCAAATACTCGGGTAGGCGGACGCCTGATTTACAAATGGATTATCAACTGGCACACGCCCATCATCATGAATCCGGTGTATTTTGCCATTGGGCCGAGACAGGTCCTGTGCTTGATTTTGAGCACCACGGTCGCCAATTCCAAAATACAAATAACCATCCTGAAAAACAAAACGCGTGCCAAAGTGCACACCTGCTTGACGATGAAACTCTGCCGGCACTTCAAAAATAACCTGTTCATCCACCCACTGCTCATCAACGATCCGCCCACGCACAATTTTAGTCATACTATACTTAGTGCCCTCCGCATCCGCCGCTGCAGCGGAAAAGCCTAAGTAAATCCACCCATTATCCAAGTAGTCAGGATGCGCGGCCACTTCCAGTAAACCGCCCTGTCCTTGCGTGATAACCTTCGGGGTAGCTGTAATGGGCTCACTCAATTGCCCGGCTCGCCACAAGCGCAACTGACCGGAACGCTCGGTAATGAGTGCCTCGGTCGTCGATAAAAAATAGATGGACCACGGGGTTTGAAGTCCCTCAATCACCGGCTCTAAACGGAAATCATAACCACCTGCCGTCAACACATCTCCTTGACGCTTCACGGAAGTCTCGCCAGCCACATCACGAGCCTGCTGGCCTACCTCATCAATGTATATTTCGAGCGATCGGATTTCAGGCACAGTTAAAGCCTCCCGAAACCCCGGCATGCCGGTATTGCTGTCCCCGGCTTGCACATATTGAATAAAATCGAGCTCATCCCCGACGACTGTCCATTCGGATCGGTCCAACAATGAGTGCCCCAAACCACCATCTAAATGCTCACCATGGCAACTCATACAGTTCTCCTGGTACAGCTTTTGGACCGCCCCCGTGCCAATTCTATTTTGTCCCAGCAATGACGAAGTAAAAGTAAGTAGTAGTATAAAGAGTCGCATCGTTAGCACCCTGAGGGTGATTCCTAAATTTGCAAAAAGATTGCGAGAGTAATCATTTATGCTTATTCACTAACTATGAATATTATGAAACAAATGGGCGAATTTCTCCTGCCCAAAGGCCAATTTGAGTCCGGCGATTTATGGCAACTAGCCATCATCGGATTTTCAATTCTGCTTTTTTCACGTATTCTAAATTCTCACAATGAGCGTCTGGAAGGAGAGAAGGCAAACTGGGGCCCTTTTTTTTGGCTACGCGCGAACCTGGGGTTCATCGCAACTTGGTTAATGTGCCTCGTTGGCTACGTCAGCTTAACTGCGATGGATCAAGCGACCGCTTTTTTCCGTTTCTTCACCTTGCTAGGCTGCATCTGGATGATCATCGGCTTGGTTTGCAGTTTCATCAAAGATCTCTTCTGGGCTCGATCGGTCGCCATGGTGGGCTATCTGATCACCACAATCTATGCCATGGCACAGTTGGATGGTCTGAATGATAATCTACAAGAATTTCGCGTCGAGGTCGGGACCCTCTCCATCTCGGCCTGGGGGATCATTACAGGTTTAGTCGCTTTTGGAATCACGATGTGGATCAGCCTTGGACTCACACGGCTGCTAGAAAGCAGAATACAAACCGTGCCTCGACTCAGCGCCTCACTGCGCGTGCTCATTGTTAAAATCATCCGTATTCTATTTATATTTATTGCTACCATGATTGCACTCAGCTCCATGGGCGTCAATTTGTCATCGCTCACAGTGTTAGGCGGGGCAATCGGCTTGGGGCTGGGGTTCGGGCTACAAAAAGTGGTCTCCAATTTTGTCAGTGGCATCATTCTGCTATTGGACAACTCGATCAAACCAGGAGATGTCATTGAAATCGAAGGCACCTATGGTTGGATCAACAATCTGCGCGCCCGCTATGCATCCGTCATCACCCGTGATGGCACGGAACACCTCATTCCTAACGAAGACCTAATCACACAGCGTGTAATTAACTGGTCCTTCACCGACGAACTGGTGCGCATGCGAGTGCCCGTCGGCGTTTCGTACAATGCGGATCCGCACGAGTGCATTCGACTCATGCTAGAAGCCGCGAAAGGACACGAACGCGTCTTGGAAGACCCCAAACCAGTCTGCTTGCTTAAAGAATTTGGCGATAGTTCGCTCAATTTAGAGCTTCGCTTCTGGTTGAGCGACCCAGCCAATGGTGTAGGGAGTGTCAAAAGTCAGGTGCTGTTAAAAATCTGGGACCTTTTTAAAGATAATAACATTGAGATCCCCTACCCACAGCGTGATCTACACATACGCTCGAGCGATGTCGATTTCGTTAAGCGTGAGCGTCCCGATCCGAATTAAATTATGGCAAAAATTTCCAAACTCCGACTCGACGAATTATTAGTCGCCAAAAATCTAGCCGACTCACGCTCTCAAGCGAAGGCTTTGATCTTAGCGGGCAAAGTCAAGCTGGGCACTGAGCGCCTGGATAAGCCTGGACGCAGTTTACCAGAGGATAGCGAGGTCTGGGTCGAAACTCCACCCCGCTTTGTAAGCCGGGGTGGCGAAAAATTAGAAGGCTTTCTGGATCAATTTGAAATCTCGATGGAAGGCTTGCACTTCCTCGATGTAGGCGCTTCCACTGGCGGCTTCACCGATTGCTCACTACAACGGGGTGCACTCAGCGCTACCTGTGTCGATGTCGGGCGCGCTCAAATGCACAATAAATTAATTCAGGATGAACGGGTCACTAATCTAGAAAAAACCAATGCCCGTCACTTGGAAATCGGCGACCTCCCCCGCGATAGTTATCCGCGCATAGTCATGGATCTATCCTTCATCTCCCTCACTAAGGTATTACCCGCAGTTTGGCAATTTCTCGAAACTGATGGCTGCCTGATCGCATTGGTAAAACCACAATTTGAGGCGGAGAAACACGAAGTGGATGCAGGTCGTGGCATTATTCGTGACGAAACCATTCACCAACGCGTGCTGGAACAAATTAAAGAATTTGCACTCAGCCAACTCCCCGGTGCGACGCTGATTGGCACCATGGATTCACCCATCAAGGGCACAGACGGCAATCGCGAATTTCTACTCGGACTCAAACGCACACAGGTATCCTGACCTACACCAGGCAAAAGCTGCCCAAGAATATACACCTCCCGTGCCTCTTCAATCGTACCTACAATAATTGCCAAACAAGCATCGCCCGCTTGGCAAAAAATGCCTCTCTGCGCAAATTCAGGAAACTTTCGCTTTGACAGCCGCTGTCAGTGCAATTGTTTCTAAGCCAAATGGAAAACGCTGCTTACCAAAAACTACTCACACCTTTTCATATAATACTTGGATTAGTGCTTACACTACTCGTGTTTATTATGATGTCGTTTCTGCTGGTTCCCTTCACCTTTTCTCCAGATGCGACGATCGCGCAACTACAAGCCTGCTTAACTGCCGTCCCAATTGCTGCAGTGTTCTGGTTCTCCTACCATATGTTCATGGTCGTATTGATGGACCAAAAAAAGCAAAAACAAGCCTCGAAGTAAGCAGTACCCATTATTTCTGGCTTTAAAGCCATCCTTTTAAGAGGCCGTCCATTTGGACGGCCTCTTTTTTAGGTTCGCCGCCATTTCCAAAATGTTCGTAGCAATCTTCGGGAATGTGAAGACCTCACTCACCCACCTCGTCGTCCCAATCCGCAAGCTCCTCGGCCTTTTTCTTCTTCTCCACACGCCCGCCGACCCAGATGGCCAATTCGTATAGCGCATACATGAATCCAGTCGTCAAAGGCAAGGAGACGAAATCCCCTCCCGGCGTCAGGAACGCCGAAAAGACCATCAAGCCCACAAACACTGCGCGACGGATTGAACGTAATTTTTCCACTGGAATCACTCCCAAATATACCAAAATTACAATGATCAGCGGAAACTGAAAAAATGCCCCCGTCATGAGCGAGAACCAAACCACCATGCTGTAGTATTCAGAAGCGGCCCACAACAGATCAAAACCGAAGTACATGTTCAGCTGCACAGAAAATGCCAGAGTGAGTGGCAGAATCAGAAAAAACGCAAACGCAACTCCAGAAACAAAGAGTATAAATGCCGCAAAACAAGCAGGTCGCAGTACCTTGCGTTCTTTATCAGTTAGCCCGGGGGCCACAAAGGCCGCTAAAAAATATAAGACAAAGGGCATGGATAAAGTTAGCCCAGATAAAAACGCGATTTGAATAAAAACTGAAATCACTCCCATCGGCCGATAGGTAATTAAATTTTCATCAGCTAATTCTGCGGAACCATAAGCACTGACGATCGGAAATTTTAAGATCTGAGCAATGTCACCGATAAAAAATGTGGCCAGTGCAATCCCAACAATGAAAGCCAATAAACTTCGCCCGACCGTCCAGCGAAAGTCCTCTAGATGCTCTAAAAAGCTCATACCCTCGCCAAGTGAGGCCTCTTGCTGGCCGTCCTTATTATCGTCGTGTTCCAGATATTCTGTCATTACATTAAACTCCTATTCGGTTTCATACAGTTCGGGCAAACTCCAATCTTACTTTATTTCAGAAAACTAAAAATGTAAGACACCAGTGCGATTCAGATCTGCATTCTTTATACAGGCAAGATGCTAATCCATTGACAGGCAGAGCGAAATGTCTTTGCTACGTTCTTTCTCAAACTTCGTTGCCGTTGGCAGCGAACATATAACAACTCGATCCACAAAAAGGTCGTAATCTTATGCCAGCTAAAAAAGCAAAAAAAGCCACCAAGAAAGCCGCAAAGCGCAAGAGCGCAGCAGCGGTAAAATACAGCTACGACTTCGGTCAAAAGACCGACGGTAGCTCTAAACTCCGGGAACTCCTCGGCGGTAAAGGTGCCAATCTCGCAGAGATGGCTCGTATCGGTCTCCCCGTCCCTCCTGGTTTCACAATTACAACTGAAGTCTGCACATACTTCTACGACAACGGTCGCCAGTATCCCAAGACACTTGAGAAGGAAGTGAAAGCTTCAGTTGCTCAGATCGAAAAAGAAGTCGGCAAAAAGCTGGGCGCCGATAAAAACCCCCTACTACTTTCAGTCCGTTCCGGCGCTCGTGAATCGATGCCCGGCATGATGGACACCATCCTCAACTTAGGGCTGAACGACAAAACTGTGAAGGCACTCGCAAGCGAGTCCGGCAATGAAGCTTTCGCATACGACTGCTACCGCCGCTTCATCCAAATGTATGGTGATGTGGTCATGGGTGTGCAGGCAGTCAACGAGAACGACCATTGCCCATTCGAAGCATGCCTGGAAAAACTCCGTGAAGAAGCGGGGGTCGAACTTGATAACGAATTGACAGCCGATGACCTCAAGGAGCTGATCAAGCGCTACAAGGCGATCATTAAAAAGCGCACAGGCACTGCATTCCCTCAAGATGCTTACGAGCAACTCTGGGGCTCGATCGGTGCGGTTTTCAATTCATGGCAGAATGAGCGCGCAATTCTTTACCGTCAGAAATATGGTATCCCGGCAGCATGGGGCACCGCGGTGAACGTTCAAGCCATGGTCTTCGGTAACATGGGCGACAATTGCGCCACAGGTGTTGCCTTCACACGCGACCCTGCAAATGGTGAGAAAGTCTTCTACGGTGAATACCTCATCAACGCTCAAGGTGAAGACGTGGTGGCCGGTATCCGCACCCCCAACGCGATTGCTCAGCTCAAGGAGGAAATGCCCAAGGCACACGCAGACCTCGAAGCGGTTCGCAAGAAACTGGAGAAGCACTTCAAGGACATGCAAGACTTCGAGTTCACCGTTGAAAACGGCAAGCTGTGGATGCTGCAAACACGTAACGGTAAACGCACTGGCCTCGCCGCTGTGCGTATCGCCGTTGAACTGGTTAAGGAAAAACTGATCGACCAAAAGACAGCCCTTAAAAAGATCCCAGCCGACTCCATCTCCTCGCTCCTGGTTGCGGTCTTCGACCCTGCAGCCGTGAAGAAAGCCAAGGTACTCACAACTGGTCTTCCTGCTGGCCCTGGTGCTGCAGCTGGTAAGATCTGCTTCACTGCACCCGATGCTGAAGCCGTTGCCGCCAAGGGTGGCCACGCAATCCTCTGCCGTGTGGAAACCACACCGGAAGACCTTCGTGGCATGATCGCTGCCGACGGTATCCTCACTTCTCGTGGTGGAGTTTCTTCACACGCCGCTCTGGTCGCACGTCAAATGAACAAGGTCTGCGTCTGTGGTGCTTCTGAAGTAGTGATCAACTACGCCAACGAAACACTCACGATCGGCGACAAGACCTTCAAGAATGGTGACGACATCTCCATCGACGGCACAACTGGTGAAATCTTCGCGGGTGCAGTTGACACCGCTCCTTCGGAAGTGGATCAAGTCCTCAACGGTAAGCTCAAAGCTGAAGACAGTTACACATTCCAAATGTATGACCAAGTCATGAAGTGGGCGGACAAGCATCGTAAGCTTGGCGTTCGCACCAATGCGGACTCACCGGATCAAGCCGCTGCTGCGATTGCTTATGGTGCTGAAGGTATCGGTCTCTGCCGCACAGAGCACATGTTCTTCGAAGGTGATCGTATCACTTTCATGCGCCAAATGATCCTCGCTTCTGACGAAGCTGAGCGTCGTAAGGCTCTCAAGAAGCTCCTACCATTCCAACGTAAGGACTTCAACGGTCTCTTCAAAGCAATGGGCGGACTTCCTGTAACTGTGCGCCTGTTGGATCCACCTCTTCATGAGTTCCTTCCTCACGACGAGTCCTCCAAGCGTGAGCTTGCAAACTCCCTCGGCGTCGATGTCGATGTGATCTCCAACCGTGTGCATGCCCTCCACGAATCCAATCCTATGCTGGGTCACCGTGGTTGCCGTCTCGGCATCTCCTATCCTGAAATCACTGAGATGCAAGCACGCGCAATCTTTGAGGCCGCTGCTGCTTGCTACAAGCTCAAGAAGCCCATCAAGGTGATCCCAGAAGTGATGATTCCTCTCGTCGGCTTTGCAGATGAACTCAAGAATCAAGTCGCTGTGGTGCACCGCGTTGCCGCAGAAGTCATGGAAAAGAAGAAGGTTCAGTTCAAGTATCTAGTCGGCACCATGATCGAAGTGCCTCGTGGCGCATTAACCGCAGACGAAGTCGCTGAAACAGCTGAGTTCTTCTCCTTCGGCACCAATGACCTCACACAAACTGGTCTCGGCATGAGCCGCGATGACGCCGGCACATTCCTTGGTAAATACAAGGACCTCGATATTCTGCCACAAAATCCATTCGCCTCCATCGATGCAGCAGGGGTGGGCCAACTGGTTGAAATCGGCGCTCAGAAGGGGCGCAGCACCAAGAAGGACCTCAAGCTCGGCATCTGTGGCGAGCACGGTGGCGATCCAGCCTCCATCGAGTTCTTCCACAGTGTTGGTCTCGACTACGTCAGCTGTTCCCCACCTCGCGTGCCAGTCGCACGCCTGGCGGCCGCACAAGCTGCTCTCAAGTAGTCTGAACTAAGTTCACGTTCACTTAATAAACAAAAGCCCTTCCGTAAATACGGAAGGGCTTTTTTGCTGATACGAGACGTCAGTGCGACCATAGCAATACCAGACAAGTGTCCACCAGTCAGACTTAACCTCCGGCACGAACCGCTTGATAGCCACGGGCGTTTAATTCAACGCAAACACGCTCACAGACATCTCCCTGTAATTCAATAATTCGTCCTTTTAAAGTGCCCCCACAGGCGCATATTTTTTTTAGCTCAAAAGTCATCGCCTCCAAAGTACTCAATGGAATATGCGTCGGAAATTCCTTTAGTGTAGTCACGGTTTTCCCTCCTCGACCTGCTTTTTCCCTACGAATTTCAACGCGCCCTTTTGATCGACTCTTGACTGACTTTTTCTTAGCTGAGGCGCTTCGAGGCAGCACCTCTCCCGCCGGCAAGCCTGCGGCATCCAGTCCGCCAAAGGGGTTAGCTCCAAAGGCATCGCCACCGTCAGTGGAGATTTTATCATTTCTTCGTGCACTCATACTTTATGGGGCATTGAAGGATCATTTAACCAAGCTAATGCTTTTACGTAACTGCGCTGCGAAAGATAGTGCTTCAGCCTCGCTGGCGTAAATGACGCTGTCGTCGCGGCATCCAGTCGCTGAAGCACAACAAGCATGCTTTCGCCTGCCGCGAAAGGGCGATGGCCACTAATACATTCTAAATCCGCTTTTAATTGCTCACAGTCCATCACACTTCAACCTAGCTTATAGTCAGGAATAATACCACAACTCATCCTGCCTCTTCTTTTAATAGATCACTTAAATCTTTTAATAGAGCAGAATCCTGCGGAATTGTTAACTTTTTCAATTCTTCATCGATATCAGCTTCTTGCGGTGGTCGAAAAATACCTAAGGTCAAATGGATGAGCCAGTGCAACACCCCTTCAGTTTGCGGATCATTTAAGTACATCAACTCACGACACAAATAAGCCGAATCATGCAAACGAATCAATAGGCGCGGTTGATGGCTGCAAAAATAATGTAAGCATTTAATCACCTCTGGCATCAGACGATTCTCCACAACTGAAGGCATCTCCATTCGCTTACTCGACAATCGAGTACGTTTCCGACGACGTTCATGATATTCAAAAACCGAATTCAGTTCATGCTGTTTAATACGATTAAGAATAAAAGACAGTGCCTCCGGCAGATGAAAGCCTCGATGCCCCAGACGGTAAGGAAAAAAACGTGTTAAGCCCTTTTCATCACCGTGAGCAAACACATTCTGCAGATTACGATAACTGCCACCAATCCAAGCCTTGTCGGAAAGACGGTCGAGAAATTCCATCAAATCTACAAAGGTGATAATTTCTTCGGCCGCACACAGTTCGCGCAAATCCACATCCAAATTAGCTAAAGCTACTGGATAATCTTGATAGAGCCCAAACTCTTCCACAAAGCGCATCCGCTGCTGATAAGCTTGACCATCAATTCCTTCAAAAGAACCGAGCTCATTACACTCTTCCTCAAACAGAAAGGTGGCTTCACAAATCTCCAAAAGCTGAGTCGCCGCTCTCAAATCAAGCTTCTCCACTTCAATCAATTCTTCAAAACTTAAGTATATGTAGCGAGCAATGGTATCGCCTTTGACAGAACCACCCACTCGTGACCATGCCCGGGTGCCGGTATTCTTAGCCAATGCCGAAACACTTAAATCCTCAAAGGGTGAGCCTTGAGCCCGATAGGAAGCCTTATCCCAGCGTGCTGCCAGCTCTTCGACGACATTCAAACCATGCCCTTGCTTTGTCTTATCTTCGCTCATTCAATCGCTAATAACTATCGTCGCACCAAGAACTGTTGTCTCTATGACGCGCTTGCCATGCTCGTCCCGGCACTACTATTCGCTTTGGCGATTGCATTAACATTATGTGCGAGAATTTCCTCGGCCAAGTCATTGTAGTCCTTACCAACTCCCTCCGCGACTTCACGACTCTCGACCAAACACACAGGCAAGCCCAGTGTCACTGCACGACGAACAATGGTAGCATCACGCACACAGGCCTCGTAAATCTTCGCTTCATTGGAAACCAAGCGCTGCTTCTTAAATTGATTCAAGCGGAGTTGCATGCGCATTTTGGGCACTCCAATATCCACATTTGCCTTAATCGAATTAAAGATCACACCGGATACACGAGCAAAATTCCCCATTTCCGGCACACGGAATCCAGCGGAACGACGATAAAACAAGAGTAGCTTCTCAATCATCAGCGTAAAACCAATCAGCGAAAGTGCATCCGGATTTGCTGGCACATAAAGCTCATCAGCACTGAAGATACCCAATTGTGAGGCATTCAGAATATTTGGCGGGCAATCGTAGAGAATAAAATCGTAATCATCTTCAACCTCACGAATCTGCTCATTAAAGATCAGATAATGTGGATTCTGCGGATCGATCTTATATTCATTCTCAATATCGATTAAATTGAAGGTCGTCGGCAATAAATCCAACCCCGGCAACTGTGCATTGCCCTGGTTATCTCGGACCACGTCTTTAACAATGATGTCTTTAATACGTTCATCACCTGGATCGAAGATCGAATAAACCGAACCACGTTTCTCCATATTAATGCGGTTCCAACGCTCAATGCGTAGGAGCCAGATACTGGAATTCGACTGGGTGTCGAGATCACAGAGTAATACGCGTTTGCCACGTTGCGCAAGACATGCGGCTACGTTGACGATGAGTGAGGTTTTTCCCACCCCACCTTTGTAGTTAATAAATGCGAGCTTACGTGCCATAATTTTAACCTCTCGGTGTATTGAATATCGTGATCTGTATCAAAGAATCGATCACTTAGAATTTTGAGTCGAATTCGTCCATTGTGGGTAACTCTTCAGAGAAGCCCACTGAAAAATCACCGAACTCCTGATCGCCGTCTGTGCCTGTGCGAAGCGCAGGCTCTTGTTGGCTGGAAAGAATTTTCTCAGAAATAGCATTATCAATGTAAATTTCCGCCCAGTAGCCGTTCTCCACTTCATAGTCATCTGGTACATAACCATACTTATCCAGAATCTCAAGGATGAGAGAGGAATCAGGTGTGGCATTAAAGCCATCGAGCATACCACGTTCTTCATGCGCGACAACGGCCTCGTCCACGATGAAAGGTGGCACGATGCCATCGTACGAAGGATGAATATGATGCTGAGATGCCCACTGAATCCAACGATCGCGATCTACAGAGCGCTCAGTCTTGGAAAGTGCCTCATAGTAGTACACTTTACGACGCGTGAGACGGCGTACCAAAGCGCAGGCCTTCACATCACCATGCTCAATCTCCAGCCAGTCACCACGACGCGGCTCTTGAATCGGATTACGTGTTTGAGAAATATCCTCCGGTGCCTCTACGAAATCTTTCCCCCCCGTGAAGCAGTATTTTACATCTGTCTCACCGTGACGTATGACATCCAGCTTTCCCTTTTTAATCAGCTCTTCCTGGAACTTTTCCGCATCGCTACGGGAGGAAGCCCACATATACTGTGTGATGGTGGTCGTTACCTTGAATTTACGTTGCATGGACATGATTTTATTTAGAGTTTGTGATGATCTGTTGTAATTAGAAAGTGAAATCTTAACTAGCTGCCTGCTCCGAAGATGCAGAATCCTCGGCTTCTTCACCGGCATCGAGTCCAGGAATCGCATGTAGCATATCGGAGGCAGATTGGAAGCGATCCTCTGGATCATAAGCCAACGCTTGTTTCATCCATGCATCCCACCGCGGATTGATTCCATTGACCGCTTTAGTCGGTAAATCCAACGACAGGCAATGCCGCCCAGTTAGCATACGATACGTCATCAAACCTACCGTATACAGATTACTGGCAATATCGGGCTGCTTACCAGCGCGCTGCTCTGGACTGTAATACTCAAATGCATTGAGCAATGAAGGGAGTGCGCGACTAAAACCTGGCAATGGATCAAAAGGCGTCGGTTCCAAACGCACATCGTTACGCAGTAAGTGGAAATCATCCCATGCATGTCCAATTAAATCAGTGACTCCCAGCTCCGAAATTTTCACACCATCCTCAGTGATCAACACATTCGCAGGCTTCAGGTCAGCATGAATAATACCTTCGTTGTGAGCATGATCCAAGCCGAGTAAGAGATAATACAGATAGTAATGTACTTCCTCTTCACTCAACGGGCCTTTGTTATTACGCATCAAGTCATCCAGAGTGCGTATTCTCACCTTATCTGCAGTGACTTCCCCCTCCACGTGCTCCATTCGCAACCAATAGAACATATCCTCTTCCCCCAAATCGTCGATACGCAAAATATTCGGATGATCGAGCTTCGTCTGAATTCGGGCAGCCTGCTTAAAAACAGTCGCACCGTCTTCTCCATTAAATCCCTTGGGAATCACTTTTACCGCGAATTCCTTTCCCAGCATCTCATGCTGTGCCAAATACACCTCACCGATGGCTCCTTTACCAATAAAACTGACTATGTGCAAGTTACCGAGGCTCATGCCCGGTTGAAGCGAGCAAAGCTCATCAGTGAATCCCATACCAGAAATATCCATAATCATTGGGGTAAATATTTTGAAGTTAAGTTATTTTGACAATAAGTGAATTTAGAAGCGTTTCTTAGGCTTAGCAGGCGCCCGGACTCGTGACGGGGCATTGGGTGCCTTAGGCGCATTGGGCGCACTGGGAGTCTTTGCAGCATGACTCGAGCCAGGTTTCTTAGGAGGCTTAATGCCCGGCAGACCTGGCTTCCGCGGCGGTAAACTACGTGCCGCCGGCTTGGAGGTCGAAGCAATTTTCTCGACGACTGGAGCCACCTCATCATCCCCGGTTTCTCCATTCAGAAACTGAATAATCGGATCATCAGGATTACCGGTCATCACCTTCTCGGGCTGTGGAGCGGGCGTTGACTTCACCGACTTTTTAACGGATTTGGCCCCTGTCGATGCCACAGCTGGTATCGACTTCGGCTTCTCTTGAACAGACGGAGTTGCCTCCGCAGGTTCAGGAATAAACTGCTCCGCCGACGCAATCAGTGACAAACTCACCACCAACAAGAAATCAAATGTGATAAAATTAATCAAAAATAGAGTCAACGAATCGCTAAGCCCACAAACATGGGCAAATGCTAAGGCTGGCAATAAAGCAGGCAGTATCAGTAGGCCGTAAATCAGGATTTTCTCACAGGGTTCGTTCAACTCACGATGACGCGCCTTAGCGACACCAAACGCCGTCATAGAGCGGGCAATCGGCACGATCATTAAAAAACCTGCCATAATCGAGGCCAAGAGCGCCGCATTAGTCTTAATACCTGAGCTAACTCCACAGGCAGTCAGAAAAAAGATGACACCGTAAATTCCAGCATCCATCAACGAATGCTTCATGCTGGGCTTATGACCACGCGAAAGCAAATTACGCGTAATAAACCCAACTGCAGGCCCCACAAATACCCAAACTGCCATGGTTATAAATAAGGGGGCAGAACTGACGGTTTGATTCAAGTGCGAAGCATAAAGATAAGTCGCAAAGAAGCCATGCAACATAATCAAGATGCCAGCAATTGCCATCGCCTTTGCGCTAACAACATAGCGCTCTTCAGCAAGCTGCAACGCCTTCTTAAACAGAACAACCGCCACCGCCCCCGCTAGGACAAAATTCAAAACAAAGGACGCGTACGTTGCCACCTGCAACATTGTCAACGAACTGGGTTCCTCCGCAACTGCTTCAATATCTACCGTTTCCAACAGCGCAACAGGCTTGACCACTGCCGGCTCAACTGGGCGAACAGGTTCAGTATTCTGAGGTCTTTCAAACTCCGAAAGCACCGGTGCCTTAGCCACTGGGGGCGCCTCTCTCGTTTGTGAAAGTAAAGACACTTTTTCAGAACTCTTCTGCTCGACTTTAGCCTGAATTTTCGGTTCTACTTTTAATTCAGCTTTCGCTTTAGCCGGAACCGAAGTTAATGACTGCGCCTTAGACTCTGGCTGAACTGGCTGGATCGGCTGGATTTTTTTAGTTTCAACGGGAGTTGGCGACAAAAGTGCTGGACGACTATCATTTGAATCCGATTTTTCGACCGGTGGAATAGAAGTGAGTAATGTTGCTTTCTCAGACATAATTTGGAGCTGGGGTCACTGCTGATACAGGATTGGTACGGGGCCAATATGGGCCCGTTACCAGCATCCCGTAAAGTCACAATATAGTGAAGCTAGACTTTTTACACTTTCTTAATGCTAAAATTCTATCTGAACGCAATTTTTATACAATAAATAAGGTTAAGTAATACCACAGGATAAGCAACTAACCCCATAATACGGACACACAACACCCACCTCTAAAGTTTACAACAAAGAAAAAACACGTGCCAATACTATATAAGATAAGCCCATTAAATAACATAAACTACGACACTCATGCAGTCATCACTCCATCAGAGTCAACTTTTTCAGTATCGTATTGCCATCTGGGGGCTTTGGCTCAGTCGAGTCGCATAGCTGCGCAGCTGTGGCGCACGTTTGGGAGACCTCCCCTAGCACCCGTATCGCTTTATTCGTAGCCACAACGAAAAGTGACTCGACGCGCCGCACCCCATCCGCAACGCTCACAACATGTCCTCAGGTCTGGAAGCAATTGCAAATGAGTTAAGACGTTTACAACGTGATGGTGTGAACCGTGTCTTTGTGAAAGATGACACCTTGGATCTAATCGCGTCTAAAGCTTCAAAATTGGCGGCGAAAGCCACGACAGGCAACACTGCGCATGACAGACGCGTAACCTCGGCTGTGCACGCGGACCTACATGATCTGATCAAGCCCTCCACAACAAGCAAGGACCGCGCTCCCGCACAGCTGGTCGAGCCAGCCCCTGCTGCTCCGCGCTTACCAGCGCCTCCGGAAATTTCACTCCCAGCGGGCGATTCTGTCACTCAACTGCAGTGGTTACAAGAACGTGTCGAAAACTGTGAGGTTTGCCGAAAGCACCTCAGCGCGCAAGGTCAGGTCGTCTTCGGAGCTGGCTCTCATCAAGCCGACATCTTTTTCTGCGGCGAAGCACCAGGCACGGAAGAGGAACGCACAGGCGAACCTGCCGTCGGTAAAGCAGGACAATTGCTGTCCAAAATCATCAGTGCCATGGGACTCTCCCGCGAAGAGGTATACATCACCAACATATTAAAATGGCGTCCTGAACACGACAAGCCCTACGGCAATCGCCCGCCCACGATAGAAGAAATGCAATTCTGCCTCCCCTACCTACAGGCACAGGTTCAAATCATTAAGCCTAAGGTCATCGTAGCACTCGGCAACGCAGCTGTCACTGGCCTACTCGGCCCCAATCCGGAGCGTAAATTAGGCTCCGTGCGCGGCACTTGGGCCACTTTCGAGAATATCCCTGTTATGATCACTTTTCACCCATCCTATCTTTTGCGCAACGGCACACTCAAAACGAAACGCATGGCCTGGGAAGACATGTTACTGGTCATGGAGAAATGTGAACTCGAGATCAATGACAAGCAACGCGGTTTCTTCCTTCCCAAAGCCTAGCCGCACGGATTCAGACACTAAGGACATATGGCGCAAACCATCATACAAAGACAATATCCTATATCAGGTCTGGAATTTCGAGATTTCTGGGACATCTGCAGTCGCTTCCAAACCGTACATCCTGAATACAAATATGTCTATTTTACCGTCGACGGCTTTGAGTGCTTCATCGTGCTGGACGAACCGGAAGTGTCTAAGGTACTTCATAAGCTGAAGGGCAAAGAAGAACGCGTGCGCAAATACTCAGCGCGCTTCTATACCAGTCGCACTCAACACAGCGACGGATATGGCGTATCTGAACTCCAATACCGTCCAGTTGCCTATGATCGCTACTTACAAGGACTTAGCTTTTACAGCGACTCTGTAACAAAATCGAATTATTATCAATTTGAAGAGGAAATCTACACCAACTACCCCTTCATCGAGAATAATGAACCAGAAGTCGAATTTGGAAAGCCCTGCGAAGTGCTGGCACTCGTCATCGATATTCGCGGATTTAGCCTTTTTTGTGAAAAGCCCGAAATTGAATCCCCCTACACATGTGGTCTGATGTCCGCCTTCTACCATATGGTCAACCGAGCCCTGCAACGCTTCCCCCCTGAAATGACCAAATTCCTCGGCGATGGAGTCTTAGCGATTTGGGAAACCAGCCCGACTGATCGCGAAATCGCGGTGCGCGAAGCTCTCAACGCGGCACTCAACCTTCGCCACACCTGGTCCATGGTCAAGGATAGCCCTCACTTCACCCATGGAGCCCCACAGGAAATTGGCGCCGGCATCTGCTTCGGCTTGGCCAGCCATCTTGAAATTGGTAATGATTACATAGGCCGCCCCATCAATATTGCGAGCCGCCTATGTAGCGCCTGCCCCGGCGACCGGGTCTACGTCG
Organism: Thalassobacterium sedimentorum; assembly: GCF_031127905.1. Taxonomy (GTDB): domain Bacteria; phylum Verrucomicrobiota; class Verrucomicrobiia; order Opitutales; family Coraliomargaritaceae; genus Thalassobacterium; species Thalassobacterium sedimentorum. The sequence goes on along the minus strand of NZ_JARXIC010000022.1, from coordinate 50,953 downwards.
ACCGCGCCGTGCCGAACTTGCCTCTGGAAATAAAGAAACAAGAATACGTGGCCCACATCAAACCGTATGGACGCCACAATGTTTGGGCATACTTCACCAAATAAGCCCTAAAAATCGCCACGTTCCAATATGAAAATAGTCGCCGCCAACTCTGACGCTTGGAGCATCGCAAAGGGAAAGGATCCGAATAATCCTAGCGTGCTACGCTTTCGCCCCAGTTTGCAGCACTTTTTAGCAGATGCGAACTACCCTAGACGACTCACGATCGTATGGACATTTGAAGTTACCGACAGCAGTGGCATGCCAAGCGATACCCAAAGCGCTGACATGAAAGTTTTCGAAGATCGACTACTGGAAGCACTCGACCCCGATCTCGCAGCCATACTTGCCTTTGTTTATACCACCCGTGGCACCCGCGAGTGGCACTTCTATTTGTCTGATGTAAACGAGGTGGGCATTCGCATCAATCAAGCGCTCGCTTCTGTCCCCAAGCTGCCGATTCAGTTAAACGTAGAAGACGACCCCAATTGGGATGAGCTGAGACAAGTATTTCTCACATGTGCACGACAAACTTAAGCGCCCTTCTCACTCTAGCTAGCAAGCGCTGCGACTTAGTCTGAAAGCAACTGTAGTAATGCCGCCCCATATGACAAGCGGCTCACAAAACCCCCACTGCCTTTGGAACGGGCCAATGCTTGGATATCCGGATGCGCATTCGCTGGACACATCACTTGATCGAAGCATTCAAAAACCGTCAAATCATTCAGATAGTCACCTACCGCCATTGCCTCATTCAGGGCGACACCTAGATGCTTGGTTAGCAAGTGAATACCGTCCAATTTGTGAATACCCGGCAACACATCTATATAACGATCGGAACGTACAAAGTCTAATTGATCGATCTGCAGTGGATCCAAGTCCGCACGTGCCAGCGATTCAATTCTCTGCAGCACCTCGCCACCATCAGCCTCTACGGGAATGACAAAAGACAAATTGCCAAACTTCTCAATCGGCGAGAGATCCACACCATAATGTGCCTCCAATTGGGCCTGTCCACGCGCACGATACCAGGCAATCAACTTTTCAATTATTCGAATATTCTCATAACGGTCCGCCAGTGCAACAAAGCCATAGCGCTTGGCCAACGCCGCGCAATCAATCGTGCGATCAGTTTCACGATCATACAGAACGCATGCATGCTCCAATAGACAATAGCGCAGCTTTGAGCTCTTAAAATGCTGAACGATGTTGCGCACCAAAGACCAGGGGCGTCCCGTATTCATCACAAAAAAATCAAGTGTCGAAGCCTCTACAGCGTCATCGATTGAGCGCAACATACGAATTTGATTCATGGTCGGTTCCCAGTCCGTGGCCACTCCAAACGCCTCCCCGTCCTCAGGGTTTAGACATCCATCTATATCTTGAAATATAACCTTAATATCAGCACTCAACATACAGGAACTGATAGTGCCAGCACAGGCATTGTCACGCCCCTAAACTCCAGACTAATTCTGTCTCCCGCTAAATTGACCAGCCTGCAAAAATCCTAACATACATATTGCGATCAGTGCCGATACCGATCTCGCACAATAAATCACCCCTCGACTGGCAAATTCGTGAAAACGATACATTCATATGAATATGCCAAATTTAAAAGATCAACTAGCCGCTCAAGTGGCAAAAACACGTCAGATAAAACCAGAGTTTATGCTAGAAGTCGATAAACTCATCGTAGCAGCTCGCGAAACAGGCGTAGGTGCTCAGGCAATTGCGATTGGTCAACCAGCGCCTGAATTCAATTTGCAGGACGCACATAATCATCCAGTAGCATTGAACTCACTTGTACGATCAGGTGCTGTCGTGCTCGTATTTTATCGTGGCAGTTGGTGTCCCTACTGCAACTTACAGATACATGCCCTACAATCACGCATCCAGGAGATTCAAGATTTAGGTGCTCAACTAGTAGCCATCAGCCCACAAAAACCCGACAACTCCTTATCTCAAATCGAAAGAGACAAACTAGAATTCACAGTGCTCTCCGATCAGGATTGCGATGTTGCGATGCAGTATGGAGTCGCTTGGGACGTGCCCAGCTTATTTTTAGATCATATGCGCAAGGACCGTGGACTCGACCTAGTCGAAATCAACCAGGGCAATGGCAGCCGACTACCGATACCTGCGATTTTTATAGTCGATCGCAGTGGTCGTGTCATCTGGCGATCAATCGACGTCGACTATCGGAGCCGCGCGGAACCGGAAGATGTAATCAACGCCTTACAAAACTCACGCTGAAGAACTTACATAATTTGATTGCGTAATGCTTGCCCCGACTCGAAGGCTGCTAGATTCTTCAGAAAATGTCGAATCACACTGATAGACTCGCCGGCATGCCCCCCCGCTGTATGCGGTGTCATGTAGCAATTGGATAATTGACGCAAAGGATGCGATTGTGGTAGAGGTTCCGGATCAGTCACATCCAACCAGGCTGAATGGAGATGATTTGAGCGCAAGGCATCTGCCAAATCGATCTGGTTTACCGTGGTGCCCCGGCCAATATTATAAAAGGTGGCTCCCGCTTTCATCAGACTCAGGAATTTCGCGTCGACGAAATTCAAGGTCTCCGCGCTATCTGGCAGAATATTGACCACATGATCCACCCGACCCAAAAGCTCAGGCAAAGCGTCCAAAGCGACCGTACGTACCAACTCATGCCCAGTCGGCGATCGACGCACAGCAACCACTTCCATATCAAAGGGAGCTAGCAACTTTACAAACATTTCGCCAATGGCACCGTATCCCAAGATGAGTAGCGACTGCCCGGCTAAAGGTCGACACCCCGCACGCAGTGTATTCCATTCCAGAGTGCCATTCCCACATGTATTCTCGGCAAGCGCTGCCGGCAAGTTACGACTTTGCGCTAACATGAAAGACATCAAATGCTCGGCACAGGGTAAATCATATACAGACGAGCTGTTCGCGACGATAATATTTCGCTCCCGCACGCCCGCCCGAAAAGCAGGCGTATCATAACGGGTATATCCGGCGCTGGTGATCTGCAAAAATTTCAACTTCGGTGCAGTTAAAACATCCTCAGTCGTTGGTTGCCCCAACGCAATATCTGCCTGATAGAGACTTTCATCGTGATCAGCTGCGGCCAACACCGACGAAGCCCCGACCTGAGACTCGATCAACTCATGCCCTTGGAGCCCATCACACAACAACTGTCGTTCCGCATCGCCGAGAGAAAGATTACACCAAATTTTCATTTTCATAGTAAACACAGTTTCAAAGCAGGCGCCATGCCTCTTCAATTAATAATGAAATACCGAATGAACCGATAACCCCGACAACTTTTCGCGGCCCTTTAAATCATCGAGTTCAATCAGAAAAACCAGCTCTTCGAGTGCGAGCGAAAAGTGCTCTTGTAACAATTTGATGGCCGCCCCCACAGTGCCGCCGGTGGCCAGCACATCATCCACCACCAACACCCGTTGCCCCGCCTGCAAGGCATCGCAACTGATCTCCAAGACACTGGAACCATACTCCAACTCATACTCCTGCGCATGTGTCTGGTGTGGCAACTTACCCGCTTTACGAATCAAAACCGTGCCTGCGCCCAAGGCGTAGGCCAACGCAGATGCGAGAACGAAACCACGTGCCTCTATCCCAACTACGACATCAATTGACTTCTCAGCATAACGCGCACTCAACTGATCAACCAAAGCCTTAAAAGCCGGCCCATGTGCCAGCAAAGGCGTAAAATCGCGAAAAGTCACGCCAGGCTGGGGAAAGTCTGGAATGGTGCGGATGTAGGACTCGATATTCATAATAATTCTCTCAGAGAAACAGAATAACTCTATCCAAACCTCAGAACCAATAAAGAAAGTAGTTACACCACGAAAATTAAAATACGTGATAAACGCCAAAGCGAATCATCATACCCAGCATACAATCACCGAAGCTTCTGGCTTAAGTCATAACAGAGGCCACACCGGAAGCACTTTACTAAGAAAACTGCTGGATCTAAGAAAAAACCCAGCTGTCTCTTCAATGACTATCCGGGAAGTGCTTTTGTATCAAATTTTCAACGATCTCGGAATAAAGCAAGGGCTTGTGGTAGTAATCCACATTGTGCTTCTTGAGCTGTTCGATGTCAGGCGTAGCCAACATACCGGAGACCACAACGACCTTAATACCACGCGGCATAGCCTTTGTTTCGATGGCAAACAGTGAGCCATTGCCGTCCGGCACCTTTTGATCAGCCACTAGGATGTCAACATGCACACTGTCATCCTCCAAAATGGATCTAGCATGTGCAATATCGAGAGCTGCAAAGACCTTGTGCCCACGGCTTTCAATTTGCTCGCAAGCGACTGCGGAGAGCTCTGGTTCATCTTCAAGGAGTAGTACATTCATACAGCGGATAGGATTATTGACTAAATATTTACTTTTCTAACGTAATGATAAGCAAAACTACAAGCCTTAAACCAAATCCCTGCAATCTTCAGCAAACAGCTTTCAATCTACCTTAAGATATTGATTCAAAAACTGAATGACGATCGTAGCAAGGTCCAGAGTCTGAGGATGAAAATCAAAACTATGTCCATCTTTAGAGAGCTCCAAATAAAGATAATTCAAATTCAACTTTTTCAGATGCTGCACCAGCAATCGGGATCGCTCTACTGGAATAATTTCATCCCGCGCTCCGTGCGCAATCAGCATGGGCGGCATATTGGAATCAATCCAAGTCACCGGAGAAGCCTCGCGCTCGTTGGCTTTCGTTTCTTCTGGGGTCGCCCCTTCGAAAGGTGATACCTTGCGCCCGCGGATATCATAATCTCCATATAAGTTGACGACGCAGGAGACCGCATTCGATTCGTCCGTATAGAGACCGCTTTGGTTCAGCTCCTCGTTTGAAACGGTGCTGCCGAGCATCATCGCCAAATGCGCCCCCGCGGAGGCCCCCATCACTGCAATCCTATTTGGATCCACATTATACTGACTCGAAAATTTGCGTATAAACCTCAGCCCAGTTTTACAGTCATACAAGTTCGTCGGCCATGCCAACTTCGTCAGTTGGAAGCTTCCGTCTTCCTGTGTATCACCGACATTCAGCAAGTAGTTGATCGAAAAAACTACAAAGCCAGCCTTAGCTAAATCGTGGGCAATACTAACTTCACGCTCAGAAGCTTTATCAAGCAGTCGCCACCCGCCGCCATGAATCAGCAATACGGCTGGATACAGACCTGAAGTCGCGTTTTCAGGTAAATAGGCATCCATCTTCTCCTCACGATCAATTCCGAGGAAAGGAATGTCCTTAAAAACTTTGATTTGAGTCTGCATCTAATTTTTTCAAAGGATCAGCGAGAAAACGAATCACTATCTGTATCATTCCACAATCTCTTTAAGGTGCGGGCAGCCAATTTAGGCTGACGATCCCGGGTAAAGACTCCTTTTTTATTCCCCCCCACTCGATTGATGGTTTGTGCGGTTTTAAAGTCTGCAAAATTCCAAACATGCGCCCCAATGACCCAAGGCAATTCCCGAACTTTCAAATACTGGGCTTCGATCGTATCTGATTGATATTCCTCGGAAAAGAGCACCGGCGGATCACTATGCAAGCCAGCGACTGCGTCTGCCCCAAACTCGGCGAGCATGATCGGACCTTTAACTTGTTGATGAAAGGCTTCCAAATTTTCAACAAGCTTGCCCAGGGACCCCTGTATATCCCCCGTTTCATGATACCAGCCGTAATATTTGTTCACTCCCAACAAATCATAATGCTGCGCACCTCGGTTTTGCTCCGGCCACTCATGGGCCACATACATAATTGGGCGAGTCGAATCACAAGCGCGCGCGGTCTCAGCCATTTCACGGAAGAAACGTTCCCCCGCATCACTCTCGATATAGGGCTCATTTGCCAGTGACCACAGGATGACGCTGGGATGATTGCAATCACGCTGAATCAGCTCACGAATCACATGGCAGGCCTGCACTCGAAAATCATCTGTATAGACACGCTCTGAAAGTGACACAAATGGAGTTTCGCTGATCACTAAGAAGCCTAAGCGATCCGCCATACTCAGCATCTCCTCGGCATATGGATAATGTGACGTTCGAAACGAATTGGCCCCCAGCCAGCTCATTAAATCATAATCACGCACGGCAACTGCAGGTGCCCACGCCTTTCCCAAAATTGGAAAATCTTCGTGTTTGCCAAACCCTTTAAGGAAGATGGGCTCCCCGTTCAGCAACAATTGATCGCCCTGCACTTCAACCCGGCGCACGCCAATATCGAGTGTATATACATCCAGCAAAGCCCCGTCCGGTGACAATAGCTCACACTTAAGGGTATAGAGAAATGGATTACGATTCGACCAGAGCTGAACATTCCCAATCGTCAATTCCCCGATGACTTCATTCGACTCAACTGGCAATGTAACCGCTTGGTCATCGACGTTCATTTTAACAGACAATCCATCCGATTTACCATTCAATCGAAGCTTAACTTTCACGACACCAGTCGTCTCCTGGTAGTCCGTCTCGACAGCGATGTTCTCAATTGAATCCATCGCCGTAGCATACAGCAGCACTGATCGGTGAATGCCCCCATACGGGAAAAAATCGTATGGAACATCCGGATACCCTAATCCAAATCCGGCCCGGTCTTCCTCACGACGGGCCTGCCCCGGTGGCAGCGATTGGTATCTCAAAGTATTATCCACTGCGATGGTCAAGCGATGTGAGGCGCCAGGCTCTACAAATTCAGATAAATCGAACTCAAATGGAAGATGCGGCCCCGTGTGTCCGCCGACAGCTTTACCGTCAACCCAGACCTTCGCATTACCAGCAGTTCCACCGATTCTCAATCGAATGCGTTGCCCCTTCCAGCCAGCGGGTGCCCAAAAATCGCGTTGATACCAGCCTTCGCCATGAAACTCATGCAACTCTCTTAACTGCTCATTCCAACTACCGGGAACGGCAATTTCGACAGCGTCTTTGGGCAGTGCTTGCGTCCAATCATTCAACTCAGCATCGCCCTCTACATTAGGAGCGAATTGAAAGAGTCCGTCGAGATTGACGATTTCACGGCATTGGTTCGTTTGAGGAAATAACATTCGATTCTACTTATTTTATATTTCCCGGCAGCAATAGGCTCCGGTTGCTATTTAGCAAGGCACTAGACTTGCCCACGGCGCATCTCTAATTCGGAACGAATTTCTCCCATCCGATCGCGTTTAAGCGGATAACGAATAATGAAGTAAAGTGACAAGGACCATAAGACTAATGGCAGAAGTATATATACCCACTTCATTCGAAAAAGAGCCTCCGCGCTTTGCGCATCGAGGTTCGCATCAAATCCAGTCGACTGAAGGATAAATCCCCCCATCCCCGCACCAACGGTGAAGGCGACCTTAACAAACCATGAATAAAAAGCGTTCAGCGAGCCTTCACGACGTTGATCTGTATCCAGCTCATCATAATCAGCGACATCCGCCTTCATGGAGGGTAAAAACAGCCAAACTGCTCCAATCGCCCCCGATTCAAAGACTGAAGAAATGAGCCACAAATAAGGCATATCAGGATTTATAAATATAACATTCAAAGTATGCCCAAGAAAAGTCCCCGCGAGCATACAAGAAACGATTATCTTCTTATCCAAATACTCGCTCAACCAAGTCCAAACCGGGATACTGATGATGCCAATAACCATCACTCCGGTTGAACGCCATCCATTCAAAACAGAGGCGGCACTGAGATCTCCGTCGAATAGGATGTAAATACTCACATATTGCCCCAGTGTATTACTGATTGATGAACCTGCTATGAGGAAAAATGAGATGCCGATTAAATACCAAAGCGGGGCACAATGGAGTGATTCTTTAATACTATCGATCAACCCGCTTGATTTCCGATTAACAGTCGCAGTCTCGTAATAGCGCTCTTTGACAAAGATCGCTGTCACCAGCCCCATGATAACAATGACTATTGCAATCAACCAACTGGTCGCCTGCATACCGGCCACGATATCTGCCTCTCCGGTTTCTGGATCGGCGAATAATTTGCATGTAGCCAAGGCCATCACCCAGCCCCCGCATAAATATATAAATTTCCCCGAAATAGCGACCCAAGCCGAAAGACGCGTCCGCTCATCGTAGTTTGGCGTCAGCTCCATTTGTAAGCTGTAGAATGGGATCGACCACATGGTGAAACATGTGAAGAAGAGAATGCCAACGATACAGAGAGTCGTGAATTGTTTCACCGCCCCCAAGCCTTCGGGGATGCGCCAAAGACATAAATAAAGCGCCGCAGTCAACAGAGCTCCAATTAGAATATAGGGTCGGCGGCGGCCAAATCGGGTGCGCGTATTGTCGGAGATATTCCCCATGATTGGGTCCGTCAGTGCATCCCAAGCGCGCAGCACCATCAGCATCACTCCCAGTAGCATAGGCGAAATACCTAAGCCGATGTTGAAAAATGGCATCCACAGGATGCTGGTCGTCAAGCCTGCCGCCAAATAGTCGACTCCGTAACCAAAACTAAAGGCAGCCTTCTGCGGCAATGGAATGCGATCCGCATCTGGGATTCTGGAAGGTGAACCACTCTGTTTATTTCTGCTAAAAACCATTTGAAATGATGTGATTATTGATCGCTCGAGTTCACAACTGATTCGAGATCCGCAAGAAAGACACGCCGTGTATTTTCCCCCGGAGCGACACCATTAAAGACAACATAGCGCCATGATCGGTCCCATGCCGGATGTGGATCCACTCGCAGTGCATTGTTTGGCTGTGGCTCCGTGCGAACTCCGATGCGGGCGAGGCACCGCTCGCGACCGCTTTGAAGATCCACCCATCTCAATGGCACAGTATCATCTTCAAAAGCCACCGGCTCCCCAGCGTAAGCATCAGTCAAAACGTTTCGCTCTCCCGGATAAACTGTCGGGTGTCCGGAGCCAATGGCATCCGCATGCATCAGCTTCAGATCGTCCCCATGGGCGGCAACCTGAACAAAGCGCAGCTCATTGGCAAAACCACCCAAATTCATGGATAGTTTTTTTCCATGGGGAAACCAGTTGATATGATGCCCGCCCGGCTCCCAATGCCTGGCTGGAACGGCGTTACAAACCTCGGTTCCATCTGGCCGCAAGGTCAATACATCATAACGTATCTGCTGCTTGGGATCATCCGATGAGAGCAGATTAAAGCGCATGGCTCCATGCCTCGGAAAGCGGCGTATGGTAAAGATCAGTCGATCCGACTGCGGGCTCCATTTTGCATGGAAGCCGTAGAGCTCCCAATCGTCTAAATCTCCACCGTCGAGTTCTGGAATATAGCGCGCTGCTTCTGCCAGTGACAACACAAGGCGCCGTTCGCCTGTATTGAGATTCGTGACATACAAACCATCATCTTCGGGTGCGCCGATATTCTGCCCAATTTTCTCGCGTGGAATCAGAACTCCATACCCGATCTGGGTGCGAATCATTTTTTCAAGTGATGCGGCGGCAGCAAAACGACCATCCGGAGACACATGATACACGCCCCCTTTCGTTCGTTCAGAAGTGCCACGCAAGGGATCTAATTGGACAAGTTGCGGCTCCCAGGTCTGACAGTCCACATCGTTAAAATACAAATGATGGTCATCGATCCCCCAATTCAAATTTGCGCCCAACTGAGGCTCCCAGCCTGCGGTTTGTGCCACCACTCGCTCTTCGCCGGTTTGCAAATCAATCAGGACCACATGCCCCAAATCTCCCGGAGCATTCAACCTGTTTTCAAAGGGCATTCCAAATAAGGCCAGATAGCGCCCCGATGGACTGATCGGGCAGGTATCAAAAAACCGATGCAAACAAGCGCCCCTATGTGGCGTCATGCACCAAACAGGAACTTTCATATCCACCCCGCTCAGCGAGGGAAAAGATGTAGCTTTAAACTCAATACGCATACCGTTTCCTTACAAATTAAAACGAAAATCCTTCTGGTACAGTTCCCCCACTTGTCACATCTGGCCAACCACAGCTATCAAGATTCCGAAGAGCACAGCAGTAATCGCAATGAAACTTAAGAGTTCAATCAGTGGACAACTATGACAGGATAATGCAGCGCGAAGTGAAGTGTTCGGTGTTTTCATAACTAAAGCTAGGAATAGTCGAAATTAAGCCTAGTCCTGCCAGAAGAAGAACACACTATCCGCAGACATTTTGATTTCATCTCTAAAGGGGAAGACAGGTCCGGTGTGATGTAAGCCTGTCTCATCGATCCTTGCGGAATACCATGCTGCATCCAATTCAGTCATCGATTGAAGTGATACATTCTGCCCAACTCCGCTTCGGTTGATCAGTGCAAAACTCAGTTTTCCATTTGCACTAGCTACAGCGAAGGGCACGACCGCATGAGGCTGTGAAGATTCCGATGCGACCCGATTCCCTTGAAAGTATTCATTCATATAATGAAACACATGCGCAGCAGGTCGTAGATTTCCCTTACCATCACTCTTGCCATACACACGCTCCGTATCATTCCAGGCATTGGCAGCAGTCAAACCGGGCGTTTCCACTAGAGCCACCAACAGCAGTGCATCAAATACAGCTCCCTTATGGGTCAACATTCTGGGTTCCTCGGACCGCCAATTATAATTGATATTATATTCGTTCAAATGAACGCCAAAATCTTCCCGACCGAGGGCCTCACGTAATCGCTGAATCAACTCATTTGCATCCGACGCCATTACAGAAACTTTATCATAAATCACTGTATCCGTTTCGGAATTGTCTCCTGATGCGTAGGAATGGAAAGAGATAAAATCCAAATTTTCATTAGCATGGCGTGCGAATTCCAAGAGCGGCTCGATCGGCACTGGACTACAAGCAGCAGGGCCTCCCAGAATAATCGAATCATCCACGGCACGCATTGCCACCGCAGCACGATTATACAATTCGGCTAACGCAACCGGATCCGGTTGATTGCCTTTTTTAGGAATTCTCCAATAGGCAAAATCACGTTCGTTAGTAATCTCCCAATACTTAACATTCAGCCCGAGCTCGATATTTACATAGCGAACCAAATCGGCACACAAATCAGCGAAATCATCGATACGATCCAAATCGAGGCGGCCATCTTCATCCGCATCAAAACTATTAGGCCAGCGATATATATTTATTAATAGTTCCGTTTCGGGAGGTAACTTTGCGGCCAAGAGAGAGCCTTTTATTTTATCATAGTCCCAGGTTTCTTCGCCTGTTCGCATCCAGGACTTCTGAATCTGCGCGGAGCTATGCACGCGCAACAGACGAGGCTGAAGATACTTCATTAAGGGCGCCCAATCCGGACGCGAAACACGCTCTTCAAACAACATAGCCGGGCTATTCATCGAATAAACATAAGGCGGTATCTCTTTCAATACAGTCTGCCAATCGAACACGACTTGTGTTTCATTTGACTGAATGCTCTGGCTCTTCGTTTCCTCTGTTAGTGTGATGGTCGCATTCGCCGCATCCGGCGCATCAAAATCGGATCGAGTTTGAACCGACGGTTCCAACCCCAAATCAGCGGCCATCACTTCACTCACTGCAATGGCCCAAACACAGATGACTGAGATATATCTTTTATGAATCATAGCGGGTAGTTTCATGTTAAAACTGTTTCCTGAGCATGATTGAGCGGCAAATCGAGTACATCTCGGATCGTATCCCCCGTCCGCGCAGCGGCTGTTTCGACTTGAGCCAATGCGCCTTCAACCTGCGCACAAGCGAGCGCTGGATCGTGTATAATCTGCTGAAGGCAGGCACTCACTACGTTCGGTTCCACAGCATCAATATCGTGTAACCAAGGCTTGAGTCCTATATCGGCAAACATCGTCGCTTTGACTCCATGCTTACGGCTATAGTAATGAATGGCGGGCACCTTATTCGCTAAGGCGATGATACAAGAATGCGGCTCCATCGAGACCAGTGCTGCAGCTTGGGAATAAACCGCGGCAGCCTCTTCAACTGTCCAAAAAGAGTCTCTCCATACCACATGTTCACGTATCGCATCAGGCAGGCGCTCCAAAAGCATCGTATGGGCATTGCCGATTTCTTTATCAACCTCAGGAGCCAGCAAGACGGGTTTTCCGGTGGTCTCCACCCAATCAATAATCACTTGCCGTAATGCCGCGCTCCAGCGCTCATTCTCGAGACGATCCGATTCACTGATGACTTTTGGATTTAGAACAGATGCTGCTCCTGCATGTAAATTCGGTGAATTACTGCGTAAAGTCACCGAAAGAAACGTTCCAGCCTCCAAATGATTCTCCGATAGGTATGCCTGCCCCTGACTGCGGTTCATCACATCGATGCCAAAGCAACCATCAGGTCCGAAATCCATAACAGGGGCATGCACACCGCACTCTTTTAAGTAATTCAAAGATAAACGATCGCGGCAAAATATGAACGCCGATTGCGATAACCAGTCAACCAGTTCATCGCGACCTTCTTCCGCAAATCCATCAAATGACTGGCCATAGATTCCAAAAGGCTTATTCGCACGCATACAAGCACGCAGCAACCAGGGTTTAAGTCCATAAAACTGGTTGTAGTGCATGCCAGAATTTTGAATCACTAAATCGCATTCCTCAAAAGCCGAAGTCAAACGAGGATGCGTGAACAAACCGTTCTCATCGCAATGCTCCTGGCTCTCTGCGACGATAAACTCAACATTCCGAAAACGCCCTTGAAGCATACTCAGCACAGCTTCATTCGCATTGATTAAATAAACCGTCACACCAGCTGCTGGAACATACTGCTCCAAAAAACGCAGCGTTCCTGGCGTGTGGCCAACATCTCCAATATTACAGGTCTGCCAGCCACTAAATAGTAAAATATGCTTGGAATTTGACATAGGTATTGCGTGCGCAACCACCAATAAAGTGAGCTACGTAGTTTATTTAAATAGAAGTGCCTCTTTTCTCTACCCGTTTGTTATCGGCGCACACCGCGGCGGAGAAACAAACATAGCACTGAAGCGCCCATGATAAAGCTGAATGACGACGGCTCTGGGATCACTGAAACACTTACATTTTCGATCGAGAAGGTTTCCCCATTCGATAGGCTGGAAGACGACAATTGAATTGCAATCGTATCAAAGCTGAATGTATCCGGATCTGCATCCGAGCGAGTAAGCTCGTAACCATTTACGGATGAAACAATCGTGAGTCCGCTCACAGTTCGCTCGATGCTCAACATCAGATTGGCGGATGTATCCGCGAACATACCGATTGTTGACGCATTACTCGCTCCAAGCTGCTCATTAACGGATGAACTACTCGCAAAGATGGCGTCACTCGTCCCTATACGCTCATACAAATCATACGAATCACTCGATGCCGATGGATTAAACCATGCACTGTATCCATCATAGCCATTGAATGAACTACTCTGAAAATTAGAAGCGCTTCCGGTAATCTGAGAATTGTTCGAATTGAATACACCAAAACGGATTCCAGTATCATTCACCTCACTCAATTGAACGCTCATATTCACAGATAAAGTCTCTCCAACTTGAAGTGCATAGGGCGCCCCAACATCCGTAAAGTATGTCACAAGGTTCAAGGTTTGCTCTGACGAAGTGAGCACAAGGTCATTGCCAGAGACATCAAACGAAGTCGCGTTGCCGCGTAGATACCAGGTAGAAGAATCTGGCAAATTCTGAGTAGTGCGGTCTCCATCACTAAAATCTTCGTTGAGCAGATTCGTTTCGGCATGCGCCACCTGGGCAGTCAGCGTTGAAATTGCAGTGAGAGCGATAAGACGGAGGTATTTAGGGTTTAGTTTCATCACATAATGCCTGCTGAAAATATCACTTGCCACAAGAGAAGCGTTGTTTTAATCGTAAAACAATGGAGCAGCGTTCCCGTCCCAGAATGAAAGAAATCGCAGAAGTCGCCGACTGCAGTATAATGACCGTATCGCTCGCGCTGCGAAATAGCCCGAAACTCTCTCCCCAAACCCGCGACCGAATACAAAAAATCGCAAAGGATTTGGGCTATCATCCGAACCCCATGGTCTCGGCACTCATGACGAATCGGAGGCAGAGTCAACAAACCGACTCGGATGTGATTGCTGTTTTAACAAAATTCGACACTCCGGTACAAAAAACAAAAAACTTGGACATTTTCTATAAAGACCTCTGGCGCGGGCTTGATGAACGCGCCAAAGAGTTGGGCTTCCGCCTCGAAGAATTTCCAGTTTATTTCAAGCGCCAAGCCAAGGGAGAGGAATTGACACGTATCCTCAAAGCACGGGGGATTCGCGCCATCATCCTCTTACCAGGTGGTGGCATGGAACGCGATTTCCCAAATCTGGAATGGCAGCACTTCTGCACAGTTGCAGCCGCATTTCACTCAAAGCGAACACAAGTCCACCGTATCGCCTCCGACCATGCCCAGGCAATGGACACTGCCCTGGCACAAATAGAAGCACTGGGATACCGCCGTCCGGGACTTGCGATGACTGCTTTTTTAGACCCATCGATCCGCTACGCAATGTCAGGACGGTTCTTCGTTTGGCAGCAGACGATGTCCAAGAGTTGCCAAATTCCTTTAATCCCATCCAAGGCAGAATTTATCACACGGGAGCTATTTACAAAATGGTATCAAACGTATCAGCCTGACCTGATACTGTCGCTGGATCCCATGGTTCCCGAGTGGCTGAAAGAACTCCCTGGTGGAAAGCAGTCTGGATTTGTTTACCTCGCGAAAAAGAGCACCGACCAACTGGCCGGAGTCAATCTGCGCACCTACGATGTCGGACGCGCGGCGATCAATACATTGGCCCGTGAGCTCTACTTGAATCACTATGGACTCCCTAAAATTCCAGAACTCATCCTCGTCCAGGGAGAATGGGAACCAGGCAGCAGCGCGCCAGGTTTAAGAGCTTGAAATACATGCTGGTATTCTAAAGTAGAATCTATCTTCTGATCCGCGTTGCGCTTCCAGCGGAACAACTTATTGATCTTATACGACCAATTCAAACTGACTACCAAACAATGCCTACACTCAAACAACTCATCGATAACAACCGACAGTGGGTTCAGGACACAATGAAGGAAGATCCTACCTTTTTTGACAAGTTGTCCACCCAGCAGAATCCAGACTACCTCTGGATTGGCTGCTCCGACAGCCGCGTGCCGGCCAATCAAATCACCGGGCTGATGCCTGGCGAAGTTTTCGTACACCGCAATATCGCCAATGTCGTGGTTCACACGGACCTCAACCTATTGTCCGTCCTGCAATACGCAGTCGACGTGCTGCAGGTCGAACACATCATGGTGGTCGGCCACTACGGTTGCGGTGGTGTCAAAGCTGCCTCGGAGAAAAAGCCCTTTGGACTGATTGATAACTGGCTCCGTCACATTCAGGATGTAGAAACACTATATACCAATGAACTGGCTCCCCTTCAAGGCGAAGCTTATTTGGATCGCCTATGTGAGCTTAATGTGTGCGCTCAAGCTGAAAATGTGAGACGCACCTCAGTCGTGCAAGACGCTTGGCGGCGTGGTCAAAAAATCGATATCCACGCTTGGATCTATAGCCTCAAAGATGGCCATTTGAAACCACTGCAAGACGCCATTCAAGCACCAAAGTAACCACACTCTTTCATACCATTTTCCAAGCCGCTCAATCGAGCGGCTTTTTTATGCAAAGACTAATTACTTGCATTTACGACATTTACTATCGAAATAGAAAAAATGAATACTACAGCTGCCCCCAACATACTTCTCATTACCAGTGATCAGCATCACTGGATGTGTATGGGCTACAACAATGCCGAGATAAAGACCCCCAACTTGGATCGTCTAGCCGCGCGCGGAATGATCTTTGACCGAGCCTACTGCCCAAATCCCACCTGCACACCGACACGAGCGAGTATTTTAACTGGCATGTATCCGAGTCAGCACGGCGCCCATACACTGGGCACGAAGCTCGATGAAACGGTGCCAACTATGAATGATGATTGGCAAAAAGCTGGTTACAAAAGCGCCCTTATTGGTAAGGCCCACTTTCAACCGCTCGCCTCAACCGACGCTTATCCCTCCCTCGAGTCCTACCCTCTCCTGCAGGATCTCGACTTTTGGAAAAGCTACGATGGCCCCTTCTATGGATTTGATCATTTTGAACTCGCGCGCAACCATACCGATGAAGCACATGTCGGGCAGCACTACGCCATCTGGATGGAGTCAAAGGGGTTTAAAAACTGGCGCAAATGCTACCAGCAGCCCACCGGCACATCTGAGGCTCAATACGGTGCATGGAATATACCGGAAGCCTTCCACTACAACACTTGGATCAGCGAGCGAACCAATGCTGTCATCGAGGATTATGCCGCCAAGAACCAGCCTTTCTTTATCTGGTCGAGCTACTTCGACCCCCACCCGCCCTACATCGTGCCAGAGCCTTGGGCGAGCATGTATGACCCAGATGCATTAACACTGCCGCAGGGGCGCGAAGGCGAACACGAAACAAACACGATTTTCCACAAGATCACCCAGATGGAGCATCCTAAGCTTTCTGACTACGGTCTGGATAAAGGTAAATGGATGCACGGGGTCGACAGCCATTTGCGCTCCGAATCCGAAAAGCGCAAGGATATGGCAATCTACTATGGAATGATCTCCTGCATGGATCATTATATCGGTAAAACCCTCGACAAACTCGATACACTGGGGCTCACCGACAACACTCTGGTCGTATTTACCAGCGACCACGGACACTATTTCGGGCAGCACAACTTAATCGCGAAGGGTCCCTTCCACTATGAAGATGGCGTCCGGGTGCCAATGATCGCAGCCTGGCCCCAACAAATCCAGGAAGGCGTTCGCAGCGATGCCCTGCAAAGTCTCGTTGACCTGCCGGTTAGCTTTCTTGCTGCCGCAGGCATTGAAAAGCCCCAGCAAATGACCGGACTTGATCAAACCGCAGTCTGGACCGGAAAACAAACCAAGCTACGGGACTGGTGCATCGTCGAAAACAATCACGAACCCGGAGTCTGCGAGCACAAGACATATATTGAACAAGACTACAAGCTCACCGTCTTTCGTACTTTCGATGACGGCGAACTCTACGATTTGAAAAACGATCCCGATGAATTTGAGAATCATTTTAACGATCCGGCCTATGCCGCAATTAAAATGAGGTTGCTCCAACGATTCATTCAGGCGGAAATGACTAAAGAAGTGATTCGTATGCCACGGATCGCCCCTGCCTGATGCCCATTCAATCATCCAATAAAATCAGTCTCCCTGCGCTCGACCGCGGCCTGCACATTCTCGATCAATTAATTCGTAGCGACGCCCCTCTCCGCTACAATGAATTAAAGGCCTCCTTCCCCGGCATACAGGATTCCACCTTATCCCGGATTTTAAAGGCACTCGAGAATTACGGCTACATCGAACGAGATGCAGACCTCGGCTACAATATTAGCTGCCAAGTCCGCGCATGGAGCCCCTATTTGAGCAATCAAACTCCAGACTTTGCCACACTGTCCAGAGAAGCAGTCGAACAGCTGGTCGAACATGGACGCGAATCGGCAGCGGTAGTGCAACTGGACCAGGAGATCCTGACGACCATCGCCTCCCGCTCAGTGCACAATGGTATCCAAGTACTTCAAGTCGGGGATCTGCTGCATTACGAAGCCGATCACGCCGCAGCGGTGGCCATTCTCTCGGCATTACCAGCGTCAAAGCGCCAACAATGCCTACACAGTACGACCAGTCGCTTTCCAGCTGACTATGACTTCGAAAGGATCCTCCGTGAGATGCGTCAGGAAAATGAATTGCTGATTGACCGCTCCCAGGAGCGTCCAGGCGTGTGTCGTATAGCGAAATCCTTCCACAACGGTGAACAGCTATGCGCAATTTTCTACTGTCTTACAGTCGAAGCCTGCCAAACCAAATTCGAATCACTCGCCCCAAGACTGATCCATAGCGCCCAACGACTCGAAGCTCAAGGCCAGGCCCCAAATCCGATCAGCAACCACTCAAGTCAATCTCATCGCTAGTGATCATGGGAACACGCTGTCCCATTTTCTTTTGAATCACCTGAAAGTGGTGTTCCTTTTCCGGAGTAATCAATGTAATTGCCTCACCGCTGGCTTCGACTCGACCGGTGCGACCAATACGGTGCAAATAGCCCTTGGGCGAACGCGGTAGCTCATATTTGATCACCAGTGAGAGGCAATCAATGTTGATACCGCGCGCCAATAAGTCGGTAGCGGTCAATACTGGAAACTGCCCCTGCTTAAAAACCTTCCAAAGTATCGAGTCGTGTCTGCTGCCCCATCTTGGAATGTATCGGCCAAGCGTTAATCTGATTCTACCGTAGTTTGAACATAAGATTGTCGGCCTTTGTACGCGATGACACAAAGATCAACACACGCTCTATCATACCGGTCTTAATTAGGTGGCGTAACAAAGACCCCTTGCGCGCCTGTGAGACATAATATCCATGCTGATAAATGTGTTCAAGCCAGGGGCGCACGCGCTCAGCCAAAGCACAGAACAGGGAAACGACCATCAGCCAGAAAAAATAGCTGTGCGTATTCCCAATAACGTCCCACATTAGCTGTAATGATGAACAAAAATACGTCTTTAAATGAAGTCGATTACTCGAGAATCAGCTCGGGACTGGGAATGCTGAGATCGACGCTCTCACTAGGCACAAATTTCACACCACTTACTTCAGTGAAGCGCATTTGCTCACCAATCTGACCGTCCTGCATCGCAAAAGTTCGATGCCCGGATGCTAAGAGCACACCATCGACATCGATCAAATTATCCAAACTCAGGAACTTTTCTGGCCCCGGGCCATTCGGTGCCACCAAGGGGTTCGTCACGATGTAATACCCTCCCTTCGTGAGCTTTGTTTCTGGATCGATCAATAACACATAATAATCGTCCGGTGAGTCGCCCGCTTCTTGCGTGTAAGTGATTTTCACTTGAGTATAGTCCTTCCCCTCAAAGGCCATGCTTTCAGAAAGTCGCTCAAATATCGCATTCTCATCGTTAAAAACAAAAGGAATACCGATGAAGTAATAAGGCGTCAGCGACCAAAACTGAACAGGCGGCGCAAACTGACTGCCCTTGGGAGCGATCCAGTATTGGCCTTCATACATACCGAAGCGAATATCCTTCCCCGGCACCTCATGCATCACATTCAAATTAGTAGGGTCCACCGTTTGCACGGTATCTACAATTGCTTGTGGGCCCCGATCGCTCATGTGGTAAGTCCAGCGAAATTGTAGCAGACCGTTGTTATACCAGCGCTCCGTACCACCGTGCGCCCGGATCGAGTCCATCACCAGCTCACGCCCCGGGTTCCCTCTGACCTCATGGCTGGACGCCGTATCCATAGTTTCATTGCAGCCCAGCAACCAAAGGCTGCACAGGGCGGTTATTGTCAGTGTTAAGAGCTTCTTCATAATATGTCAGTGCTACTTTAGACGCTTCAACCAGCAATCTATTCCTCAAATAATCAGGGTCGCATAACTCAAATGCAAACCGCTCCACTTGACCACAAGCATTCACGATTTATAAACGCCCCTCAGAAAGCGACTATCCGCGACTCAGAATTTACCGGCACCTCCGGGGTCTCAGTGAACATAAATGCCGACAGCTCGATCATTGAGCGCTGTATTTTTAGCAAAAACCTTGCGTTTGGCCTAAATTTCAATGGTGAGTCGCTCGCGGTATCGGACACTGTCTTTCGTGGACATACGAATGACTCCAGCAATACCAGAGTCGCAGCAGATCAACTATCCAGCAGCCTCACCGCTACAGCGAGTTTAAGAAACTGCCTATTTACAGGCAATCGATCCGAGCATCGTGGTTCAGCTTTAATCATCGCGCTAGGACGGGCCGACATCATCAATTGCACCTTTTCCGGTAACGCGGCGGCGCCAGAGCGCAACCGTCCTCATAAATCGCGGCGATGTTCACTTCAAAAACACGATTATCTATCGCAACATCAGCAGATACCTCAAATTTAGTCACAATTACCGATCCGACCCCCACCGGCAGGTAAGGCCTTTTACCGCCTGGAAGCTCGCCAAAAATAGAAGCAAAGGTAGACAGGTATCACTTTCAAGCCAGTCAAAGCAACTTACTTTCTCCAAACAGGTTAGTCGACACTACAGTAAGATCGCAGCCAGTAATTAAAGTTAACTTACCGCTGAAAATTTGTGTGCACTGATTTGGCGCCGCAATGCGAATCATGCGGCGGCTTGTCCATAATCACAGCCCTCGCCCACGCAGCGGACGCTGCCCTGCGCTTGCGGGCAGCGTCTGACTACAATGACATCACTAATTTAAAGAAGCGGGCATCGCCGGCGGGCACGCCTAGCACCAGTGTGTGGGCGTCACCGACGCGGTTGTAGTTCACCGATGTGGGCGTGACGGACCTGAGGTTGCCGAGCTCGTCAGACTGTATGAGCTTGAACTGAATGGAGTCGCTATACGCGCCGGGCCATTCCCATGTAAGTGTCACTTCGTTCGTAGCGCTCATGTGGATGCGGATGTCTGGCGCGCTGAGGTCTTCGATTGCCGCGGCAGGCAGATCACTGGAGTCGGTGGGATTGTGGCCACCGAGGAATTTCTGCAAAAGACTGTAGCCGCTGCCATCGACACTTGCAAAGGGATCGTGTCCGCCCTCGCCGAGCCAGAAGAGCTCCCAGTTATCATCCAAGAGGTTCCCGTCGCTATCGTTGGCGACGAGTTCGGGCATTTCGACGATTTGAAAGCTCCGCACTTCCAAGGCAGTGCCTGCGCAAGCTGTAAAGTCGTCGCGGAGCACGCCGTATACGCGAATCTGGGTCTCTGGTAATAGATCGATACTTTTACTGGAGATGTAGCGTTCCCCGTAGGCATCGAAGAGTGCATATTGCTGCGCAAATGCGTTGCGAGCAAGGAAGCAGCCGTCGGCGTTGGCCTCTTCGACGGTTAACTCGTAGAGCTGCACGTCGTCGTAAACAAAGCTCGCTGCGAGGCCTTGCCCTTCGGCTAGCGCGGGGCCGATCGCGTCCAACTGGAGGCTGAGTGTGTCTAACAGTTCGGAGGAGACTGCTTGCTCGCGTAAGACTGCGCGCAGTAGGTCTACGGGGCCCTGCCCGGTGATGTGGGCCACTTGTGCATCAGTATAGCTCTGATAGACTTCGCGGCAGAAATAAGTCCACTCCACCCAGTTAATCGCGACAGCTGCCGCAGCGCTGTAGCTGGCTTCAATCTGTAGACCGTCCCAGAGTTCATCCACTGAGAACTCGGGCTCGCCATTGCTTTCGTCCATCAAAGTGGCGATCTCGGACAGTGAGGTCCAACGGTCATCGCCAGTGCGATTGGGAAAGAGTGTCAACTGCGCATCGGATGGTAGATAGGCCTGCGACTTAAAGTATTGCTCGAATGCATACTCCATCGCGATTGCAAAGGCGGTATCATCGACCTGCAAGCTGAGTTCGCGGATCGTCTGCTCACCTGCAGTGTAATCGCCCAGTTCATCCAGCCAATCGCTGGCCGCGTCGGAGAGTGATCCGCCAGTATAGCTGGCATCGATCTCAAATAGCTCGCTACGATCCAGTGGCAAAAGCTTCAGCTGCTCAAAGCCGCTGGGCTCGGCCACTCCCTCGGAGAGAATT
Source organism: Thalassobacterium sedimentorum (assembly GCF_031127905.1). Classification (GTDB taxonomy): domain Bacteria; phylum Verrucomicrobiota; class Verrucomicrobiia; order Opitutales; family Coraliomargaritaceae; genus Thalassobacterium; species Thalassobacterium sedimentorum. The sequence continues at coordinate 29,295 of NZ_JARXIC010000022.1, read as the reverse complement.
AAATAGCGTGCTTCTGTGGAGACTGCGATGACGCCTTCAGGATATACCAGCGGCACTTGATCAAAGACGGCAAAGCGGCTGCCTTCCGCAACGGATGCCTGGCCGAGGCGCGCCCCCGTCAAGCGATCGACATAGCCGGTCGATCCGGTAAACCAAGGCTCCTTGGCTAGGTTGCGACTGACCACTTGCAAAGTTTCGTAATAGCCCCGATTGAGTTCAGAATCCTCGGCGGGCATTTCGGTGGGATCTGTTATCGAAGTCTTGGCCAGTAGTTCATCCAAATCGCTGGCAGCATCGCCATCGGAATCTCCGGTGCCAAATGGATCGCCTCCCAATGCCATTTGCACATAATCGGGGATGCCATCGCCATTGCTATCCCGGTTGAATGCGGAGAGCGTGAAATTGTAGTTGACCGTTTTAATCGGGCTTTTATCTCCACTCGCAGTCTGAATGTAATAGGAGAGACTGACTTGTTCCCCGCTCGGGTAGAAGGGACTGCTATAGCTCTGCCAGGCTTCGTCCTCACTGCCGCGATAATACAATTCTGTATTTTCCGGGAAGCTGGCCTCAATGAGTGCCAACTGATCGTAAGTGCCGGGCTTGGGACTCCAGCTCGCGAACAAGGCTGAAAATTCTTCTCCGCTGAGATTGAGCGCATATACGCTGGCACTGGAGTTGATTTGATTGGTTAAAACACTGTTGGTTTCATCGCCTGCATAGGAACTGGATTGATAACTTTTCTGTAAGCCGTTCTCCGCGCCCCAATCGGCCCAAGTGTCATAGGTCACACTTCCCGGATATAAGATGGGCTCTGAGGCCCAGGCAATATCTCCCCAAGCAGAGAGCCACCCGAGCAAACGTGCGTTTGAAGAACCGAGTGGAGACGCATCAAAGAAAAATAGATTTGGGCGCTTCTGCTTGCTCGCATCAACGCTGAAGCCATCCATGGGCACTTGACCGGTAAAGAGCGATTTGAGGCCGCCGCTGCCATCGGAGCCGAAGAGTTCATATTGATCGGTCACCCCGCCCTTTCCGCTGAAAATCAGCAAGCGATCGCCCCCCATAGAGACGACTCCGGTGAGCGCACCACTGAGGTTGCTCATGGTCAATTGATCGACAATGCTCTCATCAGCTAAGTCCAGCAGATCGATTTGATTGCTGCCCACATATTGCACAGCCACCAGCAGCTGTCCATCCAACACGAGGCGTGTCGCCATTTGTATCGGCGATCCTAGATCATAAGCCAGTGGTGGCGTTAGTTGCCATTCCCCTGCCACTTCCTTGATCACGTAGAGGTATAAATTGGTATCATTGAGAGCATAACAGAGCAGTTGATTGGCATACCCGTCTTGTAAAAAGTCCCCATAGATCAATTGCCCGGCTGTTGGGAAATTTTCTGAGTTCAGGAGTTTTAGCCCATTTTTAATCGGCTCTCGTAAGGAGACTTGCCCCTCGGAGATCATAGCGACCAGCGCATTGCTTCCATCAAAGACTTGGTTCGGATCGATTGGAAAGGTGAGCGAACGCTCAAAGGCAGGCATAGCAATCGGAAGCGAGACTTCATAGGCGGTCTCCATTCCAGTTACCAACAGCTCATGCTGAATAGCATTCGGCGGGCTATTGAGCCCGGATTGAACCAGCACCATCGGCTCGTATTGCTCCTGATCCGGTGCCGCAGGGAAGCTCAATGCTGCCTCGGGACCGACGCCCACAATTTTGAAATTAAACTCCCCCTCATAACCGCCGCTATAGTAAGTTTTGATTCGATTGCTGAGCGCTTTGGGTAGCATCAACTGGGTGGAATACGATTCCAACAACAAGGAGAGTGTGGAGACAGGTGCATCCATGCGCTCTCCGGTCTGCCAATACGGTTCGCTGATAAAGCCGTCACTGGTAGAATCATAAGACTCGTAAGAGCGCACCAATCCGGTGGCTTTATCGACAATCATCATTTGAGCGCTATAGCCAAAATCCCCTGCGGGTAGGTCGACCAACCATTCGTCCTTCGTCTCATAGACTAAGGGCACCAAGCCCTGCCCCATCAATGTTGTCGCAGAGATCCAGGCCAAACTTGTGAGCGCTAAAACACGTTTAAACATAACAATATTCCTTATCTTAAAATGACTCTATTGAATCGTAATGGTATTGAGTGGTAGCACTGTTTCGATCTCGCCACGCTCAGTGAAAAAGACCATCAGGTATTGGTAAGTCCCTCCAAATTGCACCGGTGTAAAATCACGCATGTAGAGATGATGCGTCGGGCCGTTGCCACTATACGTATCGACGAGTTCAGCAAATACATAGGGGTCCCGAATTCGTGAGACTTCGATCACATCGCCCCCAGTCTTTCCGATATCATAAATGACGCCGCCTTCGTAGGCGATCTCACGCATCATTGGTGACACTTGCTCTACATTTTTGCTCGGCTCCCGCACGAGAGGCGCATCGACTCGATAGCGATACAATGCAAAGGGGAAAATCGACTTTGTCACATCGCTCTGACCAGCCCTGCGCTCAATGATCCGATGCGCGGTGTAAGCCACCGGATCTCCGGGCGGTGTCAGAAATGTCGGAAAATCCGCGTCTAAATTGGCCTGTTTATCGTATTGAATCACTTCATCCAGTTCTTCATCCACCAGGCGATACGCTCCGATCCGCAGTGCCGGCATTGGCCCGTTCACGTCGTCTCGTAGGATTTCCATTCCAAATTCGCTGGTAAACATGGCTTCCAAATTCTCCTCCAGCAGTCCGGGCAGATCCCGATCGGGCCAGGCAACATTGGGCCCATTGTCCGAGCCGCCCTGCGTCCATGCGATCGACTGCAGATTACTGAAAGGTCCGGTTAAGCGTGAATCCAAGCCCTCGGCGGAAACGGCACGCACCAGAAAGCTGTAAACCTTGTTTGGATCCAATTCCAAATCGACGCTAAACTCTGGCGCAGTCTGCCCAAACACAGTCGCCAAACGACGTGTTTGGTAAATATAATATGTGCGGGCATCATTTTGAATATGACGTGCCCCGAACTCGGTCAGCTCACTGAGCGCATCCCCCACATCACCGGGACTGACGGCATCGTCACTCGCAATCCACAATTCAAATTTATCCACGGCTTCTGGTGGGCAATACCAGGTCAGCCGTGCCATCGATTGCCCGTTCGATCCGGAATAGAGCTCTGGTTGCGCTAGCAGCGGCGCGGGATATTCGCGAATAAATTCGATACACTCATCCACCGGCACTAAAGCACTGGCGTTGCCATGTTCGTCAAAGACCTGCAGGAAATAGCAGATCGTATACATCGGCGCATTGGGCAAGGCATAGTCGGCATATTCGAAATCAGCCAAATCAGTAAACAAGTCCTCGGTCTGCCCTTGTTGTATCAAAGACAGGTCCCCGTTATTGATGCGACGATACAACTTATACTCACGCGCCCGCTCTGGCATGAATAATTCGAGCGTTGGCTTGGCCAGTAGCCCTCCGGGCGCGCTAGTGTCTACCACGATGTGTGGGCCACAATTCCGGTCATCGGTCAAAATTTCGATATGACTCAGCTCATACAGATACTCCACGCCATAGTAGGCACTGTTGGGGTTCACATCGCCGAGGGTTAACAAGGCTGTATTGCTAATATTGCCAAAGCGGTCCCCACCGTGAACGTTGACTCGCACCTCGTTGCGCACTGCTGCGGGTTGATAATCGAAAATCACGAGATTCTCACCTTCGGCGAAATAACGTCTCTCAAGATCGATGGGGTCTAACTCGGTATTCTTGCCGAAATTGATATTTACACTCGCCCATTCAATGTCCGGATTCGAACGAGTGACCGCGATGCGAATGATGGGCTTGGCACTCAGGTCATCCGGATTTCGCTGAAATAACTCTGTGCCCTTTCCTTCTATCTCTAAGCTTAAGCAACGCGTGGTGATGCTGCCACTCGGATCTTCCAAAGGACGACGGTCCCGCAAGACACCGTAAGCTGAAGCGCTATTGGCGCTCATGTTACCACCACAAGCACTGTTATCTTCCACCCGCACGGTGTAGAAATAGGTGCGCCCCGCATCATCAGCCATGTTCGGTGCGTCCGGATTTAGTGGCGATGAAGTATCGATCCAGCTCCTCCACTCTTTGCTGGTATCGTGATCGATCGGGCCCGCCACTAAGTTGGCCAGTGGGTTGGCTGACTTTTCCAGTATCTCCTGTGGGCTGTCCCAGCGGTAGATGTAATATTTATAATTGTCGAGAGGCTCCTCACCGTCGAACTCGAGCTGGCGCCACTGCACTTCAAGCTGTTGCTCTCCTCCGTAGGCTTGAATTTCGGCAGGATTGGTCGAAGCCACGAAATGATTGCGCACTTTAACTTCATCAATTGGCAGCGGTGGTTTTTGATCACAAATTTTAACATAGTGCCCGTCAGACAACTCACCGGGACGACGCAAGAGATCTTGCGCTCCGGCAAAATAATAGAACTCGTCCCCATCGCCGAAGGTATCTTCAGCGCCGGGCTCGAAGCGGTCATCGTCATCAGCGGTGAAGAAGGTCTCGCTATCGCTGAGATCTTCAGACTCGGCCTCGCTTAAATCCGTCACCGGCATGATTGGATACACATTTGTTTGCACTAGCATACCCGCCTCCAGCAGCATGCGCGCATCCGCGACCGACGGGGCCGGGCATACAGGGTCCCCCTCACTCACCCAGCCAAGACCAATCGCATCCGCCTTAGCGAGGCGATACACATTATATCCAATCGCCAACAGTGACTGCTGACGCAAGTCCTCAGGTGTATGCCAACGCAATCGCACATTTAAGTGTCCGCGTGGATCGTTCTCGTAAGTCGTTTCTGAAATAGGAAAAGGCACATCCACCGGCTTGCCAGGCGCAGGTAGCGGCGGATAGCCCAAGCTCGGACTCGCGGCGCTCAAGTCCATTAAGACACGGCCCACCACATCCTCCGGCTCACGCGAGCTTGGGTTCCACTCGCGCAGCTCCCATGTGACTAGCGGCTGGTTCAATTCACCGAAGTAAGCGAGACCCAACACGCAATTGATGCCAGGGTGTAAGCGTCCGAGAAAGTATAGGCCTTCAAATAGCGATGGATTGGCCTGTGCACTCCGCACCGCAATCGATACCTTTTCCGCCAGGTCGGGCTCGCCGCCAGTCGCCCCTAAAGTCGAGATGTCGACATCTTCGAAATAGCCATCCACCCGCTGTTCCAGCATCGCGAAATCCTCATCCACCTTTTCAGATGCCTTCAAAATTGAACGAATGGTTCTAGGGTCGGTCTGCAGTTGGATCACCGCACGCAGTTGAAACGGCGCAGCGGTCGCGAAATCCGCCGCTTTTTCATAAATTGCATACGGGCGGCCAATCACCGCTTCAGCTTCTTGAGACTGCAAGACCATATAGCCAAAGTCAGCCCCGTTGGCATCACGGCCAGTCGTTCCGAGTGTGAAGGTCAGCTGCTCCAGATCTTGGGCAAAGGAAGCCAGCGGCCAGGCAGACACAGTAGCCAGTAGCAGAGAACAAACTAAGCGGCGTAGTATAATTGCGAACATAAGAAATTTGATTTTAAAATTAAAAATTCGGATGTGAGCTACAGATCGACGCTCCACTTGCTATCGTATTTGACCTTGGCAGTCTTCGAGAACTTGAGACAGAGCGGACACGGCCCCGCTTTGCCCTGCAGGCGCCCGCGGCCATTGAAGCGGAACTCACCGCCATCCTTCACGCCCACCAGACTGACATCTCCCCGAATCGAGACCGCACAGAGTGCTTCACCACTCGCTCCGACTAGCATTCGTCCACCAAAGACAGGTCCATCGACGAAGTAAAAGACGCCGGCTCCGATGCCTGCCGACACGCGGAACATACAACTGGCCGGAATGCCCAACGCAGCCTCACTGATCGGAATCCATGCCTCCCCATAGGCATACGCGCCGAGGAATTCCCCATCGCCGAGCACCTCACCTGCGAGCGGATCAATCAGTAAGATGGGGTCCGCGCTGCACGACTTCCCGAGGAAGATCCCTCCGGAGGCCTCATAACTACTGATAATCATGCCGGCCCCTGCAGCGATGTAATTTTCATGCAGGCCAAAGGCGACCGCTGCTTTCAGATCGAATATAGTAAAGGCCTCAAAGCCAAGCTCGCCGCCGGTCATTTGAAAAGACCCAGCGAGCCCCGCCGGATAGACCGGCAGATCCGCTCCAGCAGCGTAGATCATACTAAACTTGGCCCCCACATCAGCCCGCATGCCCGGCGAAATCCATTCCAGTGGAATATCCAAAGCTCCCATCGAGACTTCGGTCAACTTATCACCAGAATCGCCGCCACAACTGCCGGGCGCATCGCTATCGAGCTGTAAATACTCCATATATCCACGAAACTGCAAGGGCTCCGGCACTTGCCACTCAAAGCTACCGTCCAAGCGCAAACGTGTGAGTGCGTCGCCACGGAAGTGAGCCAAGCCATCGATTTGCCCCGAGCCCACGGTATCGCTCAAATCGCTCAGCATCGGATTTATTTCCTTCTCCAACTCGACGACCGTCTCCGAAATTAACTCACGGATGATCACATTCACCTCGGCAAATACATTGTCGATGGTGTTTTCGACCGTGCCATTGAGATCGTATAGATACTGCTTCAGCGTATACTGAATCTTTTTCACGAAGGGCGCTGCACCGACCTCATCGACTAGCTTTTGCCGCAATAAAGCTGTCACCTCTTCGCGAGGATACTCCTCGAAGGGGTTCGGAATCTGCTCCAGTTGCTCTGTCGGGTAGAGCCGCGCATACTCTGCTTCCAACTCGTCGAGGAATTCGTCTGCCGTCGCGCGAACTTCCATCGCCACTCCCTTGATTTCCATTTCGGCTTCATCCAGAATCGCGGTCAACGCATCGTGAATCTCCCCCGCCTCTGCGAGTTTCCCTCGGATCATGGTGACTTCTTCACGCAGGTCATTCACGATTTTTTCGATTTCAGCCAAGGTCGGTTCGGCTTCGGCTAAAAGCTCATCCAATTGTTGTTGGATCGCAGTCTCGCCTTCGGTCAATTGCTCGGCAATCGCCGCTCCCAGTGGGTCCTCAACCAGTTCACCGATCAGGGCGGTCACAATATTGACCACCACATCGCGCTTCCCGTCACCGTTCTTACTTAAGATGCCCGGCACGATACGCTCGATGTCAACCTCCGGCAGATCGATTTCGATACCGTTTTGTGTCACATACAGCTGCCCCGTAATGGCAACCAGTGTTTGCTCCAATTTGGCGAGGCGCTTATCGATTTCCTGCACAATACCAAAGGGAGCGTCCAATTTTCCACGAAGTAAATCTAACTGCGCGAATAATATGCCACTATCCGGATTGTCGGGATCATAGACATACTGATCCAGTAAGGGGTCGGCGTAAGTCGTCCGATAATCACTAAACAAATCTGGCCCATTATTCTGCGCAATCGCTAGAGCCGCTTCAAATTCGGCCCCCAATTCATCATACAAGGGGTCCAGCACTAGATCATCGATCCGATCAAACAACTCCGCATAAAAGGTATCGATGCGATCGTTTAACATCTCAGCCACGCCATCGATGCCCCCTGCGATCGAGTTCACGATCTCCTCCTGCGCGCCTTCGATGAAGGCTTGGCCCGCACCGAGTTGATCCTCGGCCACAGAGAACAGCATGTTCGATAGATTCAACTGCGGCAGCCCGTCATATTGCACACCAAAGGATACCTCGATGTGCTCCGCACTTAAGTAGTCCACCGAGTGCTCGATATTGAGCACCATCAAATTGTCATTCTGCGGGCTATACGAGCGGTAGTAACGCGAGGAAGTGTTCCACTTCAACGGGTATTCAAAATCCAATACGCCAAAGAAGCTCTGTAAGGCCAGCGGTGTGTAGGCACTCGGATCGGCTGAAGAAGGACGGCGGTAGTCATCGTAACTGCTCAAGTCTGCGGCGGAAGCAGTCGGCCAGCCGATGTTACCACCGTCAAACTCAGCATGCGTAAAATAGGAGGCTCCCGCCTCAGTCCACCCCTGGGTGGGCCAGCCTCCCACCACATCGTATTGCACGCTGCTATCCGCATCTGCACTGGTCATGACTTGCACCAAGACATCGACAAAGAAAGGCACGTCTTGAGTCGCCGCAAAGGTCGCAAAGCCCCGCTCGGCCGGACCTTCGGCGTGATCATTAAAATAAAGCGCGCTCACCGGTGTCATGGTGTAGCTCGCCTCACCGCTCGGCCCATCCAGTTCCAATTGAGCGGGCAACAAGAAGCGCGAGTCCACTGGATAGCCGTCCGCAGCAGCGGCGATTTCGCCATCGGGGAAGAAACCCATCTCGCCAAATAATACAGCATCCACATGGGCAACCTCGGTCGTCAGCCCCATCGCAAGAATCGGATCACCGGTGCGCAGGCAAACATCATCCCCCACTGGTGCTAAAAAGCGCATGGTTTTCGGCTCAAAGGCACCATTCCAATACTCCAGTGTTTTCTCACCAAGATCTCTAGGGTCCAACTCGGCCTCCTCTAGTTCCCCCACACAGGATAATGAAAGCTCTAAGAACGATTGGCTGAAATTCGCAGGTTCCGGCACCGACAAGCTACCATTGGTCTGGCTCTCGTGGTTTTCACTATCCAGAAAAGACAACCCGTAGTTATCGAGTTTAAATGGATAGCCATAAATCGTGAGACTAGAATCAAAGCTATCATCTTGCGCTTCATGCACCCCACTCACCCCTGCAGGACGCACATAATATTTGGCATTTACATCAGGGGTAAAAGCAAAATCAGGGATCGACGCATCCGGCCGGCCAATACGACTGTAGCCCTCCAAATCAGAAAAATCCGAAACACGGAAATTCAGGCCGGGATAATCCCCCACACCTAGCAAATACTCGTTCGTTCCGAAACGCTCATGCTGCATAAGGTCACGGTCATACCCCGCCAACAAAAGCACGCTGGGGCTGTGATCAAAATCGTATTTCGAAGTCGCCGGAGACGAATTCCACACATCAGACAGGCCCATAAGTGCGTGCCCGGCGATCAAAAACTGGCCGCGGTCAAAAGCACCCGTGCGATGCGCATAGAGTTCCTCGCCGTTCCCCTTCGTTTCCAAATAGCCCCAGTCCAGGCCTTCTTTGAGTAAGTCCCCGGAGCCTGACAAGCCACCATCGGGAGTGAACGACAACTGACTGCCATCAGCGATCCAAGTCAACAACTCGCTAGGTGGCTGGCCCAAGCCACAAAACGCATCCGGGCAACTCTGATGGTAGTCCATACGCACGGCTTGCACCCCACGCAGCAGACTCTGGGATGGATCGATCAAACTATCGACTTGGAAAATATCGCCCGTGCCCGTCCAGCGTAAGAGCCCCGACATCGGAAAGTGCGGCGAAAACTCCCCCGCACTCAAACTCAGCTGACTACTCACCAAGGCCAATCCGTTGAAATCAGCACGAATCTGCACCTTCCCCACCACTGAAGTCGCATAACGATAATACTGCTCATTGGACGGCTTCACCGCCATAGAGACCGCTTCCAAATCTCCCGAGTGCGCTTCCAATGCGTCCAAGGCATCCGCTTGATTGTAGACCACATCCACCGGATTCACACTAATTTCTCCCAAGGCCGGGTCGAAGGAGATTTGATCAAATTCGATCCCATAAGGCCGCCCCTCTTGGTGTAACCAGGTTCGACCACTGGGCGTAGCCTGAAATGACTCCATGGGATTAAATAAATTATCCAGCGCCACCGGCCCAGGCATGGGGATCAAATCCAACAAGCGCTTTTGATTGAGCAAGATATCATCTTTAGTATAGCCCAGCCCTGTCGGCAAAAATAACGTGATCGCCGTAGTCGGCGAACCATCCAACTGCTCACCGGAAACCGGCCCCGAAGGCGTCAATTTTAGACTTTGATAGCCAAACTTAATATCGCCCGCTGCTTTAATCACATCGTCAAATTCGACATCTGCAACTGTGCCCAGCGCCACCTCTCCCACTTGCACAGAGGCACGCCCATCCGACATCAAACGGACCTCGCTCAGCTGTTCATCGTTACCGAACTGGTAAATGTCCCAAGAACTGACACTGCCCGAGTTATTGGTCACTTGCAGCCAGGTATTGACGTAATTAATCCCACCAACGGAAGCGGTGGGCGTATTCGACACCTCCGTAAAGGTGGTCGCCAGACCATTAAATTCCAGATCGCCACTAAAATGCAGCAAACGATGCGACATACTCTGTTTCTGCCCCGCAATCACAGGATCTTCACCCGCCTCTTCAATATGCGCCGCCGTAACCCGCACGTAAAAATGATCGTTCACAGAATCCAGTTGCTCCAGCGGTTCGATATCAATCGTGAAGGCATGATTATACAAATAACTGGGATATAAAATCCCACTGGCATAGTGCACGGTGTAGCGCAGCATCGAAACTGTCTGACGACTCTCATTAGATGCCGTCGCCACCACCTCATCGGTCACTCCATTGACGAGCTCATAACTCAACACAAACTCAACATCGTCTGAGCCATTCGATGCAGAATAGCCATCGTAGCGATAGATATTTCCGATGACATCCACTTGAAAAGTCTGCTGCGTCTCGCTGGTGCGAATCGCGAATAGACGCTGCCATTCAACCTCATCGTAGTCGAACAAGACATTTAAAGCAGCATCCGAGCTCTGCGTATTCACGAAATGAAAAAACTGCGAAGACGAACTGTCCATAGGCGAGTTCACAGCCTGTAAGCGCGGGAACGCCCCAGTCCCCATTCGATACAACTGTGCTCGTATGTAATAACGCTTATTCACATCCAACTGCGCTTCCGGCTCGATGCTATAACTAAAGGTCACCGGCGTCACTGTCGCCGTCGTGCGTTCGCCGATCGACTCATCCTGTGACTGGAGCACGGCCCCCTCGTCGTCCAGCAACTGCAAACGCATCGTAAACACATTGGTGCCCAAGACAAAACCACTCCGGCGGCTAAAAGAAACGTCCACCTCGACCTCGATCGTATCGTCATAGGAACGCGATGCGTAGAGCACAGTGTCCGCACTCAACTCCACCCGTTCGATGGTCCCATAAGTATAAGTGTTTTGGATCTGCCCGAACACCCCCGGTGCAGATATGGAAAAAAGAAGGCAAAGAAAAGGAAGGAGACGTAGTCGGCACATAACTAAATCGTTCATAGCAAAGAACTAGGAACGCCGAGACGGCCTAGCTGGTCTAAAAGTAAGGAGTCTTATTTATTTAATAAATAAAACTTATTCACCCCACCTAGCCGAAACACCTCATACGAGTCCAGTTCAAAGAGCGTTCAAAACTAACGTTTAGCTAGAATATTACAAAAACGATCCACCTGTTTTCCTAGTGATAGTGAGCATAAGTCTCCCCTTCGCTCCCCTATGCTCCCCCTAGGCTTTTGGTTTCTCAAATAGATAACTGGCCCAAACCAATCCTTCACGATGCCACTTATCGGCGTCATGCCACGTTTGTTGCTGAATAAAACCTGCATGCTGAGCGAGTTCTAACACGCGGTCTTCTGAGAGTTCCGCGTAAAAACGATTATATTCGTCGCGCCCTTGCGCATTCAAACCGGTACGACCAGAAGAAACCGTCAGCAGAAGTCGTCCCTCAGGTTTCAACATTGCATACATTTGCTCTAAGGCCAAGGGCTGCTGATCATAGGCAATATGCATCAAAACGGCACTACAAAAGATGCCCATATAATGTGACTGCCAACTCTCAAACAGTTCTGTATCAGCCATAGGTAAGGATCCCTGCCAAATCCGCCCCTGCAAACGAGGAAAGTGCTTAAGCGCCGTCTGCATTAACATCAGCGAAGGCTCCACACCGCGTACGTCATACCCTGCATCCAAAAACCGCGACATGTCGACTCCACTGCCGACTCCAATGTCCAGAATCTGCCATCGATGACCGAAGGCTAATTTAAGGCGCTCGACGGGCACGCGTTCTCCTGATCGATAACGCGCTGCAAATACGGCGGCATGTGTATCGTAGGCTTCAATTGTTTTGGGGTCCATGGCTACTTCGCGATTACTTCAGATTATCACGTTGGTAGGTAGAATGCTAATGTATAAACACATGCGAATCAGCAATTGTGGTTGCAAACAACACGGACTAGCCGTGAGCCACTTTTCGCTGTGTAATCATGTGAGCGATCTACCTATGTGATTGTAAAAATAAAGCATTAGAATTACTTAATTAAAAACGTAACAGAATAAGCAAAACAATCCGAACTGCAAGATATTTGATCACATTAAATACGATAGCCATCAACATGCGTACAGTAACATCATGAACTATTATCAATTCGTAAAAAAGTTGAGCTGACTCTCATCACGCGTCCTCCACATTGTACGCAAAACGACCGAGCGTCACCACTCGGTCGTTCGAAAACTTCTAGTCGAAGCCTGCCAAAACGCGGCTGCAATATGATTAATGCTTAAAGTGACGCTTGCCGGTGAAGACCATCACCATATTACGCTCGTCAGCGGCAGCAATCACTTCGTCGTCGCGCACGGAGCCACCGGGCTGAATCGCAGCCACGGCACCGGCTTCGGCTGCGGCGATTAGGCCGTCGGCAAAGGGGAAGAAGGCGTCGGAGGCCACGATGGAACCTTCAAGTGGTAGCCCGGCTTCGCCCGCTTTCCAAACGGCGATCTTAGAGCTATCGACACGCGACATTTGCCCCGCGCCGACGCCTAGGGTGCGTTCGCAACCTGCGTAAACGATGGCGTTGGACTTGACGTGCTTGACGACGTTCCAACCGAAGATCATGGCTCGCATCTCTTCGTCGCTAGGCTGACGTTTGGAAACGATCTTCCAGTCGCTGGGACGATCGGGCATGGTGTCGCGGTCTTGCATCAGAACACCACCGACCACCGAGCGCATCTCTTGCAGGGAATCTGCCGGCAGGCTGCCCTTTACAGTCATCAGGCGCAGATTCTTCTTCTTAGCAAAGATTTCGCGTGCGGCTGGCGTAAAGTCAGGCGCGATGATGACTTCACAGAAGATCTTACTAATGATCGCAGCGAGGTCGGCATCCATGGTCTGATTAACTACGATGATGCCACCGAAAGGAGCTTGTTGGTCGGTCACAAAGGCTTGCTCCCAGGCTTCCACAAGTGTTTCGGCCGAAGCGACACCACATGGATTCGTGTGCTTGAGGATGGCAACGGTAGGCTTTTGGAATTCGCCGATCAGGTATGTGGCGGCGGTGATATCGATGATATTGTTAAAGCTGAGCTCCTTGCCTTGTAGCTGCTCAAAGCAATCAAAGAAGTTGCCGTAAAGTGCAGCCTTTTGGTGTGGGTTTTCACCGTAGCGTAGGCTTTGCACCTGTGGTAGTTGCAAATCCAACTTGGCAGGGATGCCGGAAATTTCACCGAGATCGGGGGCTTCCGCGACCTGCGCTTCGAGATAGGCGGCAATGGCACCATCGTAAGACGATGTGCGTTGGAAGACCTTGAGCGCTAGCTCGCGGCGTAGTTTGAGCAGCGCGGCTTCGTCGCCCATAGCTGCGAGCACGCGATCGTAATCAGCGGCATCGACCACCACAGAGACGGAGGCGTGGTTCTTAGCCGCGGAACGCAGCATGGAGGGACCACCGATATCGATGTTCTCGATTGCGAGCTCGAAAGTGACGTCGGGCTTGGCAACAGTCTCTTCGAAGGGGTAAAGATTCACCACTACGAGATCGATCATTTCAATGCCGTGCTCTGCAGCTGCGGCCATGTGGTCCTCTTTGTCGCGGCGCGCCAATAGTCCACCGTGGATCTTAGGGTGCAGTGTCTTGACACGCCCTTCCATCATTTCCGGGAAGCCAGTGTAGTCACTGACCTCGGTGACAGGGATGCCCTCTTGCTCAAGCAACTTTGCGGTGCCACCAGTGGAAAGCAGGCGGTAGCCGTGTTGCTCAACCAGAGCTTTAGCGAAGGGCACAAGGCCTGATTTATCGCTGACGGAGAGGAGTGCGTTTTTTTGCATAATATGACGAGTTGATTAGAAAATAGAAAGTGAAGCAGCGGATTAAAGGGCCTATGTGAGATTCGCCAAGCGTTTTAGAAAAAAAGAACCACGATCTCAACACTGAACCCGGAATCAAAAAAAGCGCTCCGAAATTCGGAGCGCTTAAAAAATGGCAGGCTCACAGGGATTTGAACCCCGACAAACGGTACCAAAAACCGTTGTGCTACCATTACACCATGAGCCTAATGAAAAATATACTAAGTGAAGAACAATACCTGTGAACAAGTAGCGCAAATCAAAAAAAAGCGCTCCGCGAAACGGAGCGTAATAAAGTGGCAGGCTCACAGGGATTTGAACCCCGACAAACGGTACCAAAAACCGTTGTGCTACCATTACACCATGAGCCTAATGAAGACCGGGAGAGTAGAAATCATCCTGCACTCGTCAAGCCCTCTATTCATTTTTTTTAAAGCAGTTTCTGAGGGCTAAAAATGGGACTTGATGTTGACCTATTAAATACAAAGCCAGAATCTATCCACCACTTAAAACTAGGCGGCAAGTGCCTGATTTATCATGAATACAACGATTTTACTCATACTCACACCATTCATTACGGCTGGCATCGGCTGGCTAACCAACTGGGTCGCGATCCAGATGCTCTTTCACCCGCGGGTGCCCATGCGTGTCTTTTTTTGGAAGTGGCAGGGCTTAATTCCACGTCGCCAGCAGCAATTAGCAATAGAATCCGCTGAAATCATTGAGCGTGAAATCCTACAGCAGCACATGATTTTGCACGAAATCCGAAAAATTGAGTTAGGGCCTTACCTGGAAGAAGCTGCCCATAAAGTAGTCTGGGACCGCATCGGCCCTCAACTTAGAGCAATTCCACTGCTAGGTAGCTTTATCAATGATAGCACACTAGCCAAATTTGAAGTCATTGCCGCAGCCTCGATGAAAGAAGAAGCAGGCCCTCTCATGGAAAAAGTCGCCACACAATTTGAAGCTTCGGTAAATCTCAAGCAAATGATTGAAGACAATATCGCAGCCTTTGATCTCGATCGCCTGGAAAGTATAGTCAACCAAGTCGCAAAAAGAGAGTTCAAGACGATTGAGCGCCTAGGCGCGGTGCTGGGATTTATCATCGGCTGCCTACAAGTCACACTCTTCTGGGCCACAGGATCACTCGCATAATAGAGCCTAGCTTGTGACTCTAAAGTATAGAATGATTCGATAGCCCGATACGCTAATATACTCACAGTCCTCCTCTCCCATTTTCGCCAATGAGCACACTCGACACATCCAAACTTCTTTATTGCGACTCCCGCTATCAGGCCAAGCGTCGCGTCTCACGTGTAATCAATGTTGGCGGCATTCAAATCGGCGGTAACCAGCCAATTCGAGTGCAATCGATGACAACGACCCACACCCAAGATGTGGATGCCACCGTTGCGCAGACACTGGCATTGGCAGAGGCTGGTTGCGAGATCGTCCGCATCACCGCCCCCAACAAGCAGGCAGCCGCAGCATTAGGAGAAATATCCAAGAAACTGCGGGCTGCCAAATGCAACGTACCCTTGGTTGCCGACATTCACTTTTTACCAGCAGCTGCGATGGAAGCTGCCAAGCATGTTGAAAAAGTGCGCATCAACCCAGGCAACTATGCCGATAAAAAGAAATTCGCCGTGCTCGAATACACGGACGCCGATTACCAGGAAGAACTGGAACGTCTACACGACTCTTTTAGCCCCATCGTGCTGCGATGCAAAGAACTCGGCCGCGCCATGCGCATCGGCACCAATCATGGCTCTCTGTCGGATCGTCTAATGAATCGCTACGGCGACTCGCCTCTTGGTATGGTGGAAAGCGCCCTCGAGTTTATTCGTATCGCCGAAAGCCATAACTACTACGACATCTGCCTATCGATGAAGGCAAGCAATCCTAAGGTGATGATCGAAGCTTATCGCCTCGCGGTGGCCCGCATGAATCAGGAAGGAATGAACTACCCACTTCACTTAGGTGTGACAGAGGCGGGGGATGGCGAAGATGCACGAGTCAAAAGCGCAATCGGCATCGGCACACTGCTAAATGACGGCCTTGGCGACACCATACGGGTATCACTCACTGAAGACCCAATCTATGAAGTGCCAGTGGCACGGGATTTGGCGAACAAAGCGATGGCTCTGTGGGAACAGCAAAGTAACTACGCACTGCCTGAATTAACTAAAGATCGTATCGATCCTTTCGACTTTCATAAACGCAGCACACGCCCGCTGACACTCAGTGAAAAATGCAGCTTGGGTGGCGAGTCAGTGCCTGCCGTAATAGTCAAAACACAGCATGCGATCCGCGAAGTTAGCAAAATCGTGCAAGACGTTTGCCACACGCAGACCACTCTCAAGGACAGCAAACTCGAATGCCTGCAAGTGGGGATAGAGGCGCCCGAGGATCTCCGACATTTCGCAGCCTTACACGAAGCAGTCCACAGCGTCGTGCAAGCTTTCGTGCTTGAGCTTTCAGACACAATCGATATCGAGCACTTACAGGACTTTCAATGGCCCCAAGGGCTGTCAGCAACCATCCTACTGCAAAAGATAAGTCGTGAAGATGCCTTCTATGCTGCCAACCTGCTCCAGTTCTGCCGTGAGCAAGGTTTGATATGCGCACTCGATACGTCGGCCGAAGCACTGCGTGAAGAAATTGCCGCCCAACTCAAACCAATGGGCAGTGAAGCTCTGATACTCACCAGCAGCGCTCCCACCACAGGTCTGCATCCACTCGGCAACTACCGCGCACTTGTCGAGGCAGCGGAAGGATGTGTGCCTGATGCTCCCATTTGGATTCGCAACACGCTCTTTAACACACTTGCAGCAAATGACTACTTCTCAGATCGCTTGTTAGAGAGCAGTATTCTCAGTGGAGCTCTACTCTGCGACGGCATCGGCGACCTCATCAGCATCGAGACGGAACCCCTACTCGAAAAAGGCACAACACTGGCTTATAACATATTACAAGGTGCCCGCGCTCGCATCAGCAAAACTGAATTTGTAGCCTGCCCGAGCTGTGGCCGTACTCTTTTCGATTTACAGAGTGTGACTCAAAAAATCCGCTCTCGAACAGATCACTTAAAAGGCGTAACGATTGCCATCATGGGTTGTATCGTCAACGGCCCCGGAGAAATGGCCGATGCAGACTTTGGCTACGTCGGCGGCGCTCCTGGTAAAATCAACCTCTACGTCAGTAAGGAATGTGTACAGTATAATGTCCCCGCTGCCGATGCCTTGGATCGCTTAATTGATTTGATCAAGGAGCATGGAAAATGGGTGGAGCCACCCGCCTGAGATGTTGCACACTGAGTCTGTAAATTAAAATACTCGATTAATTGACTTCAACACTTGCCAATTGAGTCAATATCGCCTCGCATTCTAAAATGCCCCTCACTGAGTTCATCCACTTAGGCATCACAATCACTCCCTCCGATACATCTAATGTAGCGACCAAGTGGGATGTAATCATATTGATCGGATCAATTCTACTCGCTTTAGGATTTTCTTTTCTATGTTCGATCGCCGAGGCCGTCCTGCTGAGCGTAACGCCATCATACATCGAAAGCTTACGCAATCAACAACCGCGGCGTGCCCAGCGTCTGCGAAAACTAAAACTCGAGAACGTCGACCGCTCCTTGGCTGCGATACTAACACTCAACACCATCGCACACACAGTCGGCGCCATTCTGTCTGGAGCCAAGGCTACGATCGTCTTCGGCAGTGCTTGGTTTGGCTTGTTCTCGGCGATCATGACTTTAATGATCCTCTTCTTGTCAGAGATTGTCCCCAAAACCCTGGGAGCCGTTTACTGGAAACAACTCGTCAGGCCCACTGCACTGTTTGTAGAAACGCTAATCTGGCTGCTCTACCCAATGGTTTGGCTTTCTGAACATCTGACTCAATGGGTCTCGGGAGGCAAAAAAGCTCATGTGTTCAGCCGCGATGAATTAATTTCCATGACACGTATTGGCGAAGCCTCTGGCAACATGCCCAAAAATGAATCCCGTATCTTAAAAAACCTCTTCCGCCTCAACACGCTGACCGCTCAAGACATCATGACACCACGCATGGTAATCGCATCAATGCCGGAAACAGAAACGCTCGCCAAGGCTCTTAGCACCGTAAGTGAACGTCCCTTCTCGCGTATCCCAATCTATCAAGAAGATAAAGACCACATTAGTGGTTTCGTACTTCGAGACGATGTATTGATGGCTAACGCACGCGGTCAAGGCGAGACGACTCTCGCCGAAATTCGGCGCGATGTCTTAAAGGTCCAGGATTCTATTCTACTAACAGAACTCTTTGATATTTTCCTAAACGAACGCGCCCACATTGCAATCGTACTCGACGAATACGGGGGCAGTAAAGGATTAGTCACCCTGGAAGACTTGGTTGAAACACTGATCGGTAT
Source organism: Thalassobacterium sedimentorum (assembly GCF_031127905.1). Classification (GTDB taxonomy): domain Bacteria; phylum Verrucomicrobiota; class Verrucomicrobiia; order Opitutales; family Coraliomargaritaceae; genus Thalassobacterium; species Thalassobacterium sedimentorum. The sequence goes on along the minus strand of NZ_JARXIC010000022.1, from coordinate 10,852 downwards.
GGAAATTATTGACGAAACCGATGATGTGATCGACATGCGTGCACTCGCGCGCAAGCGCTGGAAAAATCGCGCAAAAACGATGGGACTCAACACTGACGAATCTGAATCAGGGCTCTAGGAGCATATTACATGCGATTGACTGCAACAATCTCACCGATCAACCAATCCCCCCCGACTTTTTGCCAATAGATTCGATATTCGACAGCATCGCGCATACGATCATTGCCCTCGATAACAACCGTGCAATTCACACTTACCCGCGAGCTTGCTTCAAGGGCGCTATCACTCAACTCAACATCATGGCGCAACACTGATATCTTTACAGTATCCACCTTAGCCCATACTGCCAAAAAGGCACGCCCCATCTCATCCCTCCCCCGGGGCAAAGAACGCCCGGCCAGATACTCAACCCTGGCATCTTTAGTGAACACAGCAGTCAACTGGCGACTGCGGGCAATCGCCTCAAAACTGGAAACAGGTCCGTCTTTTTCAACTAACTCGACAAGTTCGCTGAAGTTTTTTCGGATCGTACGCACCTCCCAATCCACTTGGGTGTAGAAATAAATCGCGATGAAGAGGGCTGCAATCGCAACACCGGTGAAAATTTTCAGCTTAGAGCTCATCCTTCAGATTTCTCCCCCTCAAAAAAACAACACTCACGTTGATTCAGCCTGAGCAGCCTCCTCGCGAGCTGCCTTGGTCATACGAACGACATTACGTACGGGGTTCTTAGTTATAATATTCCCCCCAGCACTGCGACCGCGCACGGCAAGATCCTTGAAGAAAACTTCTTCTTCGGTCTTACGCAATCTTGGTGCTGGCTTCAAGTTGATCTTCACCGCGTCTGCCTCGCCCCCCTCTGTCGGATAGCAGGAAATATAAAGCACACGTGAGCCCGGCTTCCCCTTAGTCAAATCATACTCCTTATCACGTGTAACCCCTCCAGTGGTGAAATGCTTCGCCAGTACAGGCCCCGACTTCCCGTCACGGTACACCATACAATAAGTTAAGGCATTGGGTTCGCTACGATTAAAAATATCGATGTGTAGAATATTTTTCCCGAAGAAAGCCTTATCGCTGACCTTACTCACGATCAACTTCCCTTCTTGATTAATCGCAATAACATCATCCAAATTAGAGCATTTGCAGACAGCCTCGTCTTTCTTCATACTGATGCCTGCGAACCCCTCCTTTTTATCCACATAAAGCGTCTCGTTAGCGATTACGACATCCTGTGCCACCACCTTTTGAAAAGATGCGAGCTCAGTCTTACGCTCACGACCGGCACCGTATTTTTTCTTCAAATCAGTAAACCATTTGATCGCGTATTTCGTCAAATACTTAAGATTCTTTTGCGTGGTCTCAATATCTTCCTCCAACCCCTTGATCAACTCATTCGCACGGAAGGAATCGAATTTAGAAATACGCTTAATCTTAATCTCAAGCAAACGTAAGATATCATCTTGTGTAATCTCACGCTTAAACAGTTTTTTATAGGGTTCCAGACCGACATCCACAGTAGCGATCACAGCCTCCCAAGTTTCCTCTTCTTCGATGCGGCGGTAAATACGCTTCTCTATAAAAATCTTCTCCAACGAGCTGAAATGCCACTTCTCTTCAAGCTCTCCCAATTGAATCTCCAATTCGAGTTGAAGTAGATTACGAGTCTTTTCTGTAGCCAGGTACAATAGATCAGCCGCAGAAAAGAAATGCGGTTTCTCATTTTCGATCACACAGATATTAGTCGAAACCGAGAGCTCACAATCGGTAAAGGCATAAAGCGCTTGCTCCACAACAAAAGGATCTGAACCAGCTGGCAAATAGACTAAGATTTCAACAACATCGGCAGTGTTGTCCTCCACTCGCTGAATCTTAATTTTGCCTTTCTCGTTAGCCGAGATGATCGAATCAATGAGGCTAGTGGTGGTCTTACCAAAGGGCAGTTCGGTAATCGCGAGCAGATTCTTTTTACGCGCCTCAATGCGTGCCCGCACTTTCACTCGTCCGCCGCGCTTACCATTATTATACTCCGACACATCCGCAATACCACCAGTCGGAAAGTCAGGTGCCAGCTCAGGCGTCTCCTTGCGCAACAAAGCAATACAGCCATCGAGTAATTCGTTGAAATTATGCGGGAGAATTTTACAGGAAAGTCCCACCGCAATACCTTCAGCACCTTGCGCTAGCAGCAGTGGGAATTTCACGGGCAACGTATCAGGCTCTTTATTGCGTCCGTCATAGGAGGACAACCATTTCGTAGTCTTCGGATTAAACACCACATCAAGTGCAAATTTCGACAAGCGCGCTTCAATATAGCGAGCGGCCGCGGCAGAATCGCCCGTCAGCGTATTGCCCCAATTGCCCTGCATATCAATTAAAAGCTCTTTCTGCCCCAATTGCACCATGGCATCACCAATGGATGCATCGCCATGTGGGTGGTACTTCATTGTATTACCGATGACATTGGCCACTTTATTATAGCGCCCATCTTCCAGCTCACGCATAGAGTGTAAGATACGACGCTGAACAGGCTTCAACCCATCGTTTGCATGCGGCACCGCACGCTCTAAGATGACATAGCTGGCATAGTCGAGAAACCAGTCGCTAAACATGTCATCAACGTGTCCGGAATTCGCCTTGATTGCATACAGCTCTTCGTCAGTCATCGGCGCAGCTTCTATTTCTGCGGATGGCTGGTCGAATTCGAGTTCGAAGTCGTCGTTCTGTGGCGTCTTTTTACGAGGCATATTAGCAGAGTGAGATGTTTTCAGAAGCAGGGTTCAAGTAGATTTCTTGCAGTGGCACAATATGAAGGTGAATTTCCCCGCTCACTGCGTTCACAATTCGCTGGCACAAGGCTAAACAAGCCGAAAACCAGACTTTAAAGACATAGTATTTTTTCTTCTACGCTGTTTTTTTTCCTTACCATTAGTTCGTTGACTGCTAGCTTACTATGCATGTCCAACACAACAGCTAGCTATACCTCGCACAAAGCACTCCTAAAATGGGTCGAAAAGATGGTCGACCTGTGCGAGCCCGAGTCTGTCCATTGGTGCGACGGCTCACAAGAGGAAGCAGACGCCCTCTTTTCGATGATGGTCAAAAATAATTTGTGCATCAAACTCAACCAAGCGACACGTCCCAATAGCTATCTATTCCGCTCCGATCCCAGAGATGTGGCACGTGTCGAATCCAAAACATATATTTGTTCCCAAAACAAAGACGGGGCTGGCCCCACCAATAACTGGGAAGATCCGCGTGAAATGCGACGTAAACTCAAGCGTCTATTTAAAGGCTGCATGCATGGACGCACTCTTTATGTAATCCCATTTAGCATGGGCCCTGTCGGCGGCCCGATCTCTAAAATCGGCGTCGAAATTACCGACTCCCCCTATGTTGTTGTCAATATGCGTATTATGACACGCATCGGCACCCCCGTACTCGATGTGCTTGGCACAGACGGCTTCTTTGTGCCTTGCCTGCACTCGGTGGGCTGCCCCCTTGAAGAAGGACAGCAGGACATCCCATGGCCCTGTAATCCAGAAGACACCCACATTGTCCACTTTCCAGAAGAGCGAACCATCGTCTCCTATGGATCTGGCTATGGTGGCAATGCCTTACTCGGTAAAAAATGCCTGGCACTGCGTATCGCATCGACTCTGGCACGAGACGAAGGTTGGATGGCTGAGCACATGCTCATCCTAGGCGTCGAAGAGCCCGATGGCACTAAAACCTATGTCACCGCCGCCTTCCCCAGCGCCTGTGGTAAAACGAATTTTGCCATGGTCATCCCGCCCAAGGAAATGGAGGGCTATAAAGTCACCTGTGTCGGCGACGACATCGCTTGGATTAAGCCCGGGCCCGACGGTTGCCTCTATGCAATCAACCCCGAGGCTGGTTTCTTTGGCGTCGCCCCCGGCACTTCTTTCGACACAAATCCGAGCGCGATGTCTTCCTGTGCAAAAGATACAATCTTTACCAATGTCGCCCTCACCGACGACGGCGATGTCTGGTGGGAGGGGATGACCAAGGAAACGCCTGTACATTTAATTGATTGGAAAGGCAACGATTGGACCCCAGAAAGTGAAACACCCGCGGCGCACCCCAACAGCCGCTTTACTGCGCCTGCCGCGAACTGCCCAGTCATCGATCCCGATTGGGAAAAGCCCGAAGGCGTTCGCGTGCATGCCATGGTATTTGGAGGGCGCCGCATGAGCGATGTGCCGCTCGTCACTCAGGCTTTTAACTGGGGACATGGCGTCTATCTCGGAGCCACCACTGGCTCAGAAATGACTGCTGCCGCCGAAGGCACCTTGGGCAAGGTTCGACGCGACCCAATGGCGATGCTCCCTTTCTGCGGTTACCACATGGGCGATTACTTCCGCCACTGGATCAAGATGCAGCGCAACCTAGCTGAGACTCCACGCATCTTTAACGTCAACTGGTTTCGAAAAGACAACGAAGGTAAATTCCTCTGGCCTGGCTTTAGCGACAACATGCGCCCACTGCGCTGGATCGTTGAACGCGCCACAGGCCGTGCCGGCGCCAAAGAAACCCCCATCGGTTGGATGCCGCGCTATAGCGACATCGACTGGCGTGGACTCGACATGAGCGAAGAAGAGTTTGAACAACTCATGCATATCGACCGCGAGCGCTTACGTATGCAAACTCTGACTCATGAAGAACTCTTTCTAAAATTACATGAGCACTTACCCAAGGAAATGATCTTTCAACGCGAAATGCTCATTTCACGCTTATAACTCGTCAGGACATTAATTAAAGTTGGAAAAACTCTGCCTATTCGTTGAGTCTACGCCTCTCCATGCCTCGCATCTATCTATCTCCACCTGATATAAGCCCAAACGACCACGCAAGTGTAGATGCGGTGTTGACGTCCAACTGGGTCGCTCCAGTTGGACCAGCCCTGGATGCTTTTGAAACCGCCGTCGCTAAACGCGTCAACCGTACCCACGCCGTCGCACTTAATTCCGGTACAGCAGCCCTGCACTTGGCGCTCCAGATCCTTGGCATCTCCGCTGGAGATGCCGTCGTTTGCCCCACCCTAACCTTTGCTGCCAGTGCCAATCCGATCTGCTACCTAGGCGCGGAGCCAGTCTTCGTCGATAGTGAAGCACACACTTGGAACATGGATCCGGACTTACTCGAGGAAGCACTGCAGTGCCGTCAAGACATCAAAGCAGTCATTGTCGTTCACTTATATGGCCAATGTGCCGAAATGCATCGTATTCTCGAAATCTGCAGCCGATTTGAAGTGCCGCTAATCGAAGATGCCGCCGAAGCCCTGGGAGCACACTACCGCGGACGCCCTGCGGGTTCCATGGGCGCATTCTCATTCTTCTCATTCAACGGTAACAAAATCATTACAACCTCTGGTGGCGGCATGCTCCTAGCCGACGACAATGCTGCAATCCAACACGCGCGTTACCTAGCCACTCAAGCCCGCGAACCAGTCGCACATTACGAACACAAGTCTATCGGCTTTAACTACCGGATGAGTAATGTGCTCGCTGGCCTCGGCAACAGCCAACTTGCCGATCTGGATCGTCGTATTCAGACTCGCCGCGCTCATTTCAATGCCTATCAGCAGGCCCTGGCCTCTTTACCAGGACTAGAGTTTATGCCGATTGTAGAACCTGAGGCACCAAATTATTGGCTCACCTGCCTGACCATTGACCCTGAAACCAGCGGCTGTTCCCGTGATCAACTACTATCCGCTTTAAGCGCAGCCGACATCGAAGCACGGCCCCTATGGAAACCACTGCACCAACAGCCCATCTTCAAAGATACGACCTGTTATGGCGGCGCATTCGCCACCCGACTTTTTGAACGTGGACTCTGCCTGCCCAGCGGGTCCAGCATGAGTCTCAGCGAACGACAGTTTATCATCGACACGATCCACTCCGCATGGGCTAAAAGCGCTCACAAATAATGAGTAGCAATTTAATAGTTCGATACTTGAACCTAAGAACGCTCGCACTGTTCTTGTTATACGCCGCCATTTCATTTGCAAGTTACTGGACCGCCTACGAACTTCGCTTCGATTTTCATGTTTCGGATCACCACGCCCTGGATCGCATCAACACCGTTAGCTGGGTGCTATGTCTACAATTGATGCTGCTGCTGGCGACCGGGCAATTTGACTCGATACTGTCTTACTTCCGCTTACCCGATGTATTCCGGCTCTTCGGCGGCCTCTTCTTCAATGCCCTGATTCTACTCTCGATGTGGTATCTATATCAGGGCAACAACGTCCCACCACGCTCTGTCATACTTGTCTATGTCTTAATCAGTTTCCTACTGATTGCCTCCTTCCGAGTGCTGATGCGAATCAAATCCAGTCGCGGACTAGAAGATTGGCTCAGCATGGATACGGCTGAAAATGTCATCATCATTGGTGCCGGTGAGGTCGGTGCCGGACTCTGCTCAGACCTAATGAACAAAACACGTCTCGGCATGCGCCCCGTAGCCTTTCTTGATGATGATCCAAAGAAAATCGGCCGCTATGTACACGGTATTCTAGTAGCCAACGAAGTCGAAGAACTCAGTGCCGTCGCAAAGCGCTATAGTGCCAGCAAAGCCGTCATCGCATTCCCCTCGGCCTCTGTCAAACGCATGCGCCAAGTTGCGGATCTAGCCCGCCATGCAGGCCTTGCCGTAGATACAGTCCCCGCCCTCACCGACCTAGTGAGTGGACGAGCCGAGCTATCACAACTACGCCCAATACAACTCGAGGATCTTCTCGGCCGCGAAACAGTCGACCTCAACTCTGAAGACATCCGTAACATGCTCACAAACAAACGCGTGTTGATCACCGGAGCGGGTGGTAGTATTGGTAGCGAACTGGTTGCACAAATTTTAGACTATGTACCTGCTGAACTACTCTGTATCGATCAAACCGAAATCGCGATCTTCAATCTACAGCAGAATGTTCTCAAGCCCCTGCCAAATAACACAATCAAAGTAACGACACGGGTGCTCGACATTTTAAACGAACCGCAACTTCAGAATCTTTTTATTCAACATCGCCCCCAGGTCATTTTCCACGCAGCCGCGCACAAGCATGTCAATTTAATGGAAGACCAACCCGTCGAAGCATTACGTAACAACTTCATAGCCACCAAACAATTAGCCAAAATTGCCAGCACCCACTCCGCAGAACGCTTTATACTAATATCTACCGACAAAGCAATCAATCCCACCAGCGTAATGGGCGCAACCAAACGTCTGGCAGAACTCGCACTGGCCTCACAACAACGCGCAGCAGATAATCAAACAAAATTCATGGCCGTGCGATTTGGCAACGTACTTGGCTCCTCCGGCAGTGTCATCCCCATCTTTCGCAAGCAAATCGCAGCAGGCGGCCCCATCACTGTCACGCATCCGGAAGTGACCCGCTTCTTCATGACAGTTAAAGAAGCCGTCGGTTTAGTGCTACAATCTGCCACCCTAGGAGTCGGTGGCGAAATCTTTGTGCTAGACATGGGACAATCAGTAAAAATTCTAGATGTCGCGCGTCAAATGATCGCACTCAGTGGATTACGTGAGAAAATTGACATCGATATTGAGTTCATCGGCCTACAACCCGGAGAGAAACTATTCGAAGAAGTACAGCACCTCAGCGAAGAGCTGCTAGCCACCTCACATCCACGCGTCATGCGCTTCGTGGCCCCCCAAAATACTACATTTGATATTAATCAGCTAGTACAAGAACTAGAGGCCGTCATGCAAAGCTATGATGCCAAGCAAATCAAACTAACCATAAAAAAGCACGTACCGGAATACACCCCCGCAAATTAATCACTGCGACACCGATTCTCGAATATAGCGACTACGCCCCTGACGGCAGGCTGGAAACTTCGAATACACTCGCTTCAATTGTGCTTCCAGACATGGTAAATCAAAAGCCTGATCACTAAACGCTACAATCCGATTCTCGTATCCATCAATACGATACATAATTGTCTCTGAGTAGCGTTGCTTCAATGTCAGCGATTTAAACATTGGCAAATGCTGAACCTTCTCAGGCTCAATCATGTTAAAAATCAACATCCCTCCCGGTTGCAATAAATCGCAAAGAGCTTCACACCACTCGACATCCATCGGCACACAGCGAACTGGAATCCCATCTTCCTCCGCATAAAGATCGTCAATGATCACATCGAAGCTGGCTTCGCCGCCCCCGTCATGCACCCATTCCACTGCATCACCGGCAATCAACTCACAGCCCTCAGAACATTCAAAAAAACCATCCGCGATCGAGAGGTGAATCGGGTCGAGTTCAACACCCACAATACGCCGCGGAGCCACTAACTCACGAATTTGCCGCCCCACTGCACCTGCCCCAAAACCAAGCACCAATACATCCTGAAGACTCCCCACCGGACGATGCAGCGTCGGCAACGCAATCAAATCCCAAATAGAGCCGGAAAGCGGACGCTTCGGATTCCACTGCGAATGATTCACTCCATTACGATAGAGACGAATCGAGGCTCCCGCAGTACGTACTTCATAGTGATTCGAATCAATCGTTTGTTGCCAAATAACTGCCATATTAATCCTAGCGAAACTTCAGTTAACGAATTCTAAGACGATTAACGCTTCAACTTACGTTCCACCATCGCATGCGCCTCCTCTGGCACCCAGTCACGCCAAGTCGCATCATTCAATTCAATCTTTTTCATTATTTTGCGACCAGTGTTCGCCAATAGACTAGGATCACCGACTCCGATTGGAACGATACGATCGTTTTGCATCAGATGCCGGTAAAAATACTGCCAGTTCTTAGGCGCTTTAAAATTCTCCGCCGTGACCAACTCCATACTATGTGTATTGTGCCAGGGGTACACAAAAAGTTGCACTCGATTTTTAAACAGGCGGCCAAAAGACTCCAGCACTCCACCTGCGAGATTTGCCGACCATTTTTCCTTAAAGAGCTCATTCAATAGACCAATGCTCAAAATAATCGCAATCGGCTCCGCAGTGTAGCGACTCAAATACGTTGCGATCCTGTGAAACTCTGCACTACGACTGATCAATACAGTCTTCCCCAGTGCCTGTAATGCATCCGCACGATCAATAAAATCCTCATGGTCCACCGAACCACCATCGCGCAACAGATTATTCATACTGATTTCGCAAATCTCCAAAGCACGCGATTTCTCCTCCTCGCTCATCACCGTCGAAAACGCCTTACGCGACTGCGTAATCATGTCTAAGTGCAACTTAAGTACCGGACTGAAACTACCACGCAGCAATAAAATCGGTCGCTTATAAAGCGCGTCCGCAGCCTGCAAAATTTCGCCCTTCTCATTAAACATCGCCGCATCGGTCAAACCACTCTGCACCAACTGCAGGGCACACAGACGATTATCCACATAGCGAAAGCCCTCTCCCGAGAAGCGCAACATGTCGACCTCGACACTATCCTTCGACACACCATCCGCCAGCGACTCCACAAACTCGCTCAAGCTATCCCGATGATAAAACGCCGCGTGCACCAGATTCACGCCCACCTTCCCCAACGCGTCCATTTGATCCGAATTCGTTTCATCCAGCAATCGGACGTGAATCACAATCTCACAAGGCTCCGTCTCCGGCTTCAGTTGAAAGCGCACTCCCAACCAACCATGACACTCTCCCTTATCCTGATAGCCACGCGCTCGCACAGTATTACAGAAAGAGAAAAAGGTAGTATCTTTCCCACGCTCAGGCCCCAGCCGTTTTTCCAGCAGATCATACTCATAAGTAAGCATAGAGTGTAGACGCGACTGAGAAACGTAACGAGAAGCCTTCCCGTAAAGGGCATCGCTCATCGTCATATCATACGCCGATATTGTTTTAGCCACCGTGCCCGCGCTACCGGAGACACGAAAAAACCAATTTGCCGTTTCCTGCCCCGCACCGATTTCGGCGAAAACCCCATATCGCTGCAAATCCAGATTAATTGCCAATGCTTTTTCGTAAGTGCTCAACTGCTTTCTATCCACCATAGAACGCATTCAGTAAAAGCCCAGCGAAGCGATGGCAAACCGTAACTCAGAGGATTAAAAAAAATACTTCAATAAAAGATAAGAAAACTCTTTACAAGCACCGAGCTTCGACATTTAGTCCCGCCTTTCCTTCGTGGTTCAACTGCTCCGAAACACGAATTTAACATTTTATTGCAGGGTGGAGCAGCCCGGTAGCTCGTCAGGCTCATAACCTGAAGGTCCTAGGTTCAAATCCTAGCCCTGCACCCAATTTAAAAGCCTCTCAGTTCACTCTGAGGGGCTTTTTTATGCGGGTTGACGGCCTTTGGGGAAATTTCATTCCGCCATCCCACAACTGTGAAACATTCTGAAACAAGGTGAAATTTGTCGGACTCAAGCCCAAGTTTTGACCCATGTTTTTTCACCCTAAATAGCCCTGCGCCTGTAGTTACAGCATCGCATTGCTTTCAGTGCCGCCTCCAACTGCGGCTGCTGCAAAGAGAGAAGTTCATCCTGAAGCGATTCCAAGACTCGGCCCCGGCATGAAAATTAAATCTAAGGGCTCGGAAAGAAATAAATATGGCAAGATGACGCCGGAATTTTGTTTGCAGGCAAGGCGCGACGATAGAGCAGATCGAGATCTGTGGCAGAGGAGCAACGCTGCCGGCGGGCAAAAGAACCAGTCAGTTGTTACAGTTATTTCGTGACGGGCCCTAAAACTCGTTTCTCCTCAGAAACGACGCCCATTTATTCCAATCCTGAACGAACCTCATCCATTCCGGACCTGTTCGACACCCGAATGTCGGTATTACCGCTGCCGACCTCCAGGAAGTGCCCCTGCCCCGAGACATTGATGTGATAAT
>NZ_JARXIC010000021.1 GCF_031127905.1 Thalassobacterium sedimentorum | reverse complement strand
AATTCCGAACGTGACCAAATGCAGGAGGTGCATTCTCCAGTCCAACAACTGCTTTGTCCGCTCTATTTCTTTCTTCATATCAAATATTCGGTAGTTATAGGTATCAGTTTGTCGCTTTTTTAACCAGACATCATAAAAATTGAGGGTTTTGGGGATTATCTGCGTTTAAGTGATCATGAAAGACCATATATTTGAAGAATTACTCAGGGCAGAACGAGATCGTACGTTGCCGGTCTGCCCTTCCAACATCGAAGCGAATGTCCTTCGCCGCATTCGTCTCACTACTAGTGAAACTGAGACGGTCAGCGTGCTGGATTGGATTTTTGGGCTCTTGCCTCAAAAAAGCCTAGTTCTAAGCACTTTAGCTCTAGCTGTTATGCTCAGCGCAACCTCCACGGTGGTGTTAGAGGCAAGTTCTGCACGCGCAGCGAAGAAACAGAGTCTTGCCGTCAGCGCATTGGACTTTGGAGTTTTCGACGAAGCTCCGTTTTTTGATTTGGAAAATTAAGCCTATGGTAGCAAAAGATCAATCCACCCGAACTAAACAGATACTCACGCTAGTTGCCATCGTATTGGCGATAATCACTGTCTGTATAAGTGTCTCATTCGTTACGAGACACTGGTTCTCGAAGAGTCAGGATGCTTGGAATCATGACATGACGCATGGGCACCAGTGGCTTCACGAAACTCTAAATTTGACAGAGAAAGAGGAGGCGGCGATTGATGCCTTCGAAGGCGACTATCGGAGCGAGCGGGAACGCTTGGTTAAAGAATTTGACTCTCGGGTTGGCGACTTGCGTCAGATCTTAGTGAGCACGGATCAATACGTGCCTGAAGTGGATGCTGCGATTCACCGACTTCATGAGGTTCATGGGGAACTCCAAGAGTTATCCATACAACACTATTATGACATGTTGAACGTGCTACCTCCTGAGAAGCAGGACAAGTTGCGTCAACTTGCGGTGAAAGCACTTAGTCAGCCGGAGTGATCTTGTGAATAATGGCCGAAATAGATGCAGACTTTAAGTCGCTACAAAAAATCCAAAAAGGAGACGACTCTGGACTCAAGGAGTTGATGTCGCTACACCGAGAAGCTCTGTTCCACTTCATTTATCGCTATGTGAATAATGAAGCCGATGCGGCTGAACTGACGGAAGAAACGTTCTTTCGAGTGTATCAAAATGCGAGTCGGTTTCGTCCAAATGCAAAAGTGGTCACTTGGATATTTTCGATAGCGGGTAACTTGTGCCGGGATTTTATCCGGCGAAACCGTAAGCGTAAGGGGGACTTTTCTCTGGATGCTGAGCTCGACGAAACGCCGAATATTCAGCGTAATGAGACATTCGCCTCGAATCTGAGCAACCCTGGAGAAGCTGTGGTCTCCAACGAATCGGTTTCAAGCGTACATGCTGCGATCTTCGCGCTGCCTCACAAACTTAAGTTTCCTTTCATCTTTTGTATCTTGGAGGAAAACTCATACGATACATGTGCTGAGATATTAAAAACGAGTCGCAAGACCGTGGAGACTCGCATCTATCGAGCTCGAAAATTACTGCGTGAAAAATTGGCGGATCTATTTCAAGAAGTTTGAGGGTTTGCGGCAATTCCTGCGTTTAAAGGAATGAGATGAATGCGATTTGCGGACAATGTTTTGTGCAAATGGCGGAGTCATTCTCAGTAAAACAAAAGGACGATCCACAAATGAAAGAAATTAAAGCATACATCCGGAAAGATAAGTTAGACTTAGTGATTATCAGCTTGGCGAGAATCGAAGGGTTGAGCGGCGTAAGCGTTTGCTCGATTAGCGGCTTTGGACGCAGCCGCGGAATACTACAATTGGTAGATTTCAGCACCCATATTAAGGTCGAAGCTGTTTGTGACGATACACTGAAAGATACTGTGGTGGCTACAATACTCCGCATTGCGAGTAGCGGACACCGTGGCGATGGTAAGATCTTTGTCTCTACTATCGACGAAGCCTACCGAGTTGAGACCGGAGCCCAATTGGTCGAGGAAAGTCCGGCATAGTTCCTCTCATTCACCCCCCCCACTGATTCACATCACACCATCCTATGAAACACGGATTCTTCCATCTCTTGGGATGCCTCATCCCCATCGCCCTAATTTTCATTCTGCCTGCATTTGGCCTTAGTTCGGGCATGACCTTCACCATCTTCCTCGTGCTGATGTTTGGTTGCCACTTCATGATGATGGGCATGCATGGCTCCCACGATCCTGCACACGCGCAGCACGACAAGCAAGCGGAGCCAAAGTCCGAACCAGGTAGTTACGAATAATCGTCCTAACTCACCCAACCATCATCGAAAGACCAATTCTTATGTATTTACATCCCAAACGCTTCGGTATGGCTTGCGCAGCAGCGGCCGGAACCTTCTATCTCGGTTGCGTGCTCTTAATGGCTGTGGCAGGGCCGGTCACGCTTACTCTATTTTTCAATGGTCTGTTTCACGGGATCGACCTCCGGCCAATTTTGGTGGAGCACGTCGGGTTTTGGATGACGCTGACCGGATGGATCAACACGGTGATTCTGAGCTGGCTCTTCGGTGCGTTGGTCGCAGTCGTTTATAACTTTGGACATCGCCCAAATCATGAGAACTCGTAGCAAAGGTGCCGGGATTTGGTTGACGTATGCCGCTCTCGGAGCGGTCTTGATGATCCTCATGATGCATCCCGCGCTGGAAGCGATCCACCAGTGGCGCTCGGGGTTCGATTTATCACCAAATATGGGGTCGATGCTAATCGACCCGATCCGTACAGCATTCAGCCCCGAGATGCTGCCGATGACGCTACTACTGGGCGCTTTGGGCGTGCTCTTTGGCTTGGCCTTCGCCTGGCTGCATCGTCGAATCGTTGGAGCAAAGGAGTCGACCCTGTTGACGAGAACTTCACCCGAAGATTTGGATGCGCTCATCTCTCAAGGCGAAAGCGAAACCCTGGAGTTTAAATCATCTCTACGCTGGGATGTATCCAAAGGGAAAGTCAATAAACAGCTGGAAGCTGTCGTGGCTAAGACTCTGACTGGGCTGATGAACCACCAAGGGGGCGTCCTGCTGATTGGGGTCGAGGATAGCGGGCTTATTCTCGGCATCGAAGATGATTTGCAGACCTTGCGTGAGCCGACATGGGATCGCTTCGAACAGCGGCTAGTGGCCGTCGCTACCGATTATATCGGCGGTCGGCATTGTTCGCGCATCCATTGTAGTTACACGATGCTGAACGCTCAAATGGTGGCGGTTGTGCGAGTCGAACCTTCTCCCGTGCCCGCATATTGTAAGGATGGTCACTCTCAACTTTACTACGTCAGAGCCGGCAACACGACACGGGAGTTAAACACCCGAGAAGCTGTCGCCCATATTGAAGAACATCAGCAGTCTTAATGCTGCTTGAAGCATCCTGAACGCATCACGGCTTAGGCCGTTTCACATTATCAATCGCTTGGTTGGCTTCGTTGCGAAGGGCATAGAATTTTCGATTTGCTTCGAACTTTTCCATGCAGATAGGACAGCATAGTGCGATCATTCTCTCTTCGTAGCGGACTCTGGCAAACTTGGTGCCATTCCCGAGCGGTCGCTCACAAACGGCGCAATAATTTTCGTCTCTATCGTTTTCATCATTCATTTGCTTACTTTCGTTTTTTTTACGCCTCCACTTCTTGGAAGTGAAGACATCGTACATCATCAATGATGCTTATACCATCCAGCGCCCTTTATATCAGGCCAAGATGTGGTCTGGTGGCAGCTGTAACACTGATCGACTGTGGCTTTGGGTTTGTTGGCCACCGTCTGGGATATCTTCTTGAAATGCATCATGTAATGACTGGGCGGAGCTTGATGGCACTGGGCGCAGTCCATGGATGCCGACGAAGGGTGCACAAATTCAGGTATATTCCAGCTTTCCGTGCCGTGACATTGCATGCAGCTGTTTCCGAATAGTTCGAAATGTCGGTCATCGCTTTTGTGGCAGGTAATGCAGTTTAAAGCCGCTGAGGCTTGAGAGATGTGAGGGCTGACTGAAAGCGTCTCCGGCGGCGTTTCTGTATGCTCTAACCAGGCGAGCAGACGCGAGGCCGCCAATGACTGTTCGGTATCCGCATCCGCTCCTTGTAGTTGTTTGATACCGATGGCTGTCAGGCTGTCGTGATCCATTTTAGTGGGTCGCACGGCTCGCCCCTGATGCTCTCGGTGACACTCGGTGCAACTGCTGATGTCCGCATGAAAGGAGGTGGGCTGGCGTTGCAGCAGATCCGCCTCGTTGGCGTGGCAAACCACGCAACTGACGGCAGCTGCGCCTTTGACTGGCGTATGGCACGCGCTACAGTTGTTCTCCAGGTGGGCATGCGCAGCAGACAGCGCCCCGGGGTTGACCATACGCTGCATCGAGTTGACGACTTCCGCCTGTGTTGTATCCGTTGTATCCGCGTCCGACAGCCAAAGCACGAACCCGGCAATGGCCGCCACTGGAACCAATATGTATAGAAAGCGTTTCATGCTATGAGAACCAGCGGATGCCAAAGTGGATGGAGGCCCAGACGTGCAGCGCCATCAGCACATACAAGATCATCGAAATGGTAATGTGTAGTTTGAGCCATTTTTTAAAGGCATTCTTCAAGGTCTCGTGGCTGGTTATCGCGTATTCCAGATCGGCAATGGATTCGGCGAGTTTCATGGCTCTGTATCCGATGGCTTGATTCGCTGTGATCGGGGTATCGGATGAAAGGAAGCTGCCGTAGATTCGGCGAAAGAAACCCGCGAATGGTTTTATAGCGGATGCGGCCTCGGGATTGGCGCGTAACTCAGATAGCGTGGTTTCGTAGTGAGCGCGTAATTCTTTGAGCTGCGCTTTCTTCTCTTTCATTTCCTTGCCGATCGAGCTGAGGAGATAGCGGCCGATGAACCCGCTAAAAACGACGATCAAGGTCATGGCAGTCACGCTAATCCCCAAGACGCTTTCAAACTTATGCCCCGTGTGCAATAGTACCAGAATCGGGCCGATTACACCCGCGTAAATATGCCAGGCCAACATCGTTCGCATCGACATGTATGGCTTGGCCCAGTTGCGCAGCACTTTGATCCGCTTTATGAACGAATAGAAGAGCGGAATCAGCATCAGGAAGGAACCCGTCACGGCCAGCATACCGCCCCAGAAGCTTCCGGCAAAGCGCGGGGAGCGGTGGAAGGCGAAGCCCAGCCAGAGAATGGCCAAGAGCATGACGAGGGATGAAATGATGACTTTGTCTTTTTCTTTCATAGGTAAACAGGGATCACGCTTCGATCTTTAGATCGCTCTTGGCTTTGGCTTGGCAGGCGAGGATCACACCGGATGTTTTTTCATCTTCTTCCAGAGCGTCCTCGACTTCCATCTCGACCTCTCCCGCGAGCATCTTGACTTTACAGGCACCGCAAGAGCCCGCGCGACATGAATTGTCGATCTCGATGTTGTTGTCTTCCGCCGCTTCCAAGACTGTCTGATCTGCGCTGATCGGGACGGCCTTTTCGGATAGTGTGAATTCCACCGAAGGTGAGTCCACAGTCTCTGGCGTCGGCGCAGCTTTTGCAGGAGTGGCTGGTTTGACCTTTTCTGGAGGTGGGCCAAAGGCTTCCATTTTTATCTGTTCTTGAGGGACGCCGATACTGAGAAGGAGCTGCTTGGTGCCATCCATCATCGGGCCAGGGCCACAAATGTGAATTAGGCGTTGTTGGATATTAGGCACCGCTTCATTGAGACTTTCGGCGCTGAGTCGACCAGTTGGCCCCTCCCAATTGGTCGATTCGGGCTGCGATACTGTGATCCACACTCTGAGGTTGGCATGACGTTTTTCCAGATAAGCCAGCTCTTCGCGGAAGATAATGTCTTCAGGTTTACGCACTCCGAAGATAAAATAGATTTCTTTTTTCCAGCAATGTGCCGTCAAATATCGGAGCACGCTCATCATCGGAGTCACGCCGGCACACCGCCGGCGATCAAGACGATACTTTCGTCCTCTGATCCTGTGAAAGTGAATTTACCGGCAGGCCCCGCTATTTCCAAGGGATCGCCGATTTGCAGATGGTCGTGCAAGTGGCGGGATACCATGCCTTTTCCCTCACGCTTGACTGTGATCTCGATGTAATCTCGTTGCGAAGGGGAGGACGCGATTGTGTAGGAACGCTTCACCTTCTTGCCGTCGATGAGCACGGTGACTGTCAGGAATTGCCCTGGTAAATAATCAAATGGAATCTGGGTTCCGTCTGCTGGTGCAAAGCGGAAAGTCCGCACCGTCTGGGTCTCTTGGAATGTATTGATTAGTGCGAGAATCCCAGACCAGCGTTTGCTCTTTGCTACGGGAGCGGCATTGGGAGCAGGTGCACTGATTGCCGCGGGAGTCGTCCTTTCAGTTGTTGAGATCGGTTGCACCGAAGCCATTTGCTTTAAGAGTGCCGCCGCTCGGCGCATCTTGAAGAAATACATGGCACTCATCGCCCCGAAAAATAGGACAAGCATCGCCATTGCGAAAAAATGAAAGGGCGAAAGACCGAACCAAAGCCGCTGGTGGGCATCCTGTCCAGCGGGCAGCAAACCCATTTCTTGCTTGAACCATTGTAATGCAACATTGCGAGGTGCCTTGCCTTCCGCCAGTGCACGGTGTGCGGCGAGACCGCTATCAAACTGAGATAAACCTTGCTTGATTTGGCTCACCGCGCCTTGCATTGCTATAAAATCATCTGTTGGCGCGGAAGCAGAGAGTGCGCCCATACCTTCACTCATGAGCGACGCACCTGCCTGCATGCGCTGATGCGCTTCCTGCTTCAATTCGGCGCGGTCTTCCATCGGTAGATTTGGCAACGCCATCAACGACGGATACATGTCTTTAGGCTTGGGTGCGCCCATCTGCTCCATCATGCCGCCCATGCCACCACCATTAGCGCCCCCCATCATACCACCGGAGCTTCCGCCCATCATACCGCCGCCCGAATTGGCAGCTGCCGCAGGCGCATCGGTGATCGTCGCATTTTCTTCAGGGTGATGTTGGGCGTGTTCCTCGGGTGAAACTTGGGCATAGCCAAGTGTGGCCTGAGCCAACAGGATCAGGACGACTGCGATTTTTTTTATCATGCTTGGTGTGATCTATTGGTTCTTGAAATAGCTGTAAGTGCCCTGGGCTTCTATGGCTGAATTGATGCGGTCAACAGCTCGCACATAGGCGGCTGTCCTGAAGTTAGTATCCTTATCCACTTTGACGGCATGGATCTTCTTGAACGCGTCCGTGATACGTGACTTGAGCTTCTCCTGAACGTCCTCGACGCTCCAATAGTCGCCGGATCGGTTCTGCAACCATTCGAAATAACTGACGATGACCCCACCCGAATTGGCCAAAACATCGGGAATGATTATACAGCCGCGATTGTTTAAAATAGAATCCGCCTCGGGCGTGGTAGGGCCATTGGCGACCTCAACAATATAGGCCGCTTGAATACGCTCGGCATTTTCCACCGTCAGTTGATTTTCCATCGCAGCGGGGATCAATACATCCACCTCCAACTCCAGTAATTCCGCATTGGTGATGGAACGAGTGCCTACGTTATCGCAGGGCATACTTTCGCTGACAGAGCATTTGCAATAGAGCCCTTCGAGGCTGCGATGCGTATTCTTGGCTTCGATTACTTTAGGAATGTCAAGTCCCTCGGGGCAGTATAAGGCACCTCCCGAATCACTCACGGCGACGATCTTATACCCGTCTTGATGCAATAGCCGTGCGACATGCTGCCCAGCGTTACCGAGTCCCTGGATGGCCACTTTAATCTCGGTCGGGTTCCAGCCCTCCAGTGCCTCCATCTCCTTGATACAATAATAGGCTCCACGTCCGGTCGCATCGTCGCGCCCGAGACTGCCCCCCAATGGCACTGGTTTGCCCGTAATCATGGCGGGTATTTTTCTTTGATGGATTCGCGAATACTCATCCATCATCCAACCCATAATCGTGGGGTTGGTGTAAACATCAGGGGCAGGAATATCGATGTCCGGGCCGATTAAGCCAGACATCTGCTCGATGAATCCGCGGCTCAATCGCTCTAACTCAAGGCGTGATAACTTTTTGGGATTGACCGCGATACCGCCTTTAGCACCGCCAAAAGGCAAACCAACTGCCGCGCATTTACAAGTCATCCAAAAAGACAATGCTTTGACTTCGCTCAGATCCACTTGGGGATGATAACGCAGCCCGCCCTTGGTCGGGCCGAGCACGTCGTTGTGCCGCACACGGTATCCGTCGAAGATTTCCAGTTCACCATTGTCCATCCGCACAGGTATGGACACTTGATGGATCGACATCGGATGCCGTAAACGCTTCAGCGTCTCCTCGTTGGCATCACAGTATTTGGCTGCGTCGTTGAGACGTGCCAGTGCCATTTCAAAAAGATCAGTCGGTTGGCTGCTCATTATACGACTTCTAGTGTGCGGTTCATCGTGCCGTGATCGTTCGTCACGCAATCAGCGCAGTCGTGATCATCGGAGCACTGCGGACGACAGACCCACTCGCCATCGACGATAAATTTGAATTCATATCGTCCACGGTCGAGTAATACTTCTGTCGACCAATTTCCTTCCTGATCTCGCCGCATGGGCAATGCTGTAGGGTTCCACTCATTAAACGAGCCCGCCAAAAAAACACTTTGGGCATCAATAGAGTGGCAACTGAACTTAATACGTTTACGACGTGGGCTCCGATGGCCAATTCTTCGTTTATCAATTTTCTTTGCAGTCATAGTCTGTATCTCCTTGGTTTCGATAGCGTGTAAATCGTAGCGCTTTTAGTGCGCACTGTGATCGACTGGATCAGCTGGCGCGGCAGGAGAGTCGCCTGCTAGGATTTGACGTTGTGCATCGGTCAGCACTTTGGCTGCTTCACCAACAGACCGAATGAAGTCTAGGCGTTTTTCCGTTTGCTTCTTTGCGATGGCTTTCACTTTGGCTTCGATCTTTAAGAAGTCGGGGTCACCGACAGCAGTCAGTTCCCAGAGCTCCTGCTCAGCCGCAGTAATTTCACGCTGGTAAGTCGCCTGCTTTAATTCGGATGCCTGCTTAAGTTCGCCGAGTTTTTTTTGCTGCTCAGGGCTGAGATTCAAATGATCGCCGTGGTTTAGAAAATAGCCGGTCGCTCCGATGTGGTAGATATGAGAAATACCGGGAAAGCCTGGTAAGGCAGAATCCATCGACATGGTGCCTCCCATATCTTGCATAGAGCCCATCATAGCCATGCCTTTTTTCATGCCCATATCGCCCATCGACATGCCTCCGTCCATCGACATGCCTCCGTTCATCATGCCCATCGGCATTTTATCTTTGTCCATCTTCATTTTGCCCTTGGGCTTCATCCCACCCATCATTCCGTTACTGCCCATGTTCATGTCACTGCTTGGCGTGTCACCCATATCCATGTCAGCCATACCGGACGATTGCCCATCGCCCATCATCATGCCTTTCATGCCCATGCCTTTCATTGGCATCGAGGCGTCTTTAACGGGAGTGCCAGAGTGGTTCATGTTCAATGCGGCCTCGATAGAACCGAGCTGCACTTGCATGTTGGTGAGCTGCTGCTGTATTCCGCTTAAGTCACCTTGCGGCATATCGGCATGCGCAGTATGTGAATCGGGTTGCGCCTGAAGCATCGCCGTAGATGAGGCAAGAGCTAGAAAGGCAGCGGCGAGAAGAGGCGTTTTATTGAAGTTTTTCATAGTTGGAATTGTTTTTTTTGGGTGAAACAGAGCACCAGTTATTGATGCGTTCTATTCCTTAAACGCAGACATCGCTGCGAACCCTCAAAATTCTTAAAAAATGGAAGCAGATACTTTTTTTTGAGGGTTTTCGCTGTAAGTGGCGTTTAACACTATAGAAACCACCACTATGCTATTACATCAGTCGGCATAACGTCGCTGAATTATACCTATTTATGCACCACGACCCGAATACCGAACGTCAATTACTCGCATTTCTTCATTTACTCGCTGGTTACCGCGACGAAGCCGCTGATATCTATAATGCGATGGCAAATGGATACGACCAATTTGCGGCGACTTGGGATGAGACTTTTGCCGGTGATGCCATCGAACACCTGCTGCAAGTCTGCCAAGAAAATGCCCCCCTGCGCCCCGTCGTGTTGGATGCGGGTTGCGGGACTGGAAGACGTATCCCTGACTTGATAACGTATTTGGATCCTTCCGAGCTACATGCGCTGGATATTTCGCTGCCGATGCTTGAAACCGCTCGCCGGAAGATCTTTACGCAGCCAGTGAATTTCGTTCACGGCAACATTGCCAACATTCCATTTGCAGATAACAGTTTCGATGTCGTGTTTGCATCATGGGTGTTGGAGACAATGGGGAATCCCGGTAAAGCGGTTCAGGAATTCCTACGTGTCCTCAAACCCGGTGGTATCATTGCATACACATTTGCGCAATTGCCCGACTCGAAAGATGACGTATCAGAATCGGAAATCGGTTCATTGGTTGAGTCGGCACAATATTTATCGCATGCGCTCAATTCAGATCGAATGCCGTTTCACGCCTGTAAGCATTCCACCCTCAAGCAGTTCCACGAAGGGATTATCTCGACGGTAACTTTGGGTAAGTGCTGCCGTGTAGAATCACGTTATTTGCCTGCTCAGATTGACCTCCCCTCCCGAGGAAACTAAATTTTTTCCATTCAAGATGTTTATCTAGAACCCCAAATTAGCTTCGCATGAATCCAAGTAATCATTCCGAAAAACACACGCATCATCACAGCCACGATGATCCCGCCTCCAAGCCCGACCCGGCGCACGACTGCTGCGACGGCGACCACGCCGAAGCCTCCAAGCCGGAATCGAAGCAAACACACGACTGCTGTCACGACCACGCCGACCACCACCACCATCATGAGGGCGCGCCAGTCGAACCCTCAGCAAATGCGAAATACTTTTGCCCGATGTGTCCCGGTGTGGAGTCCGACACACCCGGCGACTGTCCGAAGTGCGGCATGCGCCTCGAACGCAACCCAGCTTTTAAAGCAGAGACTTCGAAAATATGGACGTGCCCGATGCACCCCGAGATTCAGGAGCCCACGTCTGGGCAATGCCCGAAGTGCGGGATGGATTTGGAGCCGATGGATGGTGTTGCCGAAGAAGACGAAGAGGCCAGTGAGATCAACAGCCTGAAGCGCAAAACGCTCGTTGCTGGCATCCTCACAGTGCCGATTTTGCTGCTAGCATTCGACAGTATGATTCCTGGCTTGTCGTTCGACGGCTTTCTTTCGCCTACCTTACAGGGCTGGCTGGAATTACTGCTGGCGACTCCCGTTATCCTTTGGGCGGGCGGTATGTTTTTCACCCGCGGCTGGCGCTCGCTGGTCAACCGTAGCTTAAACATGTTTACCCTAATCATGCTCGGTGTGGGTGCGGCCTACGCATACAGCGTCGTGGCGGTTCTGTTTCCTGAGCTATTTCCGGACTCTTTCCGTAAACACGGCGAAGTACAGCTCTATTTCGAAGCTGGGGCAGTCATCACCGCCTTGATCCTGTTCGGCCAATGGCTCGAAGCACGCGCACGAAAACAGACAGGGCAAGCGATCCAAAGCCTGCTCGATCTGGCCGCAAAAACCGCGCACCGAATCGACGAGAACGGAGAGGAGTCGGATGTTGAGATCGACGCCATTCACAAGGGCGACCGTCTCCGCGTAAGACCCGGCGAAAAAATCCCCCTCGACGGCTCGATCCGCGAAGGCAAGAGCACCATCGACGAATCTATGATCACTGGGGAGCCAGTGCCTGTTGAAAAAGGCGTAGGCGACAAGGTCATCGGCGCGACCGTCAACCAGACGGGAAGTTTTATCATGGAAGCCGAAGCGGTCGGTGAAGAAACCATGCTCTCACAAATCGTCGGCATGGTGGCACAAGCGCAGCGCAGTCGTGCCCCGATTCAGAAGCTGGCCGATTCAGTGGCAGGGTATTTCGTACCCGCCGTGGTCTTGGTCGCAATTCTGGCCTTCATACTCTGGGCGATCTTTGGCCCCGCTCCCGCAATGGCCTATGCCATCGTAGTGGCCGTTTCTGTGCTCATCATCGCATGCCCTTGTGCTTTGGGTTTAGCCACTCCGATGTCGATTATGGTCGGCGTAGGTAAAGGGGCGCAAAACGGAATCCTTGTTAAAAATGCGGAAGCCATCGAACGTGCCGAAAAGGTGACCCATTTGATCACTGATAAGACGGGCACCCTAACCGAGGGCAAACCATCCGTCGTCGATTTACAGACGGTGGACGGTGTCTCCGAGGAAGACCTGCTGCGCCTCGCCGCGGCCATCGAATCGCAATCCGAACATCCGCTCGCCCGCGCCGTAGTCGACAAAGCCAAGGCCGACGGCGTCAGTGTGCCGGACATCACCGAGTTCAATAGCACCACAGGTGGCGGCGTCCAAGCCATTGTAGCTGGCGAAACTGTCCGCATAGGCAAACGTGCCTTCATCGAAAGCAAAAGCCTCTCAATCTCGGAAAAACTCAGCCAAGAGGCCGAGCGTCTACAAAGCGAAGCCAAGACCGTAATTTGGGTCGCTAAAGAACAACAACTCCTAGGACTGATCGCCATTGCCGATCCGATCAAAGAAAGCTCCAAAGAAGCCATCGAGTCATTGCATGCCATGGGTATCACGGTCGTCATGTGCACGGGCGACAATTCGCGCACGGCACAAGCCGTCGCCAAAGTGCTAGGCATTGATAAAGTCCATGCGGAAGTCTCGCCAGAGGATAAGCAACGTATCGTCAACGAGCTGAAAGCGAAAGGCCACCGCGTCGCCATGGCAGGCGATGGTATAAACGACGCACCCGCGCTCGCTGCTGCCGATGTCGGCATTGCGATGGGCACGGGTACCGATGTAGCCATCGAAAGTGCCGGGCTTACCTTAGTTAAAGGTGACTTGCGTGGAATCGTCGGTGGGCTGAAGCTTAGCCGCGCCGTCATGCGCAATATACGGCAGAACCTGTTTTTCGCCTTTATATATAATGCCGTAGGCGTGCCCGTTGCTGCGGGCATCCTCTATCCATTCTTAGGCGTGCTGCTCAGCCCGATGATCGCGGGCGCGGCGATGGCACTCAGTTCTGTATCGGTCGTTACGAACGCACTTAGGCTTAAAAAATTCAACCTGAACGATTAACCAGAAACAAAGGCACAACCATGAAGACAAAATCAATAAATTTAATCCTCGCGGCCCTAGCCACCTTCGCTGCCCTCTCGCTCGCGGGCTGCGGCCAAAACGAAGAAACCGACACGCATGACTACGATAGCCATTCGATGATGGAGGAAAGCGCCGAGAGTTCTGCTCATAGCGACGGTCACGACGCCCATATGGGCGACCACCATGAGGCTGGTTCACACATGGAAAAAAAGCCAGCGGACGCACGCACAGTCACTATCACCGCGACCGACTTCGCATTCGATCCAAAAACGATCACCGCAACACCGGGCGAGAAACTATTCGTTACACTCGTCAACAGAGGTCAAGCCGTACACATGTGGCAATTGGAGGGACGCCCCGAAACACACCTCCACACACCTATTGGCGAAACAGCTGCTAAAACCATCGTCGCACCAATGGAGCTAGGTGTTTATAAAGTCATTTGCAGCACGCCCGGACATGAGCAGCTCGGTATGATCGGTCAACTCGAAGTGCGCGGCAACTCAGATATTGAATCCGGTGCGCTGCATCCACCGATGCTCACGCCCAGCCCAGACGACAGTGAGCATTCGCACACTCACTAAAATGCGAACACAATACTACCATGGAAAAAATAAATAGACGACAATTCGTAGGTCGGCTTGGAGCTGGCGTATTTGTAACCAGCCTCGGAGGTTTGCTGCCCCGTCCGCTTTGGGCGGAACCAGGTGCAGCGGCAGCAGATCTCCTCAAGCTCACACCACAGAGTCGATACGATCTTGATATCGCCTACCAACCGTTTTATCTCAATGGCCAGAAGGAGGCGGTGCAAGCCACTGCCATCAACGGCACTGTCCCCGGACCGCTCATGCATTGGCGCGAGGGCGATACCGTCGAGCTGAACGTGACCAATTCCCTTATGGACACCGAGCACAGCTCGATTCACTGGCACGGCATCCTTGTGCCCTTCGCAATGGACGGCGTACCGGGCGTGAATTTCGACGGTATTCGGCCGGGCGAGACCTTTACCTACCGCTACAAACTTGTCCAATCAGGCACCTACTGGTACCACAGTCATTCCGCTTTCCAGGAGCAGACCGGCACTTACGGCCCACTCATAATCGAGCCGCGTGGCGGCGATCCGATCCGCGCCGACCGCGACTACACCGTCATGCTCTCCGATTGGACTTCGGACGGTCCGCACGCCGCGTTCCGCAACGTCACGATGAACGACGGGTATTATAACTATCAACAACGCACTGTCGGCGACCTGTTTAAGGATTTCAAAGAGCGCGGAATCAAAGATACCGTGGCCGACCGCCTCGCATGGGGAAAGATGCGCATGAGTCCCGTCGACTTGGCCGGCATCACCGGTGCGGAATACACTTACCTAATGAACGGCCTCGCGCCGGATTCCAATTGGACGGCACTCTTTAACCCCGGCGAGACCGTGCGCCTGCGCTTTATTAACTCCGCCGCCATGAGCACTTTCGACGTGCGTATACCCGGCCTCGACATGCAGGTCGTGATGGTCGATGGCAAGGCGGTTAAGCCAGTGGACATCCATGAATTCCGCATCAGCGTGGCCGAGACCTACGACGTGCTCGTACGCCCGAAAAAGGATCAGCCCTTCACCATCTTCGCCGAATCACTGGATCGAAGCGGCTATGCCCGAGGCACTCTCGCACCCCAGATGGGGCTGAGCGCCTCGGTTCCCGATCTACGCGAGCGGCCCGTCCGTCGCCTGGACGACATCGGCATGGGCATGATGGGGCAAAAGATCTTCGGCGGAGGCGGCATGGATCACGGCTCCATGAAGATGGATTCCGGGAAGCAACACGGCCCCGAAACGACCACGCCCGACATCCCCGGTCCGATCGGCCCCGAGCCTTTCGTGCCGGATGACAACGTCAACACCGCCATGATCGTTATGAATCCCAAAGACCGCGTTTCGGAACCCGGCATCGGTCTCGGCGACGACGGCTGGAAAGTGCTGACCTACGCGGATATGGTTTCTGATGCGCCGCAGCAGTATAAGCCCGAAGTCGATCGTGAGATGACGATCAACATCACCGCCAATATGGAGCGCTTCATGTTCTCTTTCGACGGCAAGAAATACTCGGAGCATCCGGGTCCCTATAACTTCCGTCATAACGAACGCTTACGCTTATGGCTGGTCAATCACACCATGATGGAACACCCGATCCACCTCCACGGCATGTGGATGCAGATCGAGAACGGACAGCCGCACGACAGTATCCCCTATAAACATACGATCCTTGTTAAGCCGGGCGAAAAAATTTCCGCGCTGATCACACCTATCGAAAAGGGCGACTGGGCTTTCCACTGCCATCTGCTCTACCATATGGAAGCCGGCATGTTCCAAGTCGTTCGCGTTTCCTAGACACAACAAACTAGAAAGTCATTAGAATGAATTTACGAAAATACATTACCACAGTTGGAGTATTCACCGTCATCTCATCAGGCATGGCTGTTTCTCAGCATGAAGGCCACAACATGTCAGAAAGTATGGCGATGCCGGAAGACTATCGTTCACCGCCCGCCCAAGTTCCTGAGGGCCAGCCGATCCGTAAATACGCCATCGACGACGAAGGCACAGGGGCCACCAATTTTGGCGTGGCTCCGGTGCACGATAACATGCTCTTCTACATGTTCCGAGCAGACCGCTTTGAATACCGATCCTTCGACGAGGGCGAAGCCTTGCTCTGGGACGTGCAAGCCTGGGTCGGTCGTGATTATAACAAACTCTTCTTCGAGTCCGAAGGCGAGTATTCGCTGGACGAGGACAGCTTCGAGTCCGTGCAGACGGAGCTTCTCTACGGCCGCGCCATCAGCAGCTTTTGGGACTTCCGGGCCGGGCTGCGCTACGATTTCGAGCCCAGTCCAGAACGCGCCTTCGCGGTGGTCGGCGTGCAAGGGCTCGCCCCGCAATGGTTCGAGGTAGATGCCAACTTCTATCTCAGCGAAGACGGCGACCTCTCTTTCGGAATGGAAGCCGAATACGATATCCTACTGACCCAGCGCCTCATCTTGCAGCCCCGAATGGAAATAGAAATTGCCGCGCAGGATGTCAAAGAATACGGCACTTACGCGGGCTTCACAGATGTTGAACTCGGCCTACGGCTACGCTATGAAATTAGTCGCAAATTCGCTCCCTACATCGGGGTGAGCTGGGAGTCTGCTCTCGGTGAGACGGCCAACCGCATCGAAAGCAGCGGCGGCGATCCCGATACGACCGCCTTTGTTACCGGTATTAAATTTTGGTTCTAGCACCCATAGCAATCCTAGTATTACAAAAGCACCGATCAGCGCAGCACCCGAGCATTCATGAAAACAACCCCACTGTAATTCGTCTTCTTGTTGATCGAAAGGTTTCTTAATCTCGTCAGTTGGTGATTAAGGGGCTTGAGGGGTGGTTCTATTTTGATCTGGAGTTTCTACAACCATATGTGTTGCTGACGGAGGCTCGTTTGATGACACGGGAGTTGCCATGATTGAGGGTTCTGTGGGTGGTTCTACCGCCGAAGTAGATTTTGACTCGGAGAATAGGGTGCAAGCAGTGTTCCCTGGAGTCGCAGCTTGTCTTTCTGGGTTATCATTTATGACTGCGATTCGTTCGCTTAGCCTTTCGATGAAAGGCGTGTTTTCGGCGAGCTGCTTTGCGACCGTGGAAGCCACGTCTTCCTTGGGGCTTGTGGGGAAAGTCGATACCAGCAGAATGATTATGAGCGTTAGCCCGAGCAAGAAATAGAACCGGGCGCCTTTGTAGACTTCTACCAAGAAGTTTACCCGGTCGTTGCGGTCCGCCTGGCACTTCAAGTAAGTATTGATAAGGGACTTGCGAAGGTCGTCTCCAGAAAGAGAGGCGTCATGCTGGTCGACTGTGGGTTGCATATCTGCTCCTACTGCGAAATGCATGGAAATCAGGATAACCACATGGATCAACAGTAAGGCGACCAAAACTAGGATTACTTGTGCCCAAGTTGAATCAAGGCTGGTCTTCGATACGACGATTCCCGACGCGGCTAGCACTAGTGAGCTAAGTGTCACCAGTGATTTGCATTTGTCTGTTGTCGAATTTCTGCGTTCTTCTGCCTCAGCAAGCCGACATTTCACTTCGGACAGCAAGAGATCAAGTTCTTTGGCGTCATCGAGCTTCAGGTCGACTTGTTTGGTCGACCTAATTTTCCCCTTTTTGATTTCACTCCAAGTAATCTCGCTCGCGTAGATGTGGAGTGATATGAATGTGATGAAGGTAGATACTCCCTCCCTAAAATAGTACAGGCGATCTAAGACTGTCCTCCATGTACGCTGGATCAATGGCATAACCCTGAGAACACCGTGGATTGTTTACTAGTAGTGGTCTTGAAAGATTTCACGAAGGATTCGGCTATTGCAGTTTCCGCCGATAGATCGAGCCATGCCCACTGGCCATTGGGGTTAATTTCGAAGAACACCCAATTACCATTTGGTGTGATGGCCATGTCAATCGCCCCGAAGCGCAATTGAAAATGACTCATCAGTTGGTGGATGTTTTTCTCAACTTGTGGAGGTAGGGCGATTGGCCGGTAAGACACATCAACCATGTTATTCCTCCGAATGTCGCAGCGTTGTTTTCCAGACTCGTCCGTAGCCAACATTTCGACTGCGTTAATTTCACGATCGACTACCGTGATTCGCACGTCCGACTTTTTTTGAATAAACTGCTGGAAAAATGTTGGGCAATTTGCGAGATCTGCGAGGTCATCCAATTGGGATTCGTGAACTCGGTTGGTGTAGATCAAGGTGTCACTCTCCTCACCCGGGCGCTCGACATAGCCCGTAGACATAGGCTTCGCGATGATCTGCCCTCCGTGTTGGTAGAAAAAGTCACGCAGGTCTTGAGGATCTTGCGTTACTAAGGTGTCGGGGGTTATGAATCCGAGTTTTGATGCGATGGTCAGTTGGTGCAGCTTTCTCGACGCGGCGACATTGCGGGCAGGATGGTTTATCCACTTAGAACTAGGGATGTGCGCTAAAAAACATTCCACAAACTCAGTCCATTCAAGTCTCGCGTAATTGCCTTCTGGCGAGTCTCCAAAAAACTGAGATGTGAGCCGGTCGGGTCTTCGATACCAGACGTGCTCGATGTCATCTGGTGAAATTTGGCGGTTATTCCAGCAAAGGCTCGCAGCACTACTTCGATAGGAACCTTTCAACTTTGGTACGAGGTCATCCGTGTCAAAGCGCATAACATCTATTCCTGCGTTCTCCAGAATCGGAACTAGATACGTGGCGGTAGCATCCAAAGAGTTTGTGAGAACTAGGATCATTAGCGTAGGGCATTGAAGCGACCATGGCCCTGATCGGAATCACACTCCTCCGCTCTTATTCTGGTGTGAGTGCAGGTGCCAAGGTTGATTTGCGCAGAATGTGGTAACGCTCCAAGCTGGGGGCAAGAAGCGTCGGCATCAGGAGCCTCTGCGCAAACAAGAGTATGTGACTTTGTTCCTAAAAGCACTTCTGACCGGTGGAGAGCAGAGTAATCTTGGCAGCGTGGATCAGAGTCCTTCTGTTCAGCATTTACTGCCGTGCTAGTCATGGTGCCGGCAGAAATCTTGGCGGCACTTCCCTTCTCGCACTGCTCCTCGAATTTGAGTAGAAATATCATAATTTCGTCGGTGATGTATTAGACTGGGATGGCTTTTCCGCCTCGATTTTGATCGTCTGGGTCAGAGTCTAGAGCTTCGGATCTAATCTCCGAAAACGTGCTTGTCCCTGCTAGTATTCGTTGACTTTCAGTCATCGCTTCTAGGGGTCGGCGACCAGTCTCCTTGTAGAATGCGTCAGATCTTGTCGGCGGGGGTTCTTCAAACTGGTGTAACAATGATCGCATAACGCCACACGCTACGCTTAGGAGAACATCCGTCAATCTTCCTGTGTGTGGCTTACGAATGTTTTTGCGTCTCCGAGGGGTGGTGATCATGGGGCAAGAAAAGGTGTAGTTCCCGTAATTCTTGCAATAGAGTGACCCTCAAGGGAGTGATCCCCAAGGACACAAAAAGATGACATGCGGGGGGGGAGTTGCAGACGATGAAGAATCACTGAAACTGCCACTTCGACCATGAAGCATAATAAAAAACAAACCCCACATCACATCAACAGACCGAAGCCTCGGCGGAAGTCATCATCCCCCTTCGCCGGACGACTACGGAAGACAAGGGCTTTGAGAGTCAAAAGGGGCATATATCAGGATCATCAATAGGGTTTGGTCTAAATCTCGACTCATCATCAGAAAGTTCCTGTCCTTTAGCTATCTGCATTTTCTCGTCCCGATACTCTAGATATTCATCCGTTATTCGGTTAATATAATTTTGGTTTTCGGGACTTATTGGAGGGTGATAATCAGGAGGCTTAATTTTGGATTTTACCGAACCAAACAATCGGCTTGTTTCCAAAAAGAACTCAGTCTGACTTATAAAATGCCCCAAACCATACCTACCCTCATATGAATAGATATTGAGCAGTCTGCCTTGCCCTAAGTGCAACAAAACAGGCTTACGACATGTAAGAACGCTCTTTTTGCGGTGTAGCCAAGTAATTTCATAAATAAACAAACCTCGATCAGAATATAGCGACTGATGGTCTAGAAAAATTTGATCGTTTTTATACTGTTTTTGGCAGTTAAAAATCCAAAACATAGTCCCATAAAATGATTCACGTTCGATGATCTCTTGGGGGCTTATGGGGGAATTTTGAAGTTCAATAACGCCACGTGTTGTCTTGATGTCAGCACGATGTGGAGGCAACACAACCTCTTGTTCCTCTTTTGGAAATAGGGCTTTCCAATTTAGATGCCATTGGGTCTCAGGCTCATACCATGGATCACAATCACCCTTACGATGCGACCAATAAGGAGGCATAATATCACCACATTTTGCGATTAGAGGTTGCTCACAAAGCGGGCAAATAGCTTCAGCTCTCTTAGTAGCTTTTACTTTTTTCCCCTCACATAGTGCCCAGTTCATTTCACCATAAAACCGAACACAATAAAGCACCTCAACTTTTTTCTAACGAAAGACCTCAAGGTTCGAACCATCGGCTGAAGTCGGATGCTATGATTTTTTTATATTTAGCACGAAAATAAATACCCTTTCTTTCTCAACAAGAACGTAATATGAAGACACAGATACGTCTGTCCTATAACAGAAAGCACAGAGCTCCCATGAACAATACAACCGCCAACCAACTCCTAGGGAAGCTACTTCAGGAATGCAGAAGTAAAACCGGCAGTGGGACAGATTTGCTATTTATGGGATTCGAGTATGAGTCCAGTGTAGCTGCAATGATGCAAGTAGTTTTACAGCACGCAGAAGCATTTCACGAACTCGCACTGAATGGTGAAAAACATTTCTTTACATGCGCCGCTTGCGCGAGATCTGCCTTGGAGACTTCAATGCGGACTGCATGGATTTGCAAGCCCTCCGAGCAAATTCAGAAGGAAGGACGGTGGGCTGGCTACAGTCGTTCTCTCGAGAAATTTTACAGGGCAATGAACAATGAGCTCGAAGATGAAGACCCTGAGCTTTGGGAGGATTCTAAGAAAGTGCTAGATCTAACCAGGAGCATTACGGAACGGAAAATTGATGGACGCGACATCCCTATCGTCGCACCACCAAACCTCAGGGACATGATGAAGGAGGCTGAATATGAGCCTTTGTATCCATCATATCGAGAATTATGCCAAGCCGTGCATGTTGGGCCGGAAGTGGTGCTTCGGCACAGAGAAACAATGAAATTTCTAGACGATCTCCCTGGCTACAGAATTCTATCAAATCCACTTGATACAGGACTTGAAGTTCCCTTTTTGGTAATCGGGTTTTCAATAGCTCTATCTGTTATTACTGTTTTAAATGAATTAGGAGATAGCAACGAATCGCTAAAACCTATTCATATAGCCCAGAAGAATCTTACTGGATATGTGCAGTCCCAACTCTCACAGCAAGAGCAAGCAGGAGTCGGACGTAGAATATAGAATTTAATAGGATACCTCTCTTACCTACTTATCGCCCTATTGTTTCTTGTCGGCTTCGCTTGCAAAATCTGGTTAGCGCGTCATCCGGAGATGACGGAGCCAAAAGTTCAAAGACGGGTCATGTCACTACCTTTGTGGTAGCATCCGCTTCGCTTAATTTTCGATAGAGCGTGGAAGGATTGATCCCCATGTGTTGAGCGGCTAGTTCTCGGTTGCCCTCGCATTTACGGATCATGTTTTCGATAAATGCTCTCTCGAAGCGTGGCGATGCGAATGCTCTCGATGCCATAGAGAGCTCCGGTTTCGGAAGCATTTGATTTATTGCATATCTCCTGTGGGAAATCGGATGGCTCTAAAGTGTCGCTGCGACTGGGGATCAGCGCTCCCACGACTCGTATTTTTGCGAGACTGACTCTGGACGCAGTCGCAATATTACGAGGGATATATTCATAGATTTTTTGAGGGTTTCATCCACGAGCTGCGTTTAACTCCAACGTAAGCCAATCTTCAACCCCTTGTAAAAACGATGACGAACGAACCAAATCTTTATGATGCGAATCAGTTTCTGCAATTGCTCGCACTTCTGCGCGACCATGAGCTGGAAGTCTCTGGGATGGTCGCTACAGCCTATGAGTCTGTTGCCAGAGATTGGGATCGTAAGGTAGCACGCCCTGCGCTGGATCAAATGTTAGAGGATGCTTCGGCGCGTATTCCGAAAGGTGGACGTGTGCTCGATGCAGGTTGCGGCACGGGACATAGGATTCCAGAAATTCGATCCGCATTCCAACCGGATAGTATCACTGGAGTCGATACGTCCACCGCCATGCTGGATCGCGCTCGCGAAAATACCTCCAGTGCCTTTTTTACAAATGGCGACCTCCTGAACCTACCCTTTGAAAGTGAAACTTTTGACGCGGTTGTCGCGACTTGGGTAATGGAAACCCTGCCGGATCCCAAGCGAGCGATTGAAGAATGCCTGCGGGTGCTCAAGACTGGTGGCATTCTCGCTTACAGTTACGTCAATCTACCGGCTCATTTCAAACCGGGAGACCATTTCCATCCTTCAGCACTGCATGTGATCGACGAAGCCACGCGAGAGCAAGAACAGCTGGGAGCGAATCGAATCGAGTTTGACGACAGTGCTTTCGCCTTAATTAAGCGTCATCAACGGGGGCTAATCACCACCGTGGTATTGGGCAAATGCTGTAATGTAGAGCCACACATGTTACCGATCAATCACCGGTAAACGTCCGGCTGGATAGACCGTTTATTACTCAATCAAGTCAACCACCTACACATAATAATGAAATCAGTCAGTATCCTCAACCCACGTCGCCCACAGGTATTTCTCCTACTGAGCGTTGCAGTTATAATATCGTTAAGCATACGGAATCTCTCCGCAGAAACTGCAGAGCCGACGACGGCCTCTACACCTCGCTCGAACGACGAGATTATAGCCTTGGCCAAAGGCTACGAAGCGATCTCCAGCGCACTGGTTGTCGACGATCTCGGTTTAGCCAACGCGGCGGCTTATGAACTGTCGGCGAAAGCAGAGAAGCTCGATGCAACCCGACTGGCCGGACTGGCCATGGCGGTGGCGGAAGCCAAATCCCTCACCGTAGCACGCACAGCCTTCAAGCCTTTGAGCGAGGCCATCATCCAGATAGCTGAAAAGCAGGGGCAATATGTGGTAATGGTCTGCCCGATGGTGGAAGGTGGTCGCTGGCTGCAGAGTGCGTTCAAAACACAAAACCCCTACATGGGGCAGCAGATGCCCAACTGCGGCAGGCCAATAATCACCATCCAGAGCGACGGCACGCAGGTGGCCGCGCCTGAAGGCTGCTGCGGTTCTTAAGTCACACCTCTGATTATGGTTAAGCAGAGCACACTTTGGCTAACGGTCATCTTCGGGCTTCTGCTTGCAGTCGGCCTCTATGGCTCCGGGGGAGGCGTGGTTGAGCCGGGGCATGCGGTGCTTACGCCGCCCGTGCCGTTGCCGCTGGACGCTTACGCCGAAGCCGAAGCGGCACATGCATTGGAGTTGGGCGTCGAAGCGGACTCGCTGGGTCTCATCGAGACGCTGAAAGTGCGTATTGCAGCCGACCCGATCAACCTCGTGGCGACGCTGCTCTTTTTCGGTGCGATCATCCATACCTTTGCTGCGGGGCGTTTCCTTAGGCTCTCTCACAAATACGAAAGATCCCACCAAGAGCGACTGAAGCAGGCCAATCCTCGAAGTTATATTGATGATAAAGACCCCGTCGATTTTCGAGCCACCCTGTTCCATTTTCTCGGCGAGGTGGAGGTCATTTTCGGGATTTGGGTGCTGCCACTGCTGGTGACGCTTACGCTCTCGAAGGGATGGACGGCAGCCTATAGTTATATCGACACGCGTAATTACACCGAGCCGCTTTTTGTCGTGGTCATTATGGCGATCGCCGCCTCGCGGGCAGTGGTCTCCTTTGCGGAAAAGGCTTTAAGCGGCGTGGCCTCATTGGGCGGGCGCAGCCCGGCGGCCTGGTGGCTTTCTATTCTGATCGTCGCGCCCCTGCTCGGTTCCTTCATCACCGAGCCCGCTGCCATGACCATTGCCGCCATGCTGCTAGCGCGGCAATTCTATCAACACCGACCCTCGGCCACCTTCAAATACGCCACCTTGGGGCTGCTCTTCGTGAACGTTTCGGTGGGCGGCACACTCACACATTTTGCCGCGCCGCCGGTTCTGATGGTCGCGACGGTCTGGGAGTGGAGCCTGCCTTTCGTGTTCGTCCATCTGGGTATCCGCGCGATGATCGGCATCCTGATAGCAACGTCTCTTTACTATCTGGTATTCAGGAAACAGTTGGCCGCACTGGCGGAGGGAACCGAAGTAGATTCAACAAAGATGGAGGGAGCCTCGCGGGAATCCGTGCCATCTTGGGTAGTGGTCATTCATTTGTGCTTTCTTGGTTGGACGGTCTTCACGCTGCACCATCCCCCGCTGTTTATCGGGGGCTTCCTGTTCTTCATCGCGTTCGTGATCGCGACCGACCATCATCAATATTCCATCTCCCTGAAAGGGCCGATTTTGGTCGGATTTTTCTTGGCCGGACTCGTGACCCATGGCGGCCTACAGGCATGGTGGATTGCTCCAGTGCTTTCATCGTTGTCCGAGGTGCCACTCTTTATCGGTGCAACACTACTCACGGCATTCAACGACAACGCAGCCATCACTTTTCTGGCCTCACAAGTGCCCGCCTTCGATCCACATACCGCCGCCGATGGGCTGCGTGCCGTAGCTCTACAACAGGCGGTCGTCGCCGGAGCAGTCACTGGAGGCGGACTTACGGTGATCGCCAACGCGCCCAATCCCGCCGGGCAAAGTATTCTTAGCAAATACTTCGGGGGCGACATCTCGCCGCTCAAACTTCTGGCCGGAGCCTTACTCCCCACCTGTGTGATGGCGGCAGTGTTTCTCTTCCTCCCCCATTAAAAACTATCTAACCAACAAAAATAATATGAACGAAACAAAGCCCCAACAAACCATCGCCTATTTCTCGATGGAAATCGCCTTGGAATCGAAACTGCCTACCTACAGCGGTGGCCTCGGCATACTCGCGGGCGATACCATCCGTTCCGCCGCAGATCTCAAGCTGCCGATGGTCGCAGTGTCCTTGGTGCACCGCCAGGGCTATTTCGCACAAACGCTCGACGCCGACGGCGGGCAGACAGAGTCCCCGGTCGTGTGGGACGTGGCCAAATCTTGCCGCGAACTATCGCCCCGCATCCAAATCGAGATCGAAGGACGCAGCGTGCACGTCCGTGCTTGGCAATACACGGTCGAAGGGATCGGCGGCCACGAAGTGCCGGTGATTCTACTCGACACCGGGCTGCCGGAAAATTTCGACTGGGATCGCACCCTTACCGACCATCTCTACGGCGGCGATTCCCAATACCGGCTGTGTCAGGAAATCGTCCTCGGCATCGGCGGGGTGCGGATGCTGCGTGCGCTCGGCCATCACGACGTGGCTCGCTTCCACATGAATGAGGGGCACGCCGCCTTGCTCGGTCTGGAGTTGCTGGACGAACGTGCGCGCTGGTTCCAGCGCGAACGCTTCGACCACGATGATGTTGAGGCGATCAAAAAGCAGTGCGTTTTCACCACCCACACCCCCGTGCCAGCTGGACACGACAAATTTCCGCTCGACCAAGTGCGTAGTACCCTTGGGCGCGACGACATCTTCGACATACACGAAGTCTTCTGCTGCGAGAACGAGTTGAACATGACCTACCTCGCGCTCAACCTCAGCCACTATGTCAACGGCGTGGCCAAGAAGCACGGCGAAGTGTCAAGAGAGATGCTTCAGCCGAAAGACGCGTCCCACCATTACCAGATCGACCACATCACCAACGGCGTGCATCTGGGCACGTGGGCGTCACCGTCTTTCGCGGACTTGTTCGACCGCCACATCCCCGGCTGGCGCGAAGATAACGCCAGTCTGCGGGCCGCCCTGAACATACCCGAGGAGGCGGTGTGGCAGGCGCACCAAGCCGCCAAAGCGCGAGCCATCAAAGAAGTCAACCGCCGCACGGTCGCAGGCTTCGACCTCGATACATTCACCATCGGTTTCGCCCGTCGGGCCGCCACCTACAAGCGAGCCGAACTCCTGCTCACAGCCCCGGAGAAACTCAAGCAGATAGCATCCCGTGTCGGCCCACTGCAGATCATCTACGGTGGTAAAGCCCATCCAAAGGACGAGGCAGGCAAGCAGACGATCCGTAAAATCGTCCAGACAAGCGAAGCGCTCGGCCCTGACGTGCGCCTCGTTTACTTGGAAGATTACGATTGGGAACTGGGAGCCATCCTCACCGCAGGCGTGGACGTATGGCTCAACACCCCGATGCCGCCTTTGGAGGCCAGTGGCACCAGCGGAATGAAGGCCGCATTGAACGGCGTGCCCAACCTCAGCGTGCTCGATGGTTGGTGGATCGAGGGCTGCATCGAAGGCGTGACCGGCTGGGCCATCGACGGTCTAGCAAAAGGCAAGAAAAGCAAAAACCGCACGCCTCTGGATGCCAAGTCCCTCTACCAAAAGCTCGAAAAGGTCGTCCTACCGACGTACTACGGGCAACGCGACGATTGGCTGCGCGTCATGCGTCACGCCATCGCACTGAATGCCCCGCACTTCAATACGCAGCGGATGGTGCAACAGTATGTGGTGAAAGCCTATTTCGAATGACCTCCGCCCATACAAATTAACCCTCAATCAACAAACCTATGCAACTACCACGATGTAAAAACAAAAAGAACGAAAAGGAGCAGCCATGAGTGGCGCATACCCTCCGAAACCCTCTGCCCAGATGGGGCGCAGCCTTTCCTCCGTGACCGCACTGTGGACAGCTGTGGCCATCGCATTGATCATGGCAGGCTATGCCGTCTTCCAAAAGGCACTCGGACCAGAGATGAGTTGGCAGGACTTATTCTTCCAACACCTCTGGCATGTCGTCTTACTGGGTGGAGTGATCCAGCTGGTCTGCTGGCTGCTCTTACGTCACCTGCTCGGCCAACCACTCAACCAAATATACCTCCACCTCTACGCTGTGGGTAAAGGACACTTAGACTCGATCCACATCAGCTCAAATATCCGCAAAATCCGTAGCATCAGCGAGGGCATCAACCTGATGGTCTGGCGTATGCGGCAGATTTCCGAGCTGAAAGCTTTGTCCAGTTCCTGTCAGGAGATCCGCATGATTAAAAAGCAGATGCATCGCCTCGCAGAGCACGATCCGCAGCTGGCCACCATCGTCACCGAACAGCTGGAGCTGCTTGAAAAGAACCTACTCGAACTCTCAGCAGAAGAACCCGCAGGCGACGCCTGCCAAGAAACTACAAGGCGTGAGCCTCTACCGTAATGTGAGCGAGTTGTCTCGTATGTAAACGCGCTCGATAGCAGTCGGCTGTCTCCGGTGTCTCGGATACGACGGTGGCGATCACTGCATAGCGATCAGGTGCAATCGTCCAGACGTGAAGGTCACTCACATGGCTGTAGCCATCGTCCTCAATCTTTGATCGGACTGTATCCGTCATCTCCTCAGTCGCTTGATGATCCAGCAATACACGGCTAGTCTGCTTTAAAAGCCCGATCGACCACTTGGCCACCAACACCGAGCCGACGATCCCCATCAGCGGATCCATCCAGATCCAGCCAAAATATTTCGCGGCTAAAAGCGCTACAATCGCAGTCAACGAGGTCAAAGCATCGGCTAACACATGGAGATATGCGGAACGTAAATTGTGATCGTGATGCGCGTGTTTGTGCTCATGGCTATGGGCATGTTCGCACTCATGACTATGATCATGCTCGTGGCTATGTCCGTGATCATGCTCGTGGTTATGACCGTGATCGTGCCCGTGGTCATGGTCAGCTCCGAGAATGAAGACCGAGGCACCGTTTACCACTAAGCCGATGACTGCAACGATGATGGCGGCGTTAAATTGAATCTCAGTCGGATTCCAAAAGCGTTCCAGACTCTCCCATGCCATGGCTGTGGCAAAAAGCGCTAACAGCAGTGCGCCAGTAAAGCCACCAAGCGCATTCACCTTCCCCGTCCCGAAACTGAAGCGTGCGTCGTGCGCATGTCGTCGGGCATATTTGTAAGCAAAGACGTTGATTCCCAATGCCGCCACATGCGAAGCCATGTGCATCCCATCGGCTAAGAGTGCCATTGAGCCATAGGCGATCCCGGCACCGATCTCGACCACCATCATCGTGGCGGTAATTACGATTACCAGCAGCGTGCGCGACTCGCCTTGCTGGCGAACTTCCTGCCCAAAGCTGTGGCTATGCTGCCAGCGTGAAAGGTCTGGTTTGTTTTTCATGTTATCCTTCGTCTCTGGATTATTTCAAAAAACTGTCGATGATCGCCTGCATCTCTTTGGAGGCCGTGCGGGTGGCATCGGATGCTGTAGGCTCTTCAATGAGGTGATGCTCAATATGCTCATGGATCAGTTGGCGAGTCAGTGCATTGAAAGCACCACGACAGGCCGCAACATTCTGGAGTATCTCATAGCAGTCTGTATCTGAAGTCAGCATACGCTCGACGCCTTCCAATTGCCCTTTCAATCGCCGTACGCGGGCGATCAACTTCTTATTGTCTTTAGATAAATGTCCCATTAGAAATATAGAATACCCCGGTAGGGTATATGCAAGTTGAGAATTTAACAAAATTGACTCGTTATACAGCTCAACCATTGAGCCACTAATTTTTCGAGGCGAAAGTGACTGGAAGCCTACGGTTGAAAAACATTAAGAGGATCAGACCTGTAAGCCCAACAGCACCCGAAACCTGGAGCTTAGTGGAAAGCGCATTCCATCCAGTCGGTTCTGAATCGACTGTCAGCATCGAGAGCGCGAAGAGAAAGCCGGAAAAAGCCAGTCGTCCTGCTAAACTTTGAATGGATAAAAAGGTTGCTCTTTGAGCGCTGCCTACCAGCGGTGCGATTGCGGCATTCATTGGAGCCGTCATTACCGCTCTCGGAACGGTGCGGAATAATACCAGACCTACGATTAAGACATGAAGTGTGAATCCCATTGCGAATATCGTCAGCGTTTGAAACGCAATCAGTCCTAAAAAGAGCCGTTTCAAGCCTATGCGATTGCAGAGGCGATCACTGTATCCAGCGAATACGGCTGCAATGAGCATCGCTAGTCCAGCGTGGATTCCTGTGCTCAGACTGGCTCCGTTGGTCATGGAGGCCATCTGGTGTAGTAGCAGCGCTAGATAAGGCTGGTAGAACTCATATGGAATATGATTGAGCACAGTCATGAGGACGTAAAAAGCAAAAATCCAAGCCAGTAACGGATGTCTTAATAAGCGAAAGCATGCCTTAAACTGATTGACCGGTTTCTCTGGAAGCAGCGTTTTCAGGTGCACATGAGGCTCTCGCATTCTCAGGACGACGGCAAAAGCCGCAACGGCCATACATCCAGACAACAAATAAGCGTAGCGCAGTTCGAAGATACCGATGGCACCTCCCATGACTGCCGCCAAGCCACCAGCGAGAATACTCTTTTGCATGACTTTGGCCTCCCGTGCGCCATAGGTATGCTCAAGCCCCACTTCGACCAATGAGTCGTAGTGCAAGGAAGTGTCCGTGCCACTGTTGAATGCTAAACCTCCAGCCAAAAATACTTGGGCAACTGTAAAATATCCAAAGCTTGTTCCAAAGTAAAATAAGGTGTAAGCGACGAGTAAGGCCCCACAGGCAATAAGCAAAGTCGGGCGGCGACCGAAGCGATCCGAGAAGTAGCCAGAAGGCACTTCAAGGATCACGACGGCAATGTAGTAGATTGCCTCCAGTCGTAGCACGCGTGACATGCTGAGGTTCTGTAAAAAATACAGAAAGAAAACCGGCATCCAGAAATGAGCATTAAAGCATGCGGCATACCATGGATACAGCCTGAGATTAGCCGCCATACTCCGATTTTCTGTCTGCATCTTTTCAAGCTCCTGCGACTAGAGTTCGCACATTAATGCGCGTGACCGTGACCACCGAAGTCGTCACCCCCTGTTAAAAACAGCGTAATCAGTATGATGACGACGATCAGAATACCGATCCAGAAGAGCCCAGGACCTCCGCCTAGTTTAGTGATTAGTTTATTCATTCTTGTGGCTCTATTTCATGTGTTTCATATCTGTGAAGGCTCCGCTGACTTCTAGCGTGATCGTCATCGTTTGAGCTGTGCGATTACGCCAAAACCAACCGTGCGAACCATCAAACGCTGCGATCAGTGTGCCTTGCTTCTCAGACTCAGAGCCCTTTTCATAGCTGTGATAGTCGATGTTCAACTTGCGGGAATCAGCATGCGCATCGAAATTTGCCTTTCCACCGTCGGTGCTCCACTGATAGTTCACAGTCGCGCCCTTTGCCATCTGGACCTTGATTTCCGTGCCTTCATCCGGTGCCAGCGTTACTTGCATCGTCTCATTTTGGGAGGGGGCAGTATCCAGAAC
The DNA here is from genome assembly GCF_031127905.1 of Thalassobacterium sedimentorum. Taxonomy (GTDB): domain Bacteria; phylum Verrucomicrobiota; class Verrucomicrobiia; order Opitutales; family Coraliomargaritaceae; genus Thalassobacterium; species Thalassobacterium sedimentorum. The sequence goes on along the minus strand of NZ_JARXIC010000021.1, from coordinate 47,523 downwards.
TGTTGCGTCAACAACTTCATTAACCGTAGCGCTTTCATCCATTTTTTGATCTGCGGCTGCTTCTTTCGCGAGCGAAACTTTGATTTCTCCCATCCGTTTAAGGCCAATGGCTTTGCCGATTCCAGTGGGGTCGATACCGTATTCCGCAGGCATCACAACGGTGACGAGCAACACCACCGCGATGACGGCTGCGATGATTGTAGATTTGATCAGTTTTGCGGTCGAAGGAATCTCCCGCTCAGTAGGTATGTTTGAATTATACATATGATTTAATTTTTAAATGAGTGATTGTAATTTATGAATTTAAGTAGCCAACGATCTGATAACCCATCAGAAGAAATCCGAGCATCATCATCACGGTATTGGCCGTGTATGCATGGCGCATAAAGCTTCCGGACTTTCGCCAAAAACTAATCGCGATCAGGATCACGGAGAGCGCTAGGATTTGCCCGATTTCTACGCCGAAGTTGAAAGAAATCAAATTGGCCAAGAGACCATCGGGAGCTAGGTCATAGTCTTGAATTTTGGTAGCCAACCCAAAGCCGTGAATTAACCCGAAGCCAAAGGTCGCGACCTTCGTATTAGGCTGAAACCCGAACCACTGTTGAAATGCACCCATGTTATCCAGCGCCTTGTAAACCACGGAAAAACCAATCACCGCATCTATGAGATAGGCGTTGACGCTGATGTGCATCAATACACCTGATATCAAGGTAATGACATGCCCAACCGCAAAGAGAGTGACATAAATGCCAATATCCTTAGAGCGATATAAGAAGAAAATTACGCCTAAGAGGAAGAGCAAATGATCGTAGCCAGTCATCATATGCTTAGCTCCGAGATAAATAAAAGGGAGTATTTGAACTCCCACGATTTCCTGAATATAGCCCTTGTCGCCAGCAGTCACGCCGTGCGCGAGCACATCGTTCGAGGTGCTTAGAAACACGGCCAACATGAGCCCGACCCAGAGGTAGCCGGGGAAGGTTTTCGGCATCGAGATGCCTCGTTGATACGTTTTACAAAATTGAGTGAGTGGTCGCTTTAGAAATGAATACATAAAAAATCCTGATATAAGTTAATTGAAAGCATGATTGGACATGCGATCTTACGGACGAGACGACCGTACGGGGTCGTTCGAAACTTAATCAGGATTTTTAAAGTCTCAGAACTTGGGTTCTAAGAGAAACGAGCTGTTGAGGCAGCACATCAGGCGGCGCCCTAGCCACGAAACCACTAGCCATTTCAGGCATCGGTTGGCTAAAAACAAAGTCTGGTAAATATGCGATCACGCCGAAATTCGGCATCTGCACTTTACCCCATGGATCAACGCCTCGGACCGCTGGATCCATCTCGGCAACCACCTTAAGTTCATGGTGATGGTGCTCGTCTTCACTCGTATGGGAATGCGTTGCTGTCGACTCCGTATCCGAATAGCTTTCATTGCTCAAATGAAAGCTCAGGTCGTGGTGCATACGTAGTAAAAAGCCTCCAGTAACACTCAAAAGAGAATTAAAGGATAGGAGGCTCAGGAGCACAAAAGCTATGACCGATTTCAGGTGCATCGGTTTCAAAGTGATTCTCTTGGTTAAGTTGTCAATGGATATGGTAGACCTGTTCATTAACACTACTTTGATAAATTCAAGATGCGGATTGCTCCCCTCATGACGAATCCGAACACGATTCCGCCCACTAGGAGGTCAGGCCATGGGCTCCCGAGCAAGTAGACCAATAGTCCCGCCACAATGACGCCTCCGTTGACGATAATATCATTCGAAGTGAAAATCGCGGACGCTTGCATATGAGCCTCCTCCGAGCGAGCTTTCTGAATCAACCAAAGGCAAATCACATTGGCAACCAAAGCCAAAGCAGCCACGGAAATCATCGTTTTGAAATCCGGCATTGTCTCTGAAAAGAAAAACCGGCGAATCACTTCCGAAAAGCCGACGAGTGCTAATAGCATCTGGAGAAGCCCACTGATTTTCGCGACCTTCTTCTTGGTCGCTACTGCAGTGCCTACAGCCATTAAACTCAACGCGTAGACGATGGCGTCGGCTAACATGTCGAGCGAGTCTGCGATCAGCCCCATCGAGCTCGAAAGTATGCCAAAGCTCATTTCGATTACGAAGAACGCGGCATTGATGCCAAGCACCCACCACAGAATCTGTTTTTGGGTATCTCGATCTCCTACCGTATCTGTGTCTACCTTTTCGGAAGATTCAAACCGTGAGCCCAAGCCCAATTCTGAAAGCGCCTTCGAGACTGGCTCCACTTCGCCACGATGGATGACACTGACCCTACGTTGCTCGATGTCTACGGATATGCATAGGATGGCCTCAAGTCCTTCCATCTTGAGCCGAATCATTTGCTCCTCCGAGGGACAGTCCAATCTTTCGACCTGGTAGCTGGATTTAAACAAAGACATTACATTTGAGTTTCGTCATCTTGGCCATCATTGCGCCCGCCAAACAACTCATAGAGCAGTGGCAGAACCATAAGGGTCAAAAAAGTCGAAGTCAGAATACCGCCGACCACGACAGAGGCCAGAGGACGCTGAATCTCCGAACCGACGCCGGTGGATACAGCCATAGGTAAGAATCCCGCAGCCGAGGTCAAAGCCGTTGCCAGCACAGGACGCAGGCGTTGGCAGGCTGCTTGTGTGACTGCCTCACGCATATCTGCCGTGCGTTCGCTATAAGACCGAATCGCTGAAATCAGAATTTGACCATTCAGGACGGCGATGCCGCTCAAGGCAATGAAGCCGACGGCGGCACTCACGCTAAAGGGAATGCCTCTAAACCAAAGAGTGAGAATACCGCCTATCAGTGCGAGGGGAATGCCGCTGTAGATGAGCAATACGTCACGCATATTTTTCAAGCTGAAGTAGAGCAGGAAAAAGACCGCCGCTAATGTAACTGGCACCACAATGGCGAGGCGTGTCTGAGCGCGTTCGAGATTCTCAAACTGACCGCCCCAATCGAGCACATAGCCCTCGGGCAGTTCCAGTGATTCGTTAATCTTCTCTTTCGCCTCGGCGACGAATGAGGAAACGTCGCGATCATCTACATTGACCTGCACACGGATTAAGCGTCGGCCCCATTCACGGTTGATCGTGGCAGAGCCATCTTCGATCCGAATGTCGGCGAGTCTGTGTAGGGGAAGTTGCTGCCCTTCAGCAGTAGGGATGATTGTATTACGCAAAGCTTCCATGTCGGTGCGCAAGGCATCCGGTAAGCGCAGAACAAGGGGGAAGTTACGTTGCCCTTCAAACACTTGCCCGGCTCGGGTGCCACCGATGGATTCGACAATACTCATCACGTGCCGCGTAGATATACCATGCTGTGCGATCACGTCCTGATTGATGTCGATTTTCAGTGTCGGCTGTCCGGTCAACTGATCGACGGAGATGTCCCCATGCCCTTCGACATCAAGCAGAATGCGCTGCACTTGGTCACTCAGTCGCACCAGTTCGTCAAAGTCGTCGCCGTAGATCTTGATGCCTACATCGGAACGAATGCCGGATTCCATTTCGTTGAGCCGCATCTCAATCGGTTGGGTAAAGGCCATGTTTAAGCCTGGTAACTCGGCCACAGTCGTTTGCATTGCCACCACAAGCTCAGACTGACTTTTGGCTTTGGTCCACTGTTCCCGGGGATTCAAGGAGATGAAAATATCTGTCAGCTCCGTCCCCATTGGATCGGTGGCGACTTCCGCCGAGCCGATACGGCTCCAGATATGGCGAATCTCATCCGGGTAGTTTTCCAACAGGAGCTGTTCGATACGTGTATTGTATTTTACAGACTCAGGAATCGAAACCCCAGCGAGGCGAATCGTATTGATGGTGACGGCTCCCTCGCTCAGGCGGGGCACAAATTCGCCGCCCATTTTCGCTCCGACCCATAGTGTCAGGGCGAAGATGACCGCTACCCCCGCCAAGACAAACACACGAGCACGCATAGCAAACCGCAAACTTGCGGCGTATGCTTTAGTCAATGTCCCTGCAATAACACCCGCTTCTTCTTTAGCGCTGGGCTTGATGAAATAGTAATTGAGGATTGGTGTGACAGTCAGTGCATAAATCAATGCTCCGCCCAATGCGAAGATGAAGGTGAGAGCCATCGGTCTGAACATTTTACCCTCGGTTCCTTCGAGCGTCAGTATCGGAAAAAACACTACGATGGTGATACCCATTCCGAAGATGACGGGGCGTGCCACCTCCTTGGTCGAACTGATAATGATCTCCAAGCGCTCAGCCTTCGTGAGGGGGCGACCGAGTTCGACGCGTCGTTGCCCCAGCTTGCGCATATTCGATTCAGTCATGACGACAGAGCCGTCCACAATCATACCGAAATCGACTGCGCCGAGGCTCAACAAGCTGGCTGCGATTCCGAAGTAACTCATGCCGAATGCAGAGAAGAGCATGGATATCGGGATAACTGAAGCGACCAAAAGACCCGCCCTAAAATTCCCCAGCAAGACGAAGAGGATTGCCACAACAAGAATGGCCCCCGCAGCAAGATTGTGTTGGACGGTGCCGATCACCTGACTGGTAAGTTCAGTGCGATCATAGACGATCTTGACGACTACATCTTCAGGCAGCGAGCGCTGGAGGCTGTCTAAACGTATTTTGAGTTCTTCGGTCACAACCTTGCCGTTTTCCCCCATCAGCATGAACGCTAGGCCGAGCACCACCTCGCCTTGCCCTTGTGCGGAGACAGCACCTCTACGGATTTCGTAGCCGATCTTCACCTCATCCGCTACGTCTCTGACACGTAGTGGACTGCCCCCATAGGAGGCGATAACGATATTCTCGATCTCTTCAATCGACTCCACACGACCAAGGCCGTGAATCAGTAACGACTGGCCACCACGGGTGAGGATACCGCCACCCGCGTTACTGTTATTTGCCTGTAATGCTTCAGATACCTCGTCGAGAGTGAGCCCAAATTTGACCAAGTTCTGCGGCGAGACGATCACATGATACTGGCGCTCGTAGCCGCCCCAAGAGTTGACCTCGGCGACACCAGAGACTTTACGTAGCTCTGGTTTGATCACCCAGTCATGCAGCGTCCGAAGTTCCTCCAGAGAACGATCGGGGTCGGTAGAACTGAGTGTATAGTGAAAGATCTCACCCAGTCCGGTCGAGATCGGCCCGAGTTGGGGCCGTTCGATTTCTTCGGGCAGTTCAACCGTGGAAAGCCGTTCAGAGATATACTGTCTCGCTTGTGAAATCTCCGTGACATCCGAGAATGTGGCGACGACTTGTGAAAATCCGAACTTTGAAACCGAGCGGACGCTTTCGAGCCCCGGTAATCCGCCCATCGCCAGCTCGACGGGCAAGGTGATCTGTTGCTCGATCTCCTCGGGATTCAGTGCAGGTGCGACCGTGTTGATCTGCACTTGGACAGGCGTCGTATCCGGAAAGGCATCGACGGGCAGTTGGAATAATTTCCATGAGCCAAGTCCGATGAAGATAGCTGAGAGCAGCAGAACCAGTAGGCGATTCTGCAAAGAGAGTTTTGAAAGTGATTCCATTTTATTTGATCAGCAAAGGGTTTAATCGTCGACGCAACCTGCACCCAAACGAGATTTGAGGAACTCCGACATGGCAATGAAGGCACCTTCGGTTACGATGAGTTCGTCTGCTTCAAGACCTTCGGTCACGGCGACCATATCGTTCCCGGATTGTCCGAGACTCACGTGGCGCAATGCATAAAGGTCAGGCGCTTCTTTAACAAAAACATAAGGCCTGCCTTCATGATGTTGAATGGCATCTCTCGGCAGCAAAACGGCGTTACCCGCCCCCGTAAGCGCCAGCTCAGCATGCCCGAACATACCTTGCCGTATGGCTCCGTGTGGGTTTTGTATCTCCGCACGGGCCTTAAGCATTCTGTTGCGAGGGTCGATGGCAGAGTCCACCCAAGTGATCACGCCTGGATATTCGATATCTCTGGCACCGCCGTCGAAACGTGCGGTTAATATCTGCCCGACTTGAACAGAATCGGCATACTCTGGGCTTACTGATAAATCCAGCCAGAGGGTCGATAGGTCTGTAACCTTGAACAATGCCTTTCCTTCGGACTCGGATACGGCTTCCCCTACAACTGCTTCACGCGCAACTAGTGTTCCCGCGAATGGTGCACGCAATTTGATGGTGGAGCTACTGTCTTGATCTTTGGCGATTTGTGCAATTTCTGCATCGGAGAACCCCAGATTGAGGAGTTTCTGCCGAGCCATTTTACTCTTTAACTGGGCTATTTCATGAACTGCCTCAGCCTCAAGAAAATCACGAGCAGCTGAAATCTTTTCCTCTTTTAACTTCTTTTCGCGCTGATACGCCAATTCTGCGATACGTTCGTCTACTTGTCGGGTTAGAAAGTCGGCCTTTGCCGAGGCCACTTCGTCGGAACTGATCTCAACGAGCACATCTCCCTTCCGCACAGATTGCCCCACGTCCGCGTGAACGACGCGAACAATTCCATCGGCGAGTGGTGTCACGAGCGCCAACTTGTTGCGGTTGTAGCTCACTTCGAAAAAAGCCGAAACTGATGGCTGCGCAAGGCCTTCGGTGGGATATGCGGTAGCAATGCCAGCTTTGGAAGAGGATTCAGCCGAAGCAAAGCGGACTTTAACACTTTTGCCTGGTGCCAGCTGGCCGGCGAGTTGAGGCTGACAGATGCCGCATTCCAATTCGGCAACATCGTGCTCCTTGCACCAGAGCGCAGGAGCGTCCGATTCTTTGGAAGAACCTTGTTGTGTGCCATTAGCTGCCCGAGCCGGGTCGCAATAGAAACATTCGTCTTCGTAGAGACTGTGCTCATCACACCAAAGGCGGTCTTCATCCTCCAACTCAGGGTGACACAGCCAGCAACGGTCTTCGTAACGGTCGTGCTCCTTGCACCATAGCCGCCCTGCTTCTCTTTTCGATGAGTCGCAGATATAGCATAGGTCAACAGATACTTCGTGGGCTTCGCAGACTTCGGAAGAGATTGAAGCACTTGCTTGTGGAGACGTCGAAGAAGCTGCCTCTGAAGCATTTTGTTTCTCGATTATTTCCGGATGACAGTAAAAGCACTCATCTTCGTAGAGGCTGTGTTCCTTGCACCAGAGTCGATCCTTGTCTTCCAACTGTGGTTGGCAAATCCAGCAACGATCTTCGTAGCGGTCGTGCTCCTTACACCAAAGGCGTCCTTTCTCACGTTTCGATGGGTCACAAATATAGCAGCGATCAACAGATACTCCATGGGCTTCGCACAGTGCTGTAGATTTCGGAGCCACGTCCGTTTCGCAGCTTGAACAATCCTCGGCTTTCTCGGTGGCGGCAGGTTTTCCTGCATCCGTATCAGCGAGTAAGGGGGCTGAGGCGTAGACGATCGCAATCGCGAGTAGCGCGGTGCAACCTAGTCGTTTGATGAATTTTTTCATGATGTTTGATCTCTGTTTGATTTAAAGGTTTTCGTGTTCGTTGTTCTCACTTGAAGTGATCTCCGAAAGCGGACGTCCGGCTAAGGCTTCCAGTTCGAAGAAGGCTTTGTTGTATTCGACTAGCGTCTCGTTGTGCCGGATGCGTGCTTCGGCAAACATCCTCTGCGCGTCGATGACTTCCAGATAGCTGGCTTTGCCTTCCTCGTAAGCGCGGTAGGTTTTTTCCTGCACGCTTTGAGATGAGCTTAAAAGGTTCTGCTCGATGTTCTCTACTTCGCTACGCAGAAACTCCAGTTTTCGATAGGTGCTGGTCAACGCGACCAAGACGTTAATGCGGCTTGCCCGTGAGTCTTGATACGCTTTTCCCAGTTCTTCTCGCGCCTTTCGAATATTGCCCTGATTCCGGTCGAAGAGAGGAATCGGCACGCTGAATTGAACGACGCCGGAAAGGTTGTCGTTCCCGTTGAAGTGTTTGAGTCCTACGCCTAAAGTCAGGTCTGGAATCGACTTCGATTCTTCGAGGGCAACTACTTGACGGTATTGTTCGAGGAGTGCCGCCCAGCGAAGCATTTCGGGATGTCGCTCGAAGGCCTGTTTCAAAGACTCCTGCGTCGGCAGTGGTATGGATTGCCGTAACTTTCCTGACGCACGGGAAAACTTCGGATCGTCGCTGCCGTAGAGTTCGGCCAGTTGACGCCGTGCTGCATCCAATTTCCGTTCGGCTTGCCGTGCACTGATTTCTTCAGATGCTAAGACGGATTGCGCCTTAAGCTGTTCGAGTGGCGAGGCTTCACCACTTTCTACACGTGTTTCCGCCCCGGCGAGCGCTTGCGATGCGAGCTTTACGTTTTGCTGAAGCAGCTCCAACTGCTCTTGAGCCGCCAATACCGAGATAAAGGCCTTGGAGACTTCCGTCAGTAAATGGATGCGGGCTTGTTCGTAAGCGAATCGACTGACGTCTTCACCCAACTTTGCAGTCTTGACCCGATGATTGCGCTTCCCTCCCAGTTCAAGCAACTGGCTCAGCAGCACGGTCGATTCCGCATTATCGAAACCTGAGGTCTCGCCGGAGCCGCCGAACTCCTCCGCTTCGACTTCCAGTTCGGGATTCGGTAGGAGCCCGGACTGAAGGGTCTCGGATTCAGAAATCCGAATGTCGATTTCGTAGCCCGCCAGTCTAGGGCTGTTGACCAGCGCGTAAGTGTAGGCCTCCCGTATTGTGAGCTCTCCCTGCGGTTCGCCAGTGTGTGGTCGATCAATTGCGTCCGCCAGTTCGGCTGAGATTGTGCCCGTGGCGAAGGCGCAAACCGCAAAGGCAGTAGTAAATGGTTTATAGAAGATACATGCGCGAGTTGGCATGCTTTGTTTACGTTTTGAAAATAAGTGCATGAAAAATCCTGATAGAAGTTAAAGAATGCGAATCCACAGAATGTGGTTCACACGATGGGAGTGCTCTCAACTAGAGAGCCTAACCAACTAACTTTATCAGGATATCAGAGACGCAGGTTTACAGTCTGCGCGACGAGCACACTCGCATCCATCAACTCCGGCGGTGCCTGAGCCTGGACGATGTGAGCGATTTCTTTTAGCGTAAAATTCGGTATGGAGGCATCGGATACCTCACATTGCAGTGCAGTCAAAACCGGAGCGGATTCTCCCTTGTCGATACGCACCTGCGGTAGTTCGATTGCTTTCAATTCAAAGTCCACACAGGATTCTTCATTAGAAAGACTGCTCACTTCTGCTGACCCCTGTGCTGATCCGCTAACGCACACCGGGGGGCAGTCAGAGCCCTTGCTGGAGATCAACTCAGTAGAGAGTTCCGGGCTTTTATTAAGACACAGCAGCAGTCCCCCAGCACCACCAAAGACGGCGTTCCAGGCAAAAAAGCTCAAGAGAGCAGCTGCTGTTATCTTGCGTATCATCAATGTTACCTAGTCACTGAAATATAATTTAAGTCAAGTCTTTGTATGCTTATTTCCCTCTTTACCGATACTTCTTTGAGCGAGTGCCTAGGGATAACGGTGAGACCGGCGTAAGCAGACAGGCTAGGAATTGCAGTGCTTCTCGTTTGCTCTACTGTGACAGCTTTTTCCCGCTGATTCGAATTCAAGATTACTATGGCCGATCGAGAAGCGCTCATCTAAGTGGGTCTTGATCGTCGTCTTGAGTGATTCCAGTTCCTCCATACTGCGGGCTTCCCCGATCACGACATGAGCCTCAAGCGCACGGTGATGCTCGTCGAGTTCCCACACGTGGATATGGTGTACGTTTTCGATTCCGTCGAGAGCTTCCAAGGCTTCCTTGATCTCATCCACAGAAAGTTCGGGTGGTGTGCCTTCCATCAGAATACGCGAGGTTTTCTTCAACATGCCGGAGGACATGTAGAGAATGTAGCCCGCAATGATGAGTGTGATCACGGGATCGACCCAAGACCAATCGAGCCAGTAGATGGCCGCGCCACCGAGTAAGACCGCGACCGAAGCACCAGCGTCGGTCAGGTTATGTAGAAATGCCGCCTTAACATTAAGGCTTCCCTTGGACATCGACCAAAGGAGCCAAGCTGTGATCACATCAACGATGAGTGCGACGCCAGCCGCAGCCATGATCCAACCTCCAAGCAGTGGCTCCGGCTCGAATATCCTGCGCACCGCCTCGTAGACGAGATAGAGCCCCACGAGGATGAGTGCGGTCAACTGGATCATCGCGCCGATCAGCTCGGCTCGTCGATACCCGAAAGTGTAGTGCTCGTCGGCACCCTTGCGGGAAATTTTACGGGCGATGTAGGCGATGAGCAGTGCCGCTGCATCATTAGTATTATGCAGCGCGTCGGCCATCAAGGCCACGCTCCCCGAGATCGCCCCAGCGACGAACTCGAAGACCGAGAGCCCTAAATTAACAATGACCGTCCACAAGAGAACGCCGTCGCTGACATTTTCTGTGCCGTGAGAGTGGTCGTGGTTATGTGACATGGTTTTTTGTGGGTTTTGCGAGTGAATCTGCCGGAGCGTTTTCATTGGACTGTGGGCGAAACTTAACTGGATGCTAACAAGGCCAAACTGCCGCAATGGTGATACGCATTTTTCTATGAAGAATCATGGTTGGCGGCAAATTCGAATTATATTCGGGTTAGAAACGATAGTTGAAGCCTACGCTGAAGAGTCCAAGAGCGAAGTGGGAATAGCACAGTATCAGGTGAGTGAGGCGTCTGGCATCAGCATATTGCCATCAAGATGGCAATGCTCTTCGTGACTTCCCCGATACTGTAGTTAAACAATGTAGAACTAATAGTCGCGAATTAATTCTTTAACTCCATTCTGAGATTCGAACTCTTCGATCAATTTACCATTTACGTAGAGCGAAATCAGTAAGCCTTTGACCGAACGCTCTCCGTCGCTTCCGTTGGTTGCGATCAGCGGTGTCTTTAAGGTTTTATAGCTGTCGGCCTCCAATCTGGGGACTTCAATTTCTCCTTTTTCAACTTTCGTAGAAAAGACATCCTTGTATTTCGCGGGAACCTTCACCGTTTTCCTTCTCCCTTTTACCCGCACAGTCTTTGTGGTTGCTTTACTGACCATCACTTCCTTCTTGAGCTTAACTGGTATTTGATAATTGACCCGAATCTTATTAATGGCCGCATCGGCACGAGAACTCAGTTCGATTTCGTAGTATTTTGCGCCCTTATCACCGCTCTCTCGTTTGACTTTAAGGTATAACATTTTGGAAGCTGCATACGATTGATACCAACTCTCAATGAGCTTCACGGAGGCCGCATCGAGAACATTGGTCTGGAACGTCATCTTCTTCCCTGTCGGCTCAATCTTAACTGTAACGCTTCCTTCTGTCTTGCTGTAATCAAGAAGCTCACCGCTCAAACTGCGGCCGTCCTTACTTTTGAGGGTGACTGTCTCTGCGACAAGCAGGGCTTGCAATAGCACACAGGTGATCAGAAATATTAGAAATTTTTTCATCGTTTCGTTATGGTTTTTTCTAGTGCGCAACGCCCTGAAGGAGCGGTGCATAAATGAGCAGCGTCAGCACGGGGCGACTAAAAAATTAAAAATATACCAACCATGACCAGTGTTGGGAATATCGCCCCTGCCAGTAATTTCAGTGGGGACACAGTGCCTCCAAAATATTTACTCAATAGACTTTGCCCCGCAGGATTGGGTGCGTTGGCAATGACGGTCAAACCACCTCCAGTAATGGCTCCGGCAACGACCATCTTTTGCAGCGTGATCGCTCTGTCAGGATCCAAAGCGAATTCCGGATCAAAGGCAGGAACTTGCGAAGCTAGGAAAGTAATCGCTGCGTTATCATTGAAAGCAGTCAAGAGAGTGGATCCCAGAAAGAGCGGGATTTCGCTCAGTGAGCTAAGAACCGGTTCGATCCACCATGCCTGAAGCCCACCATGAGTGACCAAGCCTGCCAGAAAAAAACCGACTAAGAGTGGCCCTTTCAAAGCGATGGCGTATTGGTGGTGGTCAGTGGCGATGGTGAACGCGATGAAGAACAGAAATCCACCAACAAAGAGCGCGGGATGATGCAGCGTAAAAACCGTCCATGCTAAGAAGCCTAAATGCACTACCGTGACCCATGTAGGCACAGGCTCTTCGTCTGTTTTTGCCGAGTTAGCCTCAAGGGCATTCGCTTTGACCGCCAACTCCCCAAAGTGCTTTTTGAAAAGGAAAAAGTAAATCGTGGTCGAAATCAAAATACCAACGACTGCTTTGACTCCAAGATTCAGAAACACAAAGGGCATCGTCCACTCCCAAGTGGAAGCCACCATCAGAACCGGAGGTGCGGCAAAGTGTGTCAGCGTGCCACCTACAGACACATTGACAAAAAGCAGACCGAGCGTGGCATATTTGAACTTCGACGTAGGTTCGTAGCGATAAAACTGTTGCCCCAGAAGCATCGCGGCGATGGTCATCGCCGCCGGTTCGGTAATGAATGACCCCAACAAGGGTGCTATGATGAGTATGGATAGCCACCATGCGGCGGGGCTGTGTTTGCCGATTGAAGCAACCGCACTCAGTGCATTCTCCGCAAACGCGATGACTGGGCGCGAACTGGCAATCGCCATAATGATGACCACGAACATGGGCTCGACATAGTTGCGCGAGTCGATGTAGCCGGCGGTTGCGCTCCAGCCGTGGGTCAGTTCAATCCAGAGTAATAAGGGGATGACCCAGATCCCGAAAATGGCCTCCACTTCTCCCAGAAAATGAAAAAGCGTGGCTTTGAAATCGACCGGATCTTTGCCCTCCACATACCGCCTGCCGTGATTGCGTATCTGTTCTTGATGCTTTGCTTCAAATTTTCTCGAAAGCCTCATAAAACTTCCAGCGAGGAAAGTATGGATGATGGCTCCAAAAAAGAGCAAGGTCGCTACCACATTGATCGAGTCCGCAGTGGCACGCACCTTCAAGGTTTCGATGAGCCCCAATTCGCCACTTTCCAGACCCAGCTGTTCGGCGCGCATGGCCTCGACCTCCCTGTAATACTCTAGGCTCGGAGGCGCGTGTGCGGTTTGATCAGCAATTGCCGTATCGGCACTTCCAGAAGCCTGAAGGCCTGTTGTCAGCATCAGACAGAGAACGATAAAGGGGAAATAACGGGTGATTTTGTTCATGGTTGATTCTCGATGGATTACTTTTCAGACCTCAACAGGCGGAGTGAATTAGCGATGACCAGTAGGGTCGCTCCGGTGTCGGCGAGGATCGCCATCCACAGGTTTGCCAGCCCTAGAAAGGCGAGCACGAGGAAGACCGCTTTGATCGAAAGCGCGAAGGCGACGTTGAAACGGATGATGGCGAGGGTGCGGCGACCTAGTTCCATAGCTCCGGCTAGATTACCCAAATCATCATTCATCAGCGCCATGTCGGCGGTCTCGATAGCGGTGTCACTGCCGATGGCACCCATCGCGATGCCGACGGTGGCGACGGCGAGTGCTGGGGCATCGTTGACGCCATCTCCGATCATCGCCACATGCTGATACTTGGCGACGAGCTCACGAACCCTGGCGACTTTATCCTCGGGCATAAGGTCGCCGACCGCTTCGTCGATTCCGGCTTCTTTCGCGATTGCGTCGACCGTGCGTTGGTTGTCGCCGCTGAGCATGATAATTTTATCAATGCCCACTGCATGCAAGCGATCCAGCGCGTCCCGAGCGTCTGGGCGGATGGCATCGCCGATGGAAATCACACCGAGCACCTCTCCCGGGGAGTCGTCGGTCGGCAGGTAGCCGGCAAGAGCGAGGGAAAGGCCGCGGGACTCGATCCCGGACAAGATCGCTTCATGCCCTTCGACGGACAGCCCTGCTTCCTCCAGTAATTTGTAATTGCCGACAAATCCTCTGCGCCCATTTTCCACTTGGGCGCGGGCACCCCGGCCTGTGAGTGATTCGTATTCGGTGCTCGGAGTGTAGCTGAGCCCGCGGTTCTTCGCCTCATCAATGACTGTGCGGGCAATGGGATGTTCGGAATGCGTGTCGATGGCGGCGGCGAGTTTGAGCACGTCTTCGTCCGTGGCCTCGGACAGTGAGTGGATCGCAATCACCTTGGGTTTTCCCTCGGTGATCGTGCCCGTCTTATCGACGGCGAGTGCGCGGATTTTGCCGATGGCCTCCAGATGGATGCCTCCTTTGACGAGCACCCCACCGCGCACCAGCGCGGTGAGACCCGATACGATGGAGACCGGCGTGGCGAGGACCAGTGCGCAGGGACAGGCGATGACCAGCAGCGCTAGTGCCCGATATACCCAGGTGAACCATTCCCCACCGAAGAGGAGCGGAGGCAGCAAGGCTGTGAGTATAGCGAATATGAATACGAGCGGCGTATAGATCGCGGCAAACCGGTCGACGAAGCGTTGCGTCGGGGCGCGGCTTTGCTCCGCTTCTTCGACTAGATGGATGATACGCGAGAGCGTCGAATCCGAAGCGACTTTCGTCACTTCGATTTCCAGCACACCTTCGCAGTTGATCGTGCCGGCATAGACTTCGTCGTCTAGCGCCTTGTCCACGGGCACGGACTCTCCGGTGATGGGTGCCTGATTGACCGATGAGTCTCCCGACACAACGACGCCGTCGAGCGGCACACGTTGTCCGCTGCGCACGACCACGATTTCGCCCACTTTGACACCTGAGGCTTCGACTTCCTCCGTCGTGCCATCATCAGATTTCAGCAGAGCGGTCTCAGGGGCGAGCGAGAGTAGGTTGCGGATGGATTTTCGCGCCCGTTCCGCGCTGACCGATTCCAGCCACTCGGAGAGTGCGAATAGAAAAACGACCACCGCGCCTTCTGCTCCCTCACCGATGATCCATGCTCCGGCGACGGCGACCGTCATCAATGCGTTCATGTTCAGCTTGAGCGATCGGAGTGCTTTCCAACCGGAAGGAAAAACCAGCGCCCCGCCAGTCAATGTGGTGGCGGCGAAGGCCAGTATCTCGACCCACGGAGGTGCCCCAAGCCACATCGTGATAAAACCGAGGCTGACGAGTAGACCGGATACGCCGACTAAAACAGGCTCAGATGGCAACTTATCGCTGTGAGTATGCTCGCAACCGCAAGACGTTGTATTTTCAGAATGTTCTTCAGTCATATCGTGGCCTTTCCTGGGGTGTGTTCATACGTTTTTTCTCTTCTCAAAGGCATGCTCCAAGGCCTCGCGGCTATCCAGCTCACGGGTGGTGTTGCCCGCTCTCAAGTAGTAGCGTTGCGCATTGCCGTCTTTGCAAAAGACCGGCGTCGGCGCGGGTGCCACTTGGATCACCGCAACGGCTTTGCCTTCCGCAAGAACACAATGGCTCCGGAGCAGACCGACATATTGGCCACCGAGGTTGCTCGAAGCCAAAGCGATGATGCGTTGATGAAATCCATCCCAGTTTTCGTGTTTGAGTGTTTTGAAGTCGTCTTCGATGCCTGCGATGTTTCCATCATCCTCCACTCCGATCAGCAAGAGTCCGCCGTCGTGGTTCATCATGCCGCATAGGGTCTTCGCAATCACCAGTTCCAACGCTTTGTTCACTTTGCCCAAGTTCCGATCCCAACGGAGCGAAGACTTGAACTCGACTTCTTCACCTTCACCCCCAGAAATATACCGGTCAAGATCTTTGGTCGTTTCCAGTAACGGCACATTCTCAAAAGGTTTTTTCATCGCACGCAGGTGTAGCGCCCCGAAAGCGCACCCGACCGCAATGCCGACAACTCCGACAGCCAGTGTCACCGGCCATGCGGAATCATCCAAGGCACCGAGAATGGGTTGAAAGACGAATGCCTCCCAAGAGAAGCGAAGCGGATCCTTCAAACGCAGTTGGTGGAGCACCTCCAAGACCGGATGCACGACGAGCACTAGTAACAGCGCCCCCAAGAAACCATACCGGACATAGACTCCCCAATAGGCCGCTCGGTTATTATATCGAATGAGTGATCGCATGCTATGGTCTCTGATTTTCTCCGCTAGTGGCATGTGGCTTCCGCTTCGTCCTTCTCCAACTTTTCTTTATAGTAGCCAAGCTCAGTCCTGTAATGTTTCGAGATCGCTCTCTTGTGGCCGAATAAATTGAGCACAAACCACCTGAAAAACAGGCCCTTCACTGTGCCATGATTGAAAATCCAAAAATCATGCCGCAGTGTGAATCCCTTCTCCACCTCTTCGATGAGGAAGGTGCCTCCCATCTCCAATTTGAAATTCATTCGACAAATGTCATAATTAGCAACCGTGCTCCATGAATACGCCTTCTCTTTGGTCACGTCTTCTAGCTTTGCGATATATTCGACCGTCGCGCTGCCCACTTTCTCGCGCTGCCAGTATGCGAAGCCATCACAAATGTGTTGCTTGTATTTACACAACACCGTGATTTCCAAGTGGTCGGGGTTTGAGTTCAGCCAGGTTTCTTCGAAGTTTGAAATCAGTTTCCAAACTGCTTTTGGAGTCGTTTTGACATCTACCGATTCGGTCAGGGTCACCATGCGAGAGAGGCCTTGATTTTTTTTAGTCATTTTCGTTCGTCCTTATCTATATTTTTAAGTTAACGCGGTCGTGATACATCTGTTGAGCAAGCGATACCTATGGTGCTTACTTCAACCAATCGTAGATGACCCATAGGGTTGCAGAAAGGAAGAGAGCATCGAACACTAACCACACTACCGGCAGTTGAATGTGGCCTCCCGATTTCTGGGAGGCCACGACTACTATCAGCGGCAGGCCGATGAAGAGCAGCGATATGAGTATAAAACAGATCGCGGTCTGTCGTCTCTGCGGCTTTTCCTTGACGCGCTGATTCTTGATTTTAGCGATCCGCGCTTCCTCTTTCCGCTTTGCTTTGGCGGCTCGACTTCGTCTTTTGCGAGACATGGGAATCGTCGGCTGGAAGGAGGATGGTTATTATAAGCAGCTGAGGCAAAGATGGCCGGAACGCGACTAGGATTATTCGGGCACCTCCTGTAAGCGGATGCTCCGCCCGACGTCGCTGACGAAGATACGACCATCGCCGCGCAGCCCGGTGTGGGCTGCGCGGTGGATGGCCGCGACGACATCCGCTTCGAGCGCGTCTTCGCAAACGACTTCCACTTTAACATGCTTCGATGCGCCTGTTATATCGTAGTCCGGTGTATATCCAGAGCTTTTCTCTTTGCCTCGGCCAAAGCCAAGGACGTTTGAGTAGCTGGCTCCATCCAGACCGTCGATTGTATGCAGAGCACGGGTGACCGCCTCGCGTTTCATTGCTTTAATGTATGCTTTAATTTCTTTCATTGTGTTTCCTTTTTTAGGCTTCCTTGTTGGGGTTGATGGCAAACCACTTGTAGAGTGCGGGCACGACCAGTAGTGTGAGCAGCGTCGAGCTGACCAATCCACCTGTCACGACGAGGGCAAGCGGACGTTGAACTTCGCTGCCTGTCCCAGTGGCGAGCAACAGCGGCAGCAAGCCGAGACCAGTCGTGATCGCTGTCATCAATACGGGGCGTAGTCGGCGACATGCGGCTTCGACAGAAGCTTTGCCGACATCGAGCCCTTCCCTCATGAGTTGGTTGGTGTAAGTAATCAGCACCAAGCCATTGCCCAATGCGATACCGAACAGGGCGATGAACCCAACAGTCGCGGGAACCGAGAGATTTTCGCCCGCGAGCCAAAGTGCCGCGATACCACCGACCAGGGCCAGAGGAATGTTGAGCAGAATCAGCATACTGTTCTTCAACGAATCTAGCGCGGCATAGATCATCAAGAGGATGAGCAGCAGCGTAATCGGAATCACGACGGCGAAGCGCTTATTGGCTTCCTGTTGCAGCTTGTATGAGCCGCCCCAAGTCGTCAAATATCCCGCAGGCAGATCCACCTCGGAGGCAATCGCCTTTTCGGCTTCGGCAACAAAACTACCGATATCACGCCCCGTCACATTACACTGAATTGCGATAAAGCGCTGGCTGCGTTCGCGGGTGATTTGTCGTGGGCCAACGAGCTCTTCAATCGTGGCTACTTCATCGAGCGGCACGAGTGAACCATCTGGACTGCGGATGATTGTTTCACTGATGGCTCCGACACTCCCGCGATATGATTCGGGGTAGCGCACAAGGATTTCGTAGCGACGAATGCCCTCGAAGATCAGTCCGGCTTCTTTACCGCCGATGCCTGCCTGAATGACGCGCTGTATATCACCCACGTTTAGATTATAACGTGCGGCTGCTCCGCGATTAATGCGAATCAGCAGTTGCGGGGAACCAGTCACCTGGTCGACTTGCACATCGCGTGCACCTTCGACTTCGCCCAGTGTGGCAGCGATTTCATTGGCTTTGACCAGCAGGAGATCTAAGTCTTCACCAAACAGTTTGACTGCTAGTTCAGCCTGAACGCCTTCGAGTAACTCGTCCACCGACATCTCAATCGGTTGCGTATAATTGACGACCACACCCGGTGGTTTACCGATGGCTTCGCGAATCACCTCGACCATGGCTTCCTGATCAAACGGCTCACGCCATTCTTCTGGAAGAGTCATACTCAAGTAGAGTTCTGCCGCATTGATTGGATCGGCGTGTGCACCGACTTCACCTCGGCCAATACGGGTCACAACTTTTGTGACTTCAGGCACTTCTAGGATGCGCCGCTCGATTGCCTGCGTCATTTGCTTAGAAGTGTCGATGGAGATAGAAGGTGCCATCTTCAGTTTGACCACAATCGTGCCTTCATTAAGCGATGGCGTAAATTCCGTTCCCAGCTTGGGAAAAATCCACACGCCTGCAGCTAAAAGAGCGACGGCTCCAACGACAGCGATCCAGCGCTGTTTCACCAGCAACGTCACTAGCGGACGATACGGTGCCTGCAAGACCCGCACGATTAAGCTCTCGCCTGACTTTGCCGAATCCTCTCCTTCGGTGTTTTTCTTTTTGGGGGCACGCATCAAGAAATACGCCAAAGTCGGTCCAACGATCAGTGCATAAATCAATGCGCCACTCATCGCTAAGGCGATCGCGTAAGCCAATGGACGGAAGGTCTTACCCTCGACGCCGGTCAATGTGAACAGCGGCAGGAAGACGAGAATTACAATCGCCACGGCAAAGCCGACGGGTCTAGCCACTTCGCCACATGCGCGTGCGACGATGCCCATTTTCGATTCCCTCGGAGAAGCCTCTCTCAAGTGTTGATCGACATTTTCGACCACCACGATGGCTCCGTCCACCAGCATCCCGATGGCAATCGCAAGACCTCCCAGCGACATTAGATTTGCCGAGATACCGAAGTAATACATGCC
The DNA here is from genome assembly GCF_031127905.1 of Thalassobacterium sedimentorum. Lineage (GTDB taxonomy): Bacteria > Verrucomicrobiota > Verrucomicrobiia > Opitutales > Coraliomargaritaceae > Thalassobacterium > Thalassobacterium sedimentorum. The sequence continues at coordinate 28,355 of NZ_JARXIC010000021.1, read as the reverse complement.
TAGTGTGGCGAATAAAACCGAGAATGGTAGTGCTGTGGCCACTACGATAGTTGGTCGCCAGCCGCCCATAAAGATGATCAGCACGAGCGCCACCAACACGATTCCTTGCGCCAAGGCAGAAGTGACGGTATTGACCGCCGATTCGACCAGTGTTTTTTGCTCATAGTAGGGGACGATGTTTACACCTTCGGGGAGGCTTTGATTGATCTGCTCAATTTTATCTTCAACAGATTGAATGACAGTCGAAGCATTTGCTCCGAACAGCTTGATTACCTGTCCCGAAACAACTTCAGCAACTCCATCTTTAGTCTGAAGTCCGCGGCGGATCGCCCTTCCCTCTTTGACTGCCGCGACATCACCTACTGTGATTGGGATACCGTCGGAACTGCCCATCAGGATCGAACGAATGTCTTCGAGTGAAGTCGCTAGACCGACAGAGCGGACGACATATTCCTCGTTGTTATTCTCAATGAATTGGGCACCGATATTGAGATTATTATCCTCAATGCGTTCGATGACTTCATTCACGGTGAATCCGTAGCGTTCTAGAGCCAAAGGTTCGACTTCGACATGGAACTGCTTCTCGAATCCGCCGATTCCTAGGACTTCCGTCACACCGGGCACGTTTTGCAGATTGAATTTGATAATCCAATCCTGAATCGACCGCAGTTCCGTTAACGAGTATTGGCCAGTGGTGTCTTCCAAGTAATAGAAGAGCACCAGCCCCATTCCCGTCGAGATTGGGCCCATTGCGGGTTCCCCGAATCCGTCCGGAATCGACTCCCGCGCTTCAGTCAGGCGCTCGCCGACGAGCTGTCGGCAGAAGTAAATATCCATTCCGTCTTCGAAATAAACATTTACCACTGAAAGGCCGAAGTTTGAGACCGAGCGGATATTTTCCACTCCTGGTAATCCGTTCATCGACGACTCTACGGGGAAGGTTACATATTTCTCAATCTCTTCAGGTGCCAGACCATCGGTGACGGTAAAAACCTGCACGAGGTTCGGCGACACATCAGGGAAGGCATCAACAGGAAGTTTTTTATAACCCCAAAATCCGGCTGCCATCATCAGCAGCCCAAGGACGATTACAAGTAGCCGCGAATGCAGCGCTAGTTCAACTAAACGTTTCATAGTATTGGTGTCCTTCTATTTTAGTGGCCGTGTCCGTCGCCGAAGTCTTCCTTCTGCGAATCAGCTTTGAGGAAGAAACCTCCCTTAGAAACATAGCGTTCACCACGATTTAACCCGCTGCGAATGGCGACACTCTTGGTGTCCGACTTGTCGAGTGTGACTTCTCTTTTTTCATACCCATGGCCGTCTTCAGACTCCACGAAGATGATGTTCTCACCATCCATCGAAATCACCCCCGAACGTGGCACGACGACCGGCAAGCGATAGGCATCGAGCAGCACGTTTCCTATTACGAACAGACCCGGACGATAAGCACCGTCTGGATTAGGTAGCACCGCACGGGCAAAGCCAGTGCGACTTGTTTCGTCGATCATGGGACCCACGTAGGAGATTTCGCCCTCGGCTTCGCTGTATTCATGACCAGCTGAGATGCGCACCGTCTGCTTGGCGTGAACCTTTGGTAGGTCGCGTTGATAGACTCGTAAGTCCACCCATACGGTCGACGTATCCGCCACGGTATAGGCGACTTCGCCAGAGGCGAGACTTTCACCCGGTGTAATATGGAAGGCGACAATCGTGCCATCCAGCGGTGCTTTGAGATCGAAGGGGCGCAGGGTGTCGTTGCTCTCCAAGGAGGCTAGAACGTCTCCTTTTTTGACCGAATCCCCTAGACGCTTTTTGATCGAAGTGACCACGCCATCGAAACGCGGGCTCACGTGGCCCATCGCATTTTCATTCATGCTCACTTCGCCCTGTAGGCGTAGTTCGTCGTGAATTTCGCCCGGTTCGGCTACTTTGACTTCAATTCCGAAGTCGTTCATATCCCTCGATGATAGTTCGACTGGACCTCCGTGCTCGTCACCGTGCTCGTCCCCGTGTTCTTCACTGGACGCTTTTTTTTCTTTCCCATGATCGTCATGCTCAGCGACTTCCTTTTTCTCGTCGTCATGCTCGGCATGTTTTTCGTGCGATTCGCCGTGTTCGGCTTCTTCGCTGTGATCGTGTCCCGCGTGTGACTGCGCTTGAGCGGTCGTTCCCAACCCGAGGACGATGAAGAGTGCCGAGGCGGAAAACGCGTAGCGCTTGAATTGCTTCGATAAGTGTAATGATAATGAATTCATTTTTTGAAATTGTTGAAATGGATAGATTGATTATTTGATTGTGGAGGGGCGTGTCAGAGCTTCGATCTGCGCTTGTGCGCTGGCGTAGCGACTCAGCGCGTCGAGATAGGTTTCGCGTATCTCAAAGAGCGTGCTACGGCTTTCGAGCACGGAGAGCAGTGTGAACTGCCCGCGCTCATAGCCTTCTTCGGTTTCGTCGAGCGTTTGCTCGGCGGTGGGCAGCAGGTCGTTTTCGACACTTTGTGCTTCCGCGTGAGCGGCTACCAAGTTTTGGTAGGCGTCGGTCAGCGCGACGATGAGTTCGCGCCGCGTGGCCGCTTTTTCGTATTCAACGGCGCGGACTTGAGCCCTTGCCGTGCGGATATTCCCCTGGTTTTTGTCAAAGAGCGGCCACGGGATTTCCACGCCGACCACGAAAGCCGCATCACCGGACTCCTCATTGAAGTAGCGGCCTCCGCCGAAGACTTCAAAATTGGGCTTCGCCCGGGCTTGCTCCAATGTGAGCGCCGCCTCACGGTTGCGCCGGTGCCCCTCGTATTGGGCAAGGTAGGTGCTGCGTGGAAGCAAAGCCACCAGTTGGACTAGTTCTGGCAAGTCGGCGTCAAACTCGACCGAACCGGCGACGGTGTAATCGCTGCCGCCGGATTCGCCCCAGAGAGCGGCCAACCTCGCACGAGCCGCTTGGAGGGCGCGTTCGGCTTGATTGATCGCGAACTGCTGCTGACGCACGGCCAGTTCCGCACGGGTCAACTCGACTTGGTTGGAGCGTGCGGCTTCGACCAGACGAGCGGTTTCCTCTCGGCTGCGCTCGGCCAGTGTCAACTGCTCTTTTCGTAGTTCCAGCGCCTCTTGGGCGACCAGGACTTCGACGAAGGCTGTGCGCACTTCTGACTCGACGGTGGCGAGACGCAACTCGCGCTCCCAATCGACCAGTGCTCGTTCAGTGCGAGCCAGCTCGGTGCGTTTTGTGCGTTTGCCCGCGGTTTCAATCAACTGGGTGATCCCCAGTGTGATATCGACTCCTTGCACGTCTCGGAAAGGGCCGCTGCCGAAGAAGTTCTCCATCTCCGCTCCGACAACCGGATTGGGACGGAGTCCAGCTTGTTCGACCTGCCCTTCCGCGGCATCCACCGCTATGTCGAATCCGTGCAGGGCGGGATCATTTTGGATCACCCGGGTCAGGGCGGTTTCGTAATGGATCGGAGGGGTTTCCTCCGAGGTTGGCTCTTGGGCCAGGAGTGCGCTCAATGGCGCACAGATAAGAAGTGATACTATTTGTTTACGTTTTGAAAATTGATACATGAAAAATCCTGATAGAAGTTAAGCACGGCGAATCCACGATGGGTGGTTCGCACGATGGAAGCGTGCCCGACAAGAGCACCGACCAAACTAACTTTATCAGGATATCAGAGACGCAGATTAACGGTCTGCGCGACGAGAACACTCGTATCCAACAACTCGGGCGGTGCCTGAGCCTGAACGATGTGAGCAATTTCTTTTAGCGTAAAATTCTGTTCGACGACTTCAAAAGTCGTACTGAGTAGCGCATGAAGCGGATTGAAAACTGGAGCGGATTGAGCTTCGTCGAGACGCACTTGAGGGAGATCGACTGCTTCCAGTTCGACATCCACACAGGATTCCGACTCCGAAATACATTTCAACTCTGCTGATTGATCGACACTAACGGATGCACAATCAAATACCTTTCCTGAGATCAATTCAGGATGAAGCGTCATGCTTTGGTGAAGACATAGCAACAGCCCGCCCACACCGCCAAAGACGGCGTTCCAGGCGAAGAGGCTCAAGAGAGCAGCTACTGTTATTTTACGCTTCACGATTTATAGTTATTCATTTAACACCACGAACAGTCAAGAGTTCCTTTTGTTTTATTGATCGTTTGAATCGAAATATCCTTCAGATTCATGATCTCGTCTGTGGTGTGTTGAAAATGTCGATACAGTCAGAGACCATCTCGGCGATAAAGTTGAAGACGGAGAGCCCTAGATTGACGGTGACCGCCCAGAACAGGATGCCGTCGTGTTCATCTTCGGTGCCGCGGGCTTGGTTGTGGTCATGTTTCATCTTTGGACTCTCCATCTTTTTGCAGTTAAGAATAGGTTTGTCGCCTATGCATTTTCTCCGCAGGGATTAGTGATCGTGCCCTTCGTGATCTTCTCCGCCGTGCTCGCAGATGCAGGCATACTCTTTGTATTTACAAGTTGGGCAATCGCTGTGATTCAAGTTGAATTTTTCACGGACAGTTTTTGACTTCGCGTCTGGCTTGATTGAGAGGACGATTGGCAAGTTGTTACCCTCTGGCAGTGCTTTGTCGGAGATTAGAGCGGAGCCTTTAAGAGTGAAGCTAAGACGAATCGGATTTTGACGATCACCGCCGATTAAGGAGATGACTTGTTCCTCCGGAGCGATCAGCTCACCATGGTCATTCAGAAATGTGATCTGAATCATACGCTCTTCTGTGAGGTAAAACTCAAGGTGTGGTTCAACCGATGTAATGATGCGGCCACCATTGGGGCCAGCCTTAGCTTCTGAATGATCGTGCCCGGAGTGGTCGTCTTCGGACTTCGCATCTTTGTGAGCATCGTGCGCGTCAGCGGCATGAGCTGAATGATCGTGACCTGCATCATGGTCATGATCGTCTGCTGCATAGCTGGTGTTCCAGGTGAGCAGCGCGATGGTGATGAGTGCGGTGAGTAGGTGTTTTCTTTGTTTCATTTTTTTCCTTTTTGGGATGTGTGATTTTGTTAATCCGACGCTGCGGACTTACGTTTGACGGATGTTTCTGCCGACTTTCGGCAGAAGCTGTAAAAGATTGCAGGTGTTACACCGAGCCCTAGCAGAGTGGAGGTGACGAGTCCGCCGACGATGACGACTGCAATCGGGTTGAGGATTTCTTTGCCCGGTTCGTCGGTCGCTAAGAGCAGTGGCACCAAAGCAAGACCGGCAGAGATTGCGGTCATGAGAATCGGGATAAGGCGTTCCTGTGTGCCTCGTTCCACCATCTTGCGGGTAAAGCTTTCGCCCTCATGGCGCATGAGGTGGAGGTAGTGCGAAATCAACATGATGTTGTTTCTTGCGGAAATCCCGCTCACCGCAATGAAGCCAACCAGGGTGGCGATGCTGATATTATTCAGCGTCATTTCGGTAAGGAATATACTTCCTACCAGTGAGATCGGCACAATGGTGAAGACCAATAAAACGAACGCAAAATTCTTGAAGTAGCTATAGAGTAGGAACGAGATAACCAACAACACGATTGCCGAGGTGATTAGGATCGTGCGTTTCGCTTTAGCCTGAGCTTCGTATTCACCTTCGAAGGAAAGTGTGTAGCCTTCGGGGAGTTGGATACGCTCGGCTACTTCATACTGCAGTGTCTCCACGGCAGCATTCAAGTCCTCGACGGTCGGATTAATGGATACCACGAAACGACGCACCGTGTTCTCACGTAGGATATTGTTGGGACCGGTAGCATGCCGAATATCCGCGATGTAGTTTAGAGGAATGCGTTGGCCACTCAGTGTGTCGATATAAAGCTGCGAGAGCTTTTGGGGTGATTCGCGCCATTCCTGCGGAAGCCGTATGACTAAGTCGTAGACTCGCTGCCCCTCGTAAATCTCACTGACTGCTTCGCCTCCCATTAACGCAGAGAGTTCCGCATTTAGAGCACCTGGAGTGACGCCATAAGCCATGGCACGCTTGCGATCAATTTCGATACGAAGCTGTGGAATCGGAGCCTGCTGCTCGACTCGGGCTTCTTCCATCCCCGGGATCTCGCGAGCGATTTCGGCGATTTCGGTGCCAATACGTCTGAGCTCATTCAGGTCGGGACCAAAGACTTTAACCGCAACTTTTGCCGACACACCGCTGAGCATATGACCGATGCGATCTGCCAACGGCCCACTTAGAGCACTGAAGGTGCCGGGGATGGTTTGCATCGTTGCGCGGATGTCTTCCACGACTTCGCTGCGTTCGCGCTCAGTTTCTCTGACAAATTCAAGATCAAACTCGACGGTTGAAACAGGCACCACGTGATCGCCGCGTTCGGCACGACCTAAACGATAGCCAACCGTCTCAACTTCTGGGATTTTAAGGAGCAGATCTTGCGCTGTGTCGGCCAAGTCACGTGTTTGCTTGAGCGATGTGCCCGGCGCAGTCGTCATGGCAACTAAGACAGTCGGCTCGCGGAAGGCGGGGAGGAAATTACCACCCATCTTTGAAAATGAGATTCCCGCAAGCACGACAAGTGCACCAGATACAAACAGAACCATAAAAGGCTGAGAAAGCGAAAGTCTTAGCCAGGTCGCATTGAAGACTTTCTTAAATACGCGTTCGATAATACCATCCGCATGTTTTTGATCGGCCTTTGCTTTTAGCAGATAGGAACTGAGCACGGGTATCACTGTTAAGGATACGATAAACGATGCTGCCATACTGACAATCGTCGCAACGGCGATTGGAGTGAACAGTCGACCTTCGACTCCGCTTAATGCCATCAAAGGCAAGAAGACCAAAATAATCAGCACGGTCGCATAGAGAATCGACGAACGCACTTCGGCAGACGCTCTAGCAATGACTTCGAGTTTGTTGAGCGGTCTTTCTAGCAGTGCGTTTTCCCGCAAGCGTCGATATACATTTTCTACGTCGACGATGGCATCATCGACAACCATTCCGATGGCGACCGCGAGACCTCCGAGGGTCATCGAATTAACGCTCAACCCTAAGAGGTCGAAAACCAAAATTGTCATGCCCAAGGATAAGGGGATCGCAGTCAGAGTAATAAGAGTGATCCTTAGATTGAGCAAGAAGAGGAACAAGATGATGGCGACCATGATTGCGCCATCGCGTAGAGCCTCTTCTAGATTCCCGACCGCTAGGTCGATAAAATCGGACTGGCGGTAGAGCGTGACCAACTCAACCCCATCGGGCAGCGATTGTTTCAAATCCTCCAACGCGGTTTCGACATCTTCGGTTAAGCTGAGTGTGTCGAATCCAGGGGATTTGGTGACGCTGAGAATGACGCCGGGGTAACCTTTGGTATCCTCGTGATTACCTAAGAGCTTACTACCCATACCCGCATCTCCACGCATCGGTTCTATATCCCATGCAACGTTGGCGACATCTTTGATGCGAATCGGGCGGTCGTTGACGTGAGTCACCACTGTATTGCCAATCGCATCGAGGTCTGTGGTCATGGCCAGATTACGCACCATGATCTCTTGGGAAGATTCGGTTAAAAATCCGCCTGTGCTGTTACTGACTGCGTTGGCAGCGGCTTCGTGGAGTTCCTCATAACTGATGCCCATCGCCAACAGTTTGTCGGGATTTGGCTGAATTTGTAGCTGTTTGACACCACCTCCCATTCCGAGCACTTCAGCCACTCCGGGAATCGACTGTAATCGTCTGGATACCGTCCAATCGGCTAAGGTCCGTAGATCCATCGGCTCTGTTTGACCAGATGGATCGACCAGACCAACCAGCATGATATTTCCCATTAAGGAAGCCACTGGAGTCATGTAGGGAGTGACACCTTCGGGTAGAGCCTCGCTCGCACCTGTCAGTCGCTCCTGCACGAACTGGCGTGCTTGATAGATATCGGTGCCCCATTCGAATTCGATAAAGACTAGGGATAGGCTGATGTCGTTCACCGATCTCAATCGGGTGACCCCGGTCACACCCATCAAGGAATTTTCCAAGGGGATGGTGACCAAGGTTTCAACTTCTTCGGGTGAGAAACCAGGTGACTCCGTCAAAATGGTGACGGTCGGTTTGGTCAGGTCTGGTAGAACTTCAACGGGAAGCTCACTGGCTGTTTTGATGCCAAGGATAAAAACAACCAAGGCAAAGGCTAAAATAAGCGGCCTTTGGGAGAGGGAAAACTGGATGAGTTTATTAAGCATCTTCAGCCTCACTTTCTTCATGACGTCGTTTCATGAGCATCTGAAGGGTGATGAGCGAAATCAGCGTCATCACGCCTGCATAAATCATGAGTGGCAGACTTAAGCGATTTCCGTGTTCTCCTCCTTCTTCATGATTGTGTCCATCGCTCTGCTCGGTTGACTCTTCACCTTCACCGAGCTCCGATCCATCTTCGGCATGAGCATGTCCGTGCGCGGCATCGAGTGCCTCCTTTAAAGACATTCCTGAACCGCCACCGACAAAGCTGAGGACATAGGAACCCTGTGTGACCACTTCATCACCAGGGAAAATGCCACCGGTCACTTCAATGTATTGATCGTTTTCCTCACCAAGAACCACGGGCACCCGAACGAATGCGTTTGGCAGTTCGAAGTCTTTGACAAAGATGACACGACTTGCCGGATCACCTTGTATCGCCGAGCGGGGAATTGAGAGGACGAAGGGCTTCGTCTCCAGCACAATGGAGAACTCAGCTCGCATTCCGGGGCGGAGTTTTCCGTCCGTATTATCGAGTTCAAAAATGCCCTCTACTGTGCCTGCTTGGCGGTCTGCCTCCACACCGAAACGTGTCAACGTAGCCTCGATGAGTTCATCACCTAGTGCAGGAATATGAATGCGGGCTCGGGTGCCAATTTCTGTTTGTGCAGCTTCTTGCTCGGGAATCTTTGCGACCGCCCACAGCTTTGACTGGTCGGAGATGTCGAGTAGCTCTGCCGATGGCTCGACGGGTTGCCCTAGTCGGACATGTGAGGCCACGATTAGTCCGCCTTGCGGGGCCTTAAGATAAACACTTGGAGGCGGGGCACCCATCTGACGGCTTTCCACCGTTGCCAGCACATCACCCGCTTTGACGATATCGCCTTCGAATGCGTTCAAAGTGCTGACTCGTCCAGCAATACGAGAAGATAACACCGAGCGGCGCGATGGGATTTCCTCAATACGTCCGATTGCAAAGACAGTGCTCTCGAAGTCACGCTCCTCGGCTTCTTCCGTTTGAATGCGAAGGTTTTTTACGGCTAAATCATCTAGAATAATAGTGTTTTGTCCGCGTGCTTCTTCTGCTGCGTGGGCGCCCGAAAAAGTGAGCAAGGCGATAAAAAGTAGTTGTCTATAAAGTTTCATTAGAAAGGTCTCCATTGGCTGAAGTGGTAAGGTTGCGGGCTGTCACAGCTCGCCATTCGATCAGTAATTGTTTGAGCTCATGCCAGAGCTCTAGTTGTGTGCTTTGAATAGTTAGATGCTGCTCTTGCACTCGAAAGACTTCGCCTAAATCGACTTGTCCGGCGGCGTAAGCGTTTTTGATCTCTTTGAGGTTTTGCTCCACTAAGCTGACTGCGTCTTCCTGGTATTTTGACGCCTGTCTATAAGTTGCCGCTGTATTGCGCTTGAGTGTTTCGGCTTCGTTTTTCAGACGCAAGGTGACGGCATTCAGTTCATGTTGAATCTGAAGTTCACGGTAGCGGCTGGCTCTGATTTCGCCACGATTCTGGTCATGTAGGGGGAGCGGGATTGATACTCCAATCCCGAAGAAACGATCTCGCCCCAAACCATCAGGCTCATCTACGGACCGCTCCTCTTCAAAGAAGACTTCAACTGCGATATCAGCCCACCGATTCGCCTTAGCCAATGCTGTTTGGCTACGAGCGATTTCTCCGAGTGTCGCTTTAAGCTGATACTCAGGGTGTGATAGTAGAATCTCACCATCGAGAGTTGCCATCTCAGGCAAGCGTAACAGCCGAGTTTGCTCGGTTAGAATTTCCAGTTCCGTGTCTGGTTCAAGTCCAAGCAGGCTACGCAATGAGCCCAGTGCAACATCGCGTTGTTTGGTCAGGCTCTGGATTTCCTGTTTAACCGAAAACAAAGATACACGCGCCTGATTCAAGTCGAGCGTAGAGGCCTCGCCATTCTGTATGCGCGTTTCTAAAAAGTCCGCAAAGTCCGCCTGAAGACCTATCATGCCATCTAATAACGACAGGCGTTGATTCAGGCTCGAAATGAGTTCGGCTGCGCTTTCGACATCGCGGATGAGTAAGCGCTCTTGATCACGAAGTTCCGCTCCAGCTAACTTCACCTCAATCGCTGAGACGTTCTTGAGTAGCTTGAGTCGATTGGTGATTGGAAAGCGTTGCTCGAAGCCGATGGAATAAGCCCGTTCGCCCTCGTCGTTGAACGTGCGGTCGGACGCGTAACCAAGTTTAAGTTCGGGGTTGTCGAGCCTCCCCGCATACTGGGAATAAGCGCCTGCTTGTTCAATCGCTGAGCGAGCAGCCATCAATGATTGGTTCTTCTGTAGAGCCAGTGTTACCGCATCGCGGCTTGTGAGTTTTAGAGCGCTTTCTGACGTAGCATGTGTCAGTGAAGCATAGAAAATGAATAGAGTTGTTAGTAAATACTTATATGTGTGCATGAAAAAACCTGTTAGTTGAAATCGTCATTAGACACGTTCGAACGTGTCTAAGTCACACGCAGGAAGTCCCTACGTGCATCTTTCACTAATCAGGTTTTAAATTCGGAGCACAGTCTTGCGCACGCACTGTTCTAGCGCACCGCAGGAAATTGGTGGAGCTCTCGTCGCAAAACGTAGCTGAGGAGCTACGTTTGTTTTTTTGACCGGAGTAAAGAGCTGATACTGATAGCTTGCGACGACTGGTTTCTTAATCGAAATCAAATCCGCGACTCGCTGAATCGGCTCATTCGATGAGCTGATTGAAATATCAATACAGTGTTGGTCACTCACTGAAAAAAGGACACTATCAGCTGCACTAGGATGGGAATTTTGAATGTGTGATTCAGCTTCATCTCCATGGCATGCGCCGCCTTCATCAGCATGTTGCCCTGAGAGCACATGGCCAAAGTCATGATCATGCAGGCAAAGCACAGCCCCACCAGCAGCAGTAGTCGCTAGCAGTCCGTTTATTGCCATCATAAAGATCAGGCAGTAAGCTGTGTATTTTTGAAACATGAACAAGTTGGAATGAATACAGATGGGGATTATTCCATGTCAATTGGATTAGGTCGTCTTTATTCGCATATTAGGATCCAGATTTCCATGTCGAGCATCATCATGATTTTTCGCCAAGATGAAGCCCTACGATAAATTGCCGCTACGCACACCGGCATGCTAAATGTGGAAATGCATGTTACCTGATAAAAGTTTGGATTACGGTCAAAGTGGCATTCTAGATGGATTTATTATCCGTGGCGTCAGGATAAATTTCGACGAATCAGCACACGTGCCGATTAGATGCGATCTTTGCGTGGGCGCACAAAAACGGCGTTCCATGCTGAAAGACTTAATATTCAGGCTATACTGAATTTAAATGTCACAATTTTTAAGCAGGGACTCTGCTTGGTCAAAATTTCAGGATTTCCTTTTTTTTAATTCATCCAAATTTTTTTAAGAAAAAATGAGGGTTTCCGGTTTTAGCTGCGTTTAAGTGCGCATAGATGACTCGAATATTTCGTAAATACTGTGTGGTTAGTAGCATGGGAGCGGTGATGGCATGTGCCATCGCTGCTCCTATTTTGAACGCGTCCGATACAATAGAGCCTCCCCAGGCTCAAAGCTTGGCTTCATTGGAAGACTACTTAAAGCAGGCGCAAATCGCGAATCCACAACTCAAAGCTTTTGAACGGCGCTACGATGCAGCGATGCAGCGTATCCCGCAGGTTTCCGCGTTACCGGATCCGATGTTTCAAATAACGAGCTTTGTGGAGTCGGTGCAGACCCGCACCGGCCCGCAGGAAAATGTTCTGATGCTCAGCCAACGCATTCCATGGTTTGGCAAGCTGAGCAGCCGCGAGGCAGCTGCTTCTGCGGATGCCGAGGCACTTTGGTATGCCTACCAAAGCCAGCAACTGATGGTGGCTCGCATGGTCTCTCTCGGATTCTATGAATACGGCTTCACTGAAGAGGCGATTCGGCTGACTCGTGAGAATCGTGATTTGCTGAGTGAACTGGAGCCAATCGTTGAGGAAAAAGTCCGTGCGGGGGGCGAGATAAACGCCTTACTTCGCCTAAAAGTGGAGGTCGGTAAAATAGATGACCGCCTACAGTCGCTCACTCAAAAGCGCGTCGCCCAGTCGGCCAAGTTGAGTGAACTGCTGGCACTGCCTGAAACCGCGCTGTTGGCATGGCCAAAATGGGAAGCACCTGAACCGGTATCTTTGGACGGGCCTGCCTTAGTCCAGGCAATCCGCACCAGTAACCCAGAATTACAGATGCTGGAACGTAAAGTCGCCAGCGCGGAAGCCCGCCGTGAAATTGCCCGGTTAGAGAGTTATCCCGATATCACTTTCGGCATCAATTATATCCAGGTCGGCGATCCCGAGGTAAATCCAACAACTCCTGACGCCGGGAACGATCCATGGGGCGTGACTGTAGCCGTCAACATCCCTATTTGGTTTAGTAAGTATGATGCCGCTAAAGCGGAAGCACTGGCCAACAAGCGTTCGAATGAATACGAATACGACAATCGGCACAACGCTCTCCGCGCCGAGTTGAGCGCCAGTTTGGCTCTCTTGAAAGACGCTAATCGCAGACTGACACTCTATGGTGAAGAGCTGCTCGGACTCGCCGAACAGGCAGTCGAAAATACGCGTCAAAGCTATCAAAACGGGCGCACTGGAATTTTAGAGGTCATCGACAGCGAGCGGTCTTTACTCGATTTGCAGTTGCTCTATTGGCGAGCGGCTTCGGACGCATCGCAACAACGCGTGGTCATCCAAACTTTAGCCAATCAACCCATCCTAGGAACTTTTTACGTAACAGAAGAGAATGAATAAGAAACTAATTTTAACCATAACTGGCACTGCGGTGGCAGCACTCGTCATTGGAATCGGAGTTGGCCGTCTGACACAGACCAGCCCCGAGAGCCATAACCATGGTGCCGAGGGATCGGCATCTTCGGAATCGGCGGACGCCGCCGAACCAACGATTTGGACTTGCTCCATGCACCCTCAAATTCAGCAGCCCGAGCCGGGCGACTGCCCGATTTGCGGTATGGATCTGATCCCACTCGAAAATGATTCTGGAGCCGACGATGGCCCGCGCACTTTGAGCATGAGCAAGAGTTCACGAGCCTTGGCGGACATCCAAACCACCGCCGTCCTTAAAGACTATCCGGAGGCTGAAATTCGCTTAGTCGGAAAACTCGACTACGATGAAACATTGGAGAAGTCGCTGACCGCTCGTTTCCCTGCCCGGATTGATGAGCTGTTTGTTAACTTCACCGGCATACCTGTCGCTAAGGGGGATCATCTCGCCAAAGTGTATAGTCCCGACCTGCTTTCCGCTCAGCGTGAATTACTGACTTCATACCGCTCCGACCCAAATAGCTCGATCACCCGCGCTGCCCGCGATAAGCTCCGGCTGTGGGATCTCGTTCCAGAGCAGATCGACGCCATTATTGAGAGCGGCGAAGCGAAAGATCATTTTATCCTTAAAGCACCCATCGGAGGTGTCGTCGTGGCAAAGCACGTGAAAGAAGGCGATTACGTAAAGACGGGAGAGTCACTTTTTAAGATCGTGGATCTAAGTCGTCTCTGGGCATATCTGGATGCCTACGAGTCAGACCTGCCATGGCTCCGCTATGGTCAGGACGTCTCTTTTTCTGTTGAAGCGATTCCAGGTGAAACCTTTCACGGACAAGTTGCCTTTATTGAGCCGGAAGTAAACCGGAAGACACGTACTGTACCGATCCGTGTGAATGTGCCGAACCCTGAGTCAAAACTGAAGCCGGGAATGTTTGTGCGCGGCATAATAGCTTCACGCTTAGCGGAAGACGGCAAGGTATACGCACCCGAACTAGCTGGCAAATGGATCAGCCCGATGCACCCAGAAATCGTAAAGGACGGCCCAGGTCAATGCGATGTCTGCGGCATGGATCTCGTTCGCGCAGAAGAACTCGGTTACGTTGATAACGCCACAGAAGCTGCACCGATCATCGTTCCTACCTCAGCAGTTCTCCGCACTGGAAAACGAGCGGTTGTCTATGTGGAAAAACCCAATACGGAACGGCCGACATATGAGGGGCGTGAAATTGTCCTAGGGCCCCGAGCAGGTAACCACTTCCTTGTCATTTCTGGACTCGATGCTGGTGAAAGAGTCGTCACGAACGGAGCCTTCAAAATTGACAGTGCCCTGCAAATCCAAGCCAAACCCAGCATGATGAACCCTGAAGGCGGTGGCCCGACTCCTGGGCATAATCATGGAGGCGATGCGTCTGCTGGCGGTCAATCGCAACACGAGGGCATGGTCATGTTAGAAATCGAGGGCGACGTTGCGCCACAGCTAATCGCACCCTACTTAACGATGCAGTCCGCCCTAGCAGGTGACGATCTCGATGCTGCCAAAGCACAAGCCAAAGCCATGATGAAGGTAACGGGGCATAGCGGAGATCTTCCTGCACTCTTGCATGATATGCTAGCCGCAGAAACGCTCGACGCATTCCGCATCCCCCACTTCAAGACACTCTCGAATGCGCTGATTGCAGCCGCTAAGGCAGATCCCGCGTCATTAGATAGCGACTTTTACGTTATTCATTGCCCGATGGCAAATGACAACCAGGGCGCGGATTGGCTACAAGCCAGTAAGCCGCTACAAAACCCATACTTCGGAGCCATGATGATCAAGTGTGGCGAAGTTAAAGAAACAATTACAGCAACCGAAAGCGGACACGAAAACCATGGCCAATAATTCATCTAATCCAATCAACGGCCTGATTCGTTTCTGTCTGGAAAACAAACTGGTCGTCATTCTCTTCACGGTTGTCCTGATCATATGGGGCATCGCTGTCGCCCCCTTTGATTGGGAGTCGGACCTGCTGCCCCGTGATCCGGTTCCGGTCGATGCGATTCCCGACATCGGCGAAAACCAACAGATTGTTTTCACCGAATGGATGGGGCGTTCGCCACAGGATATCGAAGATCAGATCACGTATCCGATGACGACGGCGCTACTTGGCCTCCCCGAGGTCAAGACGATCCGTAGTTATTCGATGTTCGGTTTCTCTTCGATCTATATCATCTTCAAAGACGATGCCGAGTTCTACTGGACCCGTAGCCGCATACTTGAAAAACTGAATAGCCTGCCGACAGGCACCTTGCCACAGGGGGTCTCGCCTCAACTGGGGCCAGATGCCACTGCACTCGGACAAGTCTATTGGTATACGCTCGAAGGCATGGATCCCGAAGGTGAGCCGACCGGCGGCTGGGACTTGGACGAACTCCGCAGCACCCAGGATTGGTATGTCCGCTACGCACTTCAGGGTGTGGATGGTGTGGCGGAAGTCGCCTCCATCGGCGGTTACGTCAAGGAGTATCAAGTTGATGTCGATCCTGATGCCTTACGGACCTATAATATCGCCCTGCACGAGGTCTTCGCTGCTGTGCGCGGCAGCAATTTGGATGTCGGTGCGCGGACGATTGAGATCAATGCGGTCGAATACGTAATCCGAGGACTCGGTTTTATTGAGAATCTGGACGATCTGCGTAAGACCGTCATCACACAGCGCAACAACGTGCCGATCACTCTCGAAGAAATTGCAGAAATCGAATACGGCCCTGCCCTACGCCGCGGTGCACTCGACAAGGCAGGAGCTGAGGCAGTGGGAGGCGTGGTCGTCACCCGCTACGGTGAGAATCCGCTGGCCGTCATCAAACGCGTCAAAGCTAAGATTGCCGAAATCTCGTCCGGTTTGCCCAAGAAAACTCTTGAGGACGGAACTTTAAGCCAAGTGGAGATCGTCCCCTTCTACGACCGCACTGGACTGATCTATGAAACACTCGGCACCCTCGAAGATGCGGTGCGCCAACAGATACTCGTTACAATTATTGTCGTGGTGCTTATGGTTATGCACCTGCGCAGTGCTTCGCTGATTTCCGGTGTGCTTCCATTGGCGGTGCTCTTTGCCTTTATTGGTATGAAAATCTTTGGTGTGGATGCCAATGTCGTTGCACTTTCTGGTATCGCGATCGCCATCGGCACGATTGTCGATATGGGCGTCGTTCTGATCGAAAATATACTCAAGCACCTCGACGATGCACCGCCCGAGGAGAGTCGATTAGAAGTCGTCTATCGGGCCTGCACTGAAGTGGCCAGCGCAGTGGTCACGGCGGTGCTGACCACCGTAATTAGCTTCCTTCCAGTGTTCACGATGGAGGCCGCAGAGGGTAAATTATTCCGCCCATTGGCTTACACCAAGACCTTTGCACTGATTGGTTCGATCGTCGTCGCCCTAACCATTATTCCACCACTGGCACACTGGTTTATCGCTGGTCGTTATAAATCACATCTGGCCAAGATTGGGCTGTGGGGTGGCATCGGAGTCATTGGCTTGTTTTCCGCGATCTTTGTCAGTTGGTTTCCTTGGTGGTTGGGCGTGCTGGCCGTTGCCATTGCCGCATTCCATTTGAGCAGCCCAAAGATCCCCGAAAAGATCCAACGCGGAACATTGTTCACCTTCAATTTCTTCGTCGCGATTTTAGTCGCTTTTTGGCTAGCAGCCGACTGGAAGCCACTAGGCCCTGAACAGCATCTGCACAACATTTTGTTCGTTCTCATTACCGTAGGTGGACTGCTTGGCTTCTTCTATATATTCATCCGCTTTTACGCACGTATCCTGGCATTCCTACTGCATCTTAAGATGCTCTTTCTAGGCTTCAGCACCTTGATTATTGTATTTGGTTTCGCCGTTTGGCTCGGTTTCGGAAGTCTCTTCGGCTGGTTGCCCGAATCAGTCCAAAACTCGAAGCCATATATAAAAATGGCACATGCTGTCCCCGGACTAGGCAAAGAGTTTATGCCGGATCTCGATGAAGGTTCCTATCTACTCATGCCGACCACGATGCCGCATGCTTCGATTGGCGAAGTGATGGATGTTTTGAGCAAGCAGGATATGGCGATCAATGCCATTCCCGAAGTCGATAGTGCGGTGGGTAAGCTGGGGCGTGTGGAAAGTCCGCTCGATCCCGCTCCGATCTCCATGATCGAGACGATTATTAGCTATAAGTCCGAGTATATCACCGACGATGACGGGCGTATTCTGACCTATGCCTATGATAGAGCCAAAGACGAATTTCAACGCGATGCGAATGATGAACTGATTCCCGATGAGGACGGTCGTCCCTTCCGCCAATGGCGTGACGAAATCAACAGTCCAGATGATATTTGGGACGAAATCGTCAAGGCGGCAAAGGTGCCGGGAACCACCTCCGCACCAAAGCTGCAACCAATTGCCGCTCGCATCGTGATGTTGCAAAGTGGCATGCGGGCACCGATGGGGCTCAAAGTGTATGGTCCCGATCTGGAGACGCTGGAGAAGGTAGCGCTGGATGTGGAGGGCTTTTTGAAACAAGTCCCCTCGATCAAAGCCGAAGCCGTGCTGGCCGACCGTATTGTCGGTAAGCCGTATTTGGAAATCGACATCGACCGCGACGCCATCGCTCGCTACGGCATCAAGATAAAAATGGTTCAGGACGTGATCGAAGTCGCCGTCGGCGGCAAGCCGATCACCCAGACCGTCGAAGGCCGCGAGCGCTATCCAGTGCGTGTGCGCTACATGCGTGAACTTCGCGACAACATCGAGTCCATCGAGAGTATTCTGGTCGCAGCGCCAGACGGCACTCAGATACCGCTAGGCGAACTAGCGACTATGAATTACCTAAGAGGCCCTCAAGTGATAAAAAGTGAGGATACCTTCTTAGTCGGTTACGTCATTTTTGATAAGCAAGACGGCTATGCCGAAGTCGAAGTGGTTGAACAGGCTCAAGACTTCCTACAACAGAAGATCGAAAGCGGTGAGCTAAATATTCCTGCTGGTGTCAGCTACAAGTTTACTGGCAGCTACGAAAATCAAGTGCGGGCGGAGAAGAAGCTACGTGTGGTGCTACCGATTGCACTCTTCGCTATCTGGCTAATTCTCTATTTCCAGTTCAAGCGTATATCGACGACGATCCTCGTCTTCTCCGGTATCCTCTTCGCCTGGTCGGGTGGTTTCATCATGCTCTGGCTCTATGGACAACCATGGTTTCTCAACATCGACCTCTTTGGGCACAATATTCGGGAGCTGTTTCAAATGGGCACCATTAACCTCAGCGTGGCCGTTTGGGTTGGGTTCCTAGCACTCTTCGGAATTGCTACGGATAACGGTGTGATCGTTTGCACCTATCTACAGCAAATCTTCCGCGAGAAAAATCCGAAAACGATCGCGGAAATCCGCGCCGCTACAGTCGAAGCAGGCGACCGCCGTGTAAGACCGGCGATGATGACCAGTGCCACCACAATCCTGGCTCTGCTTCCTGTCCTGACCTCTGTCGGGCGTGGCTCCGACATCATGGTGCCAATGGCCATCCCATCCTTTGGCGGCATGTTGCTCGCCATTATCACCATTTTTGTCGTGCCCGTGCTTTATTGCGGACTGGCAGAAATATCCCACCGATTCACATCCAATAAAAATCAATAATACTATGAAAAAAATACTACAGCTTGCCCTCGGGCTTCTTATCAGCGTATCCGCGCTCCAAGCGCACAGCGATGCCTTCAAGCCACAGTTCGTGGATACACTCGTCGCCCCTTACCTTAGCATTCAACAAGCTCTGGCGGGGGATGACCTGAAAGCCGCTCAAGTCGGAGCCCAAACTTTTCTCAAAGCGATGGAAAAGGCACCTCACGAAGGTGAAGCTCACGAAGAAGCAGCCGATCTGAGAGTCCCCGCAAAGACCATTTCCTCAGCGTCCGACATAAAAGTCGCAAGAACTGCGTTTCTCGATATCTCCCGTCAAATGATGTCTCTAATCCAGCATGTCGGCGTGACCAAGAACACCCCGCTCTTCACCGCCTTTTGCCCGATGGCATTTGATGGCAACGGTGGTCAGTGGATTCAAGCCGACAAAACCGTAGCCAACCCTTACTATGGCTCGATGATGCTTCGCTGCGGAAGCATCAAAGAACAAATCGCAGGTGAAATGGATCACTCCGCACACGGTGGAACAATGGATCACTCGGGGCATGGTGGCAAAGCCATGCAAGAAGACCATTCCGGGCACTCTCACTAATTGAAAAATGACTTAATCGTCTTCGGCACCCAAGCGACTACCGATTGCGTATGGGGTGCCGGAGACCTTTTAAGCCATTCTCATCCATTGCATGATACAACGACTCACACTACTCTTTCTATTTTTTAGTTCGCTAGGGCTCTCAGCAGCAGAGCCCGTGAATAAGATGTGCCCCGTAACTCCAGAGGAACCGGCGGAATCTTGGTACACGACCGAATATAAAGGCAAAACCATCGGATTTTGCTGTAAAAAGTGTGTTCGCAAATTCAATGCAGACCCTGAAGCCTATTTGGCGAACCTGGATATGCAGGCAGCGTCCCATGGGGAGACTGCAGTCATGGCGTCAGATGATACTGAGCGCGATCACGGACAGAATCAGGCTATTGAAGACGCATCGTCCCACGCCGATCAGGATGCCGGTGGGCATGACCACGCCACAGACCATGGTTCAACTGATGATACGAAAAGTAGCCATTGGCTGGCATTACTCGGAAATTTTCACGTATTAACCGTTCATTTGCCAATAGCGCTGCTTCCCATTGCTGGATTGCTGGAAGCGATGAGCCTCTTCTTCAAATCCGAAAAGTGGCGGTTTGCCGCCAGACTTAATTTTATAGCGGGCGCTTCGATGGCCATTCTGGCCGCAGTGCTTGGTTGGATTGCCGCAAGTCAGAGTAGTTACAGCGGCGAATTGGCAGATATTTTAACGTGGCACCGCTGGCTTGGCGTCTCGGTCGCCAGTATCGCAGCAATCGGGCTACTCGCCTTGCTGCTGGCAAACTTCAAGTCTCCCCGCGCCTTAAATGTTTATCGAAGCCTTGCATTCATACTGATTGTCCTGGTGCCAGTTGCAGCCCATCTGGGAGGCACATTGATCTACGGAAAAAACTATCCTTTCTGAGGAATTAATGAGGGTTCGGGCAATCAGCTGCGTTTAATGGGTTGAAGAGACAATCAATCAAACAAACCGGACCTCATCATGAATAAAGTATTAATAAGCAGCCTACTTGCAGTCACTTCGATTGCTTTTTTATCGGGATGTGCCAGCACCTCTCATTCAGAAAACGCCAGTGTATCCGGCAGTCAAGCTGGCACGGCATGCCCTCAGTGTAAGTCTGTCTTGGTTCAACCATCGGAATCATACTATATGCAATGGGCCGATGAAGGATACCGAGAGCCTGCATACTTCCAGCATGAGTGCCCTGGATGCCAAGGAGCGCTCACGACCTTGTTTCAAGAAGGCAAATTTGAGCACAAATGCTCTGTTTGTGAAACTGGACCTTACTCATGTGAGTTATTCCAATCAAAGAAAATGACGACTGCTGAGCAGTAAGCTATTTTGTGTGTGCGAATGAAAATACAGAGTGTGTAGTCTGCGATCGTCCCCTTCGCAGCGACGTCTTTCTGCGCATAAAAGTCCATGAGGAATTCGTGCGGATCTGCTGCCCTTACTGCGCAAAACGATTCAATCAGCATAAAAGCTTCTATCTAGCAAAGAGACACGCCAGTCAGTTGCTTCATCACTTGCAAGAAAGCAAAAGAACTAAAACAACACATGAAATTTAAGAGATGTATCCTGGCGATAGCCGTTGTCCTATTCGCAACTTCCAATCTGTTTGCGCATTCGGAAGAAATACAGCCCGATTTTGTTGAGGAATTAATGGAGCAATACTTCGAGGTGCAACAGGCACTCGCGGCGGACAACTTCGCGGAGACTCAAACGGCGGCGACTCAATATACCAAGATATTGAATTTACAGCCTGCTCTGAGCATGAAGCCATCTATCATTAAAATTAAACGAGCTGCCAGTAAACTCAGGAAAGCAGATGACCTCGACCACGCTCGCGTAGCATTTCAGAAACTCTCGACCGAGATGCAAAGTTTAGTCGAAGACGTCGGCATTAAGAGGGGCACCCTACTCTATGTCGCACGCTGCCCAATGGCCTTTGGCAATGAAGGCGGATCTTGGATTCAAGCCGACACAGTTATCTCAAATCCATACTTAGGGGCGTCTATGCTGCGCTGTGGAAACATCGACGCGCTGGGCAAAAGCAAGTAGAGCGGTCGAGCAGGCTCATCTCGTGAGCGGCCGGGACATTTGCCCCCCCCCCCTAGCGACTCGATTATCGCCAGAATATATAAGGCAAAAAACTTCAAATTCTCTGAGGGTTTCAAGCTTAAGTTACGTTTAAACTATTAGGCGCACGACGCGTCTTAAAACAATCCAACCAAAACAAAGGTAATATATGAAAAAGCTGTTGTCTGTAGTCCTCTTATCAATTCTCGGCGTTGCCGCTATCTCCACTGCGGCACCTCGCGGGCCAGATTGGAAGCCTGAAAGAAGTCTATCTTCGGTCGAGGATTTCCAAAGCCTCAAAGCCGGCGACACCGTCGCTCAAGTCTGCACTATGTGCGACACCGTATCAACGATCCAGATCAAGTCCAAGGAGCAGGCCATGGAGCTTTGCAAAGAAGGCGCAATGATTAATTGCCCCAGCTGTGACAGCAAAGCCAAAGCAACTCGTGGAAGCCCTCGCCCTGAAAGTGATCGCGGCGCAGTTCGCTTCGTGAATGAACACGGCAAAGAGTGCATGTTCATGGCTAAGGTGGATAGCGTTGGCGATACGCACAAGTCCATCGACCGCGGCTCCAATACGCCACACCGCTAGGCCATCAAATTCAGCAGCACCGTGGATCGTCAAACCGATGATCCACGGTGCTTTATTTTACGCAAAGAGCGTGCTGGCACACTTTTCCACGACACCTTGAGCCAATTTGTAGCTGAGTTACGCATAAGGTGAATTCTCATGTGGAAAATAACAAAGCAGCCATTCTAATACTAATTAAATCACGAATTCAGTCTGAAATGACTTTCCGTTCGACAGAGCTCAAATACTCACTCACTAATGAATACGTCCAGTAATTTAAAACGATCAACTAGTTAGGATTTCTTATTATGTCAGGAGGAGGAAGCGGTAATGGTGGCACTCGCTGGGGCGGTGGTGATTTTGACAGTCCCTGCCATAGCTTAAATGTAACGACACAGATTCATTCACCAGATGAAGACGTTGTTAATCTACTTCAAGTTGGGGACTTACTGGACGTTACGCTGCATGTAGAAGATGGCGAAGAAGCTATCGTAGTGCTCCACAAAAGTGATACCGTAGGAGCAGTGATACATGAAAGATTGCGAGACTGTATTAGTGCCGGAAATGCTTACCAAGCAGAGGTTATTGAAATCGAAGGTGGTGTCGTGCGTGTTCGAATCAGTATCTCGGAGGGAGCTTGATGATTCACATAGTCGGGAGCATATATAAAGAGTATTGTGTTCGCCCCGCGTGGAATGAAGTTTACGGTTCTGGTGGCCGAGCTGCATCAGCACTTGCTGCAATGGGGAGCTCAGTAACGCTCCATTCTGTTGCATCTGCCGATGATATCCGTCAGATCAGCGCTCGGGCTAAGGTTGAGAAATTTCAAGTTAAGGCAGAGCCCATTGGTGAATCCGCCGGGTTCAAGTACATGCACCCGTTGTCAACGCCTCTTATATCATCAGCCATAGGTCCTTTCCCTGAACTCAGTATTAGAGAAGATAAAGTCCTATCTTACGGCTTTTTAGAAATCGACCCTATCATTCATGCTAAATGGGCGGTCTACGACCCTCAAAACGTTGAGACTGCGAGTCCTTTTGGAGCGAATGGCTCTACAGCTGAGCACCTTGCCCTCGTTCTAAATCAGTCAGAGCTTCGAATTCTAGCAGATTCGAATTCTGGGGATGTGCACGAGATGATTCAACAAGTCGCAAAGTCTTCATGTGCTGAAGTCGTTGTTCTTAAAAGAGGTGCAGCGGGTTTTATTGCCTATGAGGATGGCGAGTTTACTTACGGCCATGCCTTCAAAACAAAGAAGGTTTGGAAAATTGGCTCCGGGGATGTATTTGCAGCGCATTTTGCATACTGGTGGATGGATCAAGGTATAAGGGCTAATGACGCCGCTCAAAAAGCATCACAGGCCGCTGCATACTATTGCGCAACAAAGGCAGTGCCAACGCCCGGCTCACTTGAATCGTTTCCACTTGAGCCGATAGAATATGAGCCTAAGGAGCGAAAACCCATGATCTATCTTGCCGGCCCGTTCTTTAATCTAGCACAGGTCTGGTTAGTGAACGAGATGAGAAGTCTGCTTCAGGAAGCTGGCCTTGAAGTATTCTCCCCGCTTCATGACGTAGGAGTGGGGTCTGCGGAAAAGGTAGTACAAAAGGACATTGATGGTATTCACCGATGCGACTTGATGATCGCAATTACAGACGGTTGCGACCCTGGAACGCTTTACGAGATCGGCTACGCAAGATCCTTAAGTAAGCCCGTCGTAGTGTATGCCGAAAGCGTAGGCCCCGAGGATCTAAAAATGATGAAAGGGTCAGGATGCGAGGTAATCTCCGATTTTAGCGCCGCGATTTATCAATCCGTATGGACAGCATGGACACCTCCAGAGTAGCCATCTTAATGTCCGGAGGCATGGATTCAGTCTGCCTAGCATATTGGAAACGTCCAGCAGTTGGAATAACCATTGATTATGGTCAGATACCTGCAAAGGCAGAAATAAAAGCATCAGCTTCAATATGTAAGCGAATAAACATTAAGCATTACGTGATTCCGATTGATGCTAGTTGCTTAGGCTCTGGAGACTTATCTGGCACGCCTGCATTGACGATTGCACCCGAGTCGGACTGGTGGCCCTACCGAAATCAATTTTTGATCACTGTCGCAGCGATGAAGGCGATACAGTTTGGTATTGCCGAGTTGATGATTGGTACCGTGCGTTCGGATACTTACCACGTTGATGGTAGTATTGGATTTATTGAAAAAATTTCTGAGTTGATTCAAATGCAGGAGGGAGAGATGAAACTAACTGCACCTGCGGTGAATTTATCGACTCTTGAGCTTATTGTTGAATCCCAAATTCCACGAGGACTACTCGGATGGTCTCACAGTTGCCATAAATCAAATTTCCCATGCGGACGCTGCCGGGGGTGCTACAAGCACTTGGAAGTTCTGTATGAACTAAACAATCCTCATGTTTGACCCGATACCGAGAGACTTTGCTGTCAGGACAGAGCGATTTAATTGGCAGTTTGGCGAGAAACTCACTCTCAAGAAGCCCGCGAATATAACCTTCGATTCAATTGATCAAATTATTGATCGTAGGCGCACGAGGCGAGAATTCGGTAAATTATCGGAATCCCAGAAAAATACGCTTTTATGGTATACCTCTAGGACAATAATAAGTGAGATTGATAGTAATGGGTTAGAAGTTCAGCATCGTCCGGCACCTTCTGCTGGTGCCCTGCACCCCATACACATATTGATCCATACCCCTGAAAATCAGTGCTACAAGTATCTTTCTGAAGAGCATTCTCTCGGGCTATGTAGTTCAGATTTCATCAATTCGAAGGCAATCAGGCACAAGGCAGATGAATTAGTCATTGGTGAACTTGGTACACTAATTCAGCTGGTTGCGGAGCCAGCCATAACAATGTCCAAATATAAACACGCTAAATCTTTGATATACCGCGATGCCGGGGTTGTTCTCGGCTATTTATCAATTGTTAGTGAGGGCTTAGGCCTAAATTTATGCGCATTGGGACTGACTGGTGACTCTTTTTTGCGAAAATCAAACAGCCATAGCCAATTGACGGGAGTTGGTCTTGCGTGGGTGGGCTCTAGGCCGAGTTAACTTGATTGCTTCACCACTCTTCATATCAACGCGACTCAACGCTCTATCTACTGAACTAGGTGAAGACATCATTCCGAACCATATCACTGAATCTAGTTCGGATGGTTTCACACTGAGCGATGCACTAAATTCCAGAAATCTATTTTCGAGATCCAAATAATTTTTCGTAACATCTAAGTTAGGACTGAAGAATTTCCCAATGATGCCCGCTCGGAGTAAGTGAATATCTAGAATCGCCACATCATCAGAATCTTCGAAGTTCCGAGTAATCCATGACGCTGTTTTAAGCCCAATCCCTGGCATCGTCGAAAGCCAGTCGCGCAGCTTTCTCCCCGTTAAATCAGAGCTATATTCGTCGTGATACTTGCTGAGACTACCTGCTAAATATTTGGACTTCTGGTTTGTGAAACGATAGCGGATAATTTTACCATCATGCGGAATTCCTGCTTCTAAAAGAGACTTTATTTGCGACTCGCTGGGTGCGGTTTCAAATATCCCATGATCGCGCAAGTAGTAATACGCTGCCAGACCTACACTTGCAGGTATTCCATGACCGCCGAGAAGGCAGGCTCCGATTTCTTCTGCAAGATTCCTTCCAAGCCGATGTTCAATTCGGTTGGCGGTCAATCTGCGTTCGAGCACATGATACTTCCAATAGGCTGGTGTAGAAAAACCGCATGCGTTGCCCCACCTTACTCCAGGCAGTAGCTCCTCTGCTGCGGGCGGGAACTCAACTCTCACGGTAGTGTTACATGCGTCTATAAAAATTATTTGTTTCTGCTTCATGATCTTAGTAGGCTTCCGATATCCATTCAAACAATGCTTGCCGTTCATATGTCGGCAGGGCGGAAATTTTATTACGCAGGCGCTCTTGCTTTCTGCGAATGGTTTGGCGCTCACGAAAAGTTCCCCCAAGGTATCTCGTGTCGTGTACTTCTTTTGGCTTCGGATAATTAGTCCAGAGGCTCTCGATTCTGATTCCAGTTTGTGTCTTGTTTGGAAACTTAACCTCGTTCCACCCCTTAAGCATACTCGAATATAGGGTGTTTTCGTAGCTAGAGACCATCACCTGGCATGGGAGGCTGATCAGCGTTTCGAGTAACTCTTCGTGGTCGGCATCTTCATATTCACAACGGTAAATTTTCTGTTTAAGACGGGTGGACTTCGGGTATGGGGGATCTGAGTAAACTAACTCGTCTCCAGAGAATTGATAAGCTTTCAAAAACTCGACGGCATCCATTTCTTGATACTCAGCAAGCGAGGAGTGATTCTGCCTAAAGTTACCTATAACCCTTGGATCAGCATCAATAGCATAGGATATCGGGGCAGGCTTTTTACTGCGAAGAATCGCACCGCCACCTAGATGGCTCTCGATATATACACGGTGTGGAGGCATCAGATTTATGATCTGATGAAAGCACTTACCTTTTCCTCCCGGATACCTCATGTCCAAGAACATCGTCACTTTTGACGATGATGTCAAGAGAGTTTACTTGAAGTTGAAATTGCAATGTAAGATGCAAGCATTGTGAAGTCAGACACAATCCCTGACTGGCATTACAAACTAGGTCGCGCTTAAATATACGGCGAAGCGTAAAACTTACACGTAGCGTCAGGAGGAGATGAGACACAAAGGATTCGTATATTTATGGCAATGGGATTCAAGTGCGTGTGTGGCTCAAGTCTGCGAGCCACTGCAAAGCAACATGGCTAGTATCGTATCTAGCAACTCTATCGCGTTGCTAGATTAGCACGAGAGGCAAAAAAACTCTAGAGCAAGAGACTCATGACTGACTTTTGAGATAGCCATAAGGAGCTTCTTATCCCTTAACTAATTATCTTTGTTATGGATATGAATCGCGACGAACTCAGCAGGCAATTGGAGCACTACGTTTTGCCGGATCAGGCGGCGGTCTTGTCTCGTCAATTGGCGGAAGACATGTCTGCGATTGATTTCCATTTGCTGCAATCTAGTTTTACGCCTTACGGATTTTGGGTTCAGCATGGAGTCAACCCACAAGCTGAATATCAGGTGCCTAAGAATCAGTTTAACACAGGTTCCGAGACAGACTCGGAGGCGATGGAAGGGAGCTTTCTTACATGCGGAAATTTGCTGAGGCTCGCTCAGGCAGCTCAAATGGGCAGGCTGTATCTGCCTAAGCAATGGCCTTTGTTTTTCAAAGGACGGCTTTTAGGGCGGGAGCATTTGGATTGTCTCAATGAGATCTGGTGGCTCAAGTTTTGGCGTGGAATTCGGTCGGTGAGCCACGCTCCCAAGAAGTTCGGAACGGATAAGGATTTCGATTGGAAGCTACAAATACAGGACGGTCTAGCCGACTGTATCATCAACCTTGAAGTAAAGAGGAGAACTGGGAACATCAATCGCATGTTTAAACGTGGTGAACCAAATGCTTCTTCGAGTAAAATAGCATGCAAATTCGGCCCAGTCCCCGATGATTCTGCAAATGTTGCAGCACTGACCATTTACCACCCTATTTCTGAAAATGCGGTTCGCGACCTGCACGACTGGTTAAATCGTCAGGAGCATGTTCATGGCTTAGTAATCTGGACTGAGGGAAACTCCGGAACGCAGCCGCTCCGAAAAATATTTAAGCAAAGCCATCGCTGGGCCGAATCCCTGATTTCTGATCCAGATCCAGAAGACCTTAAAGTTGCAGGGAACGCTTGGGGGACATTATGCAATAAGGATCAAGTCCCCGAATTCCTAGAGAAAATGGCTAAGCACTATCGGTGACTCCAGCATATAGCATCGTCTACAAAAAGAGTATTAAATGAACGATAGAATTAAGAGACGCCTCTATTGCATACCGAACTTCATAGCTCATCGAAATAGTGAACGAGCACACCATTTACTTCTTGCCCTTGAGAAGGAGCTTGAGGACTTGCCAGATTGGCCTCCTTTTCACATAAATGAAAGATAGTTTGAGCAATTAATCATGCAATCTAGACATAGGTAAACATGCCTAGATCAGAGTGCTCAGTTGAATAACCAAAAAGGGAAAAATAATGATCGGAAACATACCAGTCGAAGAGCTTTTAGAGTATGTCCGGGCAGGCTCTGGAATGATTAACCTACGCGATGTGGAGATACAGGTTTCAGACACGGCATGGGTTTCTCTGCAAATGCCTGCAGCAATTATAATAGAGGAAAAGAAACTGCATCTAAACATAGTTCAACGCCAAGGGGAAAGCCTACCACCTGAGATTGAAGAGATACTGCACGACCAGAAACAACGCCCATTTATTCCACTTCTGCACGAATCTCATCCATTCCGGACCTGTTCGACACCCGAATGTCGGTATTACCGCTGCCGACCTCCAGGAAGTGCCCCTGCCCCGAGACATTGATGTGATAAT
>NZ_JARXIC010000020.1 GCF_031127905.1 Thalassobacterium sedimentorum | reverse complement strand
CTACTGCCATGATTCATATTGCGATGACTCGACTCATGCTCAAGCGTGCGGCTAGATTCTAACCGTTTTGGAAATTTATTAGACGCCCTCTAAGAAAATACTTAGAAAGTGAAATCGTTGCAATTAGACGAAAATTCTGCGCGGAATGTTGCAAGTTGCAGTCATTCAGTGCTTTATTGGGGGTTTGGTTGGCGTCGGTTTTGGGCTGGAAACAGAGCTATGCATTTTTTTGCGTGGCTCTGGAGGCCCGCCGCCAGGATCCGGTGGTCTGCTTGGGAGGAAATTGCTGAGCTTTACATTTGTTTTTCACTTTGCGAATACTAGGATGGCTTCATGTTTACAGGAATTGTAGAAGAAACAGGTAAGGTCATCTCTTTTGAAGAAACCGAGAGCGCGTGGCGTCTCGTGTTGGAGGCACATGAAGTGACTAAAGATCTGCAACTCGGGGACAGCGTCGCCGTCAACGGTTGCTGCTTAACGGCGGTGGCTTTTTCCGCGGACCGGATTGAGTTTGATTTGCTAGAAGAGAGCAAGCGTCTCACTTCTATCGGTGGTGTGGGTGTTGGCGGGAAGGTGAACCTAGAGCGTGCATTGTTGCCGAGCACGCGGATGGGCGGGCATTTCGTGTCGGGGCATGTCGATGGCACTGGCGTGATCGAAGCCATTGAACCGCGGGGGAAGGACTTCTTTTTTCGTATCAAGTGTGATGCCTACAAGCTGCGTTACATCGTACACAAGGGGAGTATCACTGTGGACGGTATTTCGCTGACCGTAGCTGAGGTTGACGAGACAGGCTTCGCTATTTGGTTGATTCCGCACACAATGGAGGTGACCAACCTACACACTAAAAAGGTGGGCGATCTCGTGAATCTAGAAAACGATGTGATCGCGAAATACGTCGAAAAATTATTTGTCCGCTAGCATACGGATGTATGCTAGCGGACAATAGTCCCATGATTGGGAGCGCCAGTGGTCGATTGATCAAATGACGGGTTGATTGGGGCTGTCTGGCTTTTCAAATACACGCGCTCCGGGACGGTATTTCAGGTAGGCGTACATCCACTGGATCAGCACTGTAAGTCGATTGCGAAAGCCGATCAGAAAGACTAAGTGTACCGCCAGCCATAGAAACCACGCTGGAAAACCGGAAAATTTAAATTTGCCGAATTCGGCGACTGCTGAAGAGCGGCCGATGGTTGCCATCGAGCCTTTGTCCAGGTAGGTAAAGGCTGGGCGCGAGCTTGACTGCCCTTCAAGTTCGTCGTGAATGATTCGTGCAACGTGTTTGCCCATTTGCATTGCGGCTGGGGACACTCCAGGGACATGCACACCCTTGGCATCGGTTAGATCTACGATATCGCCTATGGCGAATACTTCAGGATGTTCGGGGATGGAACAGTCTGGATCGATGGCGACTTGGCCTTTGCGGTTATGGTCACCAGGGAGGTGTTTGACCAAGGGATTGGCTTCGACGCCGGCGGTCCAAATGATCGATTCTGCTTCGATCGTTTCACTGCCGACTGTGATGCAGCCTTGAGAAATGTTTTCGACGGGATGGTTCAGTTTGAGTTCCACGCCCATGCGCTTTAAGCTTGCTTGAGCTTTGGCAGAGGAAGACTTCGAATACATTGTGAGTACCCGATCGGCCGCTTCCACCAGGATGATGCGTGATTGTTCGGGGCGAATGGAGCGGAAGTCCTTCTTGAAAACACGTTTGGTGAGTTCGCTGAGTGCACCGGCCATTTCCACGCCAGTCGGTCCTGCACCGACGACGACAACAGTCATCAATCGCTGGCGTTCGGCTTCATCTTGTAGCGCTTCGGCTCGCTCGAAGGCGTGTAGCACTCGCTGGCGGATTCGTCGCGCGTCGTTGAGCGATTTTAGACCGATGGTATGCCTGGCCCATTCGTTATTTCCGAAGTAACTGTTGACCATGCCTAGTGCGACCACGAGGTAGTCGTAGTGCAGGGTTTGATGCGTGAGTTCGACTTTTTTTTGCTGCACATCAATTGTGCGTGCGCTGTCCATCAAAACCTGAACATCGTTACGCTTAGCTAGAATCGTCCGCACTGGCTCTGCGATCTCTGGCATGGCGAGACCGCCTGTGGCGACCTGATAGAGCAGGGGCTGAAACAGGTGATGATTCTGGCGATCCACGATCGTGATTCGAGCATTGGGATGGCGAAATTTCTGCGTAAACGTTAATCCTCCAAATCCGGCACCTAAAACGACGATGTGTTTTTTCTTGGGCATACACTAGCTTAGTGCATGCCCAAGAAAATTCAAGTGGTTGTAGAATCTTCTTGTTTATAATCGCTCAAAGTGGCTACTGGCAGCTTGAAGCTCAGGGCCCGCTTTAACTTTTAGCCAGTGTTTGCCATATCGGCCATTAAGAAGCTTTGTAAGCCTCGCGGTAGCCCGCGGCATAGGCTTCGAAGACGAGTTTGATCTCATCGCGAATGCGGCGAAAGGCGTCGAGCTCGCTCTCATCGGGACGCTGTGCATGGGGGGGGTCTTCAAAGCCCCAGTGGTAGCGACTCACCTTGCCGGGGAAAGTCGGGCAGGCTTGGTCGGCGTTGCCGCAGACAGTGATTACGGTGTCGATGCCCGCGTTTAGATATTGATCCAGGTGGTCGGATGTGTGCCCACTGGCGTCGATGCCGATTTCTTTGAGTGCTTCGATTGCCAGGGGATGCACCGCTCCCTTGGGCTTAGAGCCGGCGCTAAAGACTTCAAAGAGGTCGCCAGCTGCGGCGCGTAAGATGCCTTCAGCCATGTGACTGCGACAGGAATTTCCAGTGCAAAGAATGAGTATTTTTTTCATAATGTTGAGTGCTTATACAGAATGTGACTATAGATGTCTGGCTAAGAAATTGAGCAGGTAGCCGGTAACACACTTTCCGGGCAGTCTTCGTTTGTTTCTGCGATGCGTTGAATTAGTTTTTCATGTCTGAGTAGATCCTGCTTTAGCTGATTGCATTCCTGGCACTGTGCAGTGCGTAAGTATTCTATGTTTGCGAGTAGTAATCCGCTGTCGGAAGTGACTAATGAGTAGATCATCCAAGTGCCTTCGCGACTGGCTTTGATCAGCCCCAGTTGTTTCATCGATGCCAACTGCTTGGACATTTTCACCTGTGGTACTTCAAGTAGTTCCTGTAGGTGGCAGACGCACAATGAGCCCGCCTCAAGCAGGTTGAGTATTCTCAATCGCTGCGTGTCGGCAATGCATTTATAGACGTCACTGGCTTCCATTGTCTTTGTATATTCCATTTGGCGTATATACTGTCAATGGAATGTATTAATTATTCACTTTTTCGTTTTAAGCTGGAAGCTTTTTGAACGCCTGTGATTTATTGATGTCTGTCTAGCAACGACGGTACATTTTTTTCATGAGCTTTACTATTCTTTATCACTCACTTTTTATTCAAGCGGCCTCGGGGCCCAACGTGTTCACCTATTTTGCGCAGTCGAATTTTGCGGGCAAGGTGGTCATATTGATTCTTGGTCTGTTTAGTATTGTGGCGTGGACGGTGATGTTAGGGAAGTATCTCGATCTCTCTAAGTTGCGTTCGCAGAATCAGCGTTACGAACGCTTGCTCAGTCGTGAGTCGCATTTGATTGCATTGGATCCGGAGCGTCCTGGTAAGGGGGCGGGGCCTTACTATAATATTATTCGTGAAGCCTTGGAGGCTTTTCACCGTTATGGGGGTGATTTTGGCAATGCAGATCCGCATCGGGCGGCACTGCGTATGGGGCATGTTGAGAATGCATTGCAGCGAAGCGTGGCGGAGCAAATTCTGCGCTATGAAGCGAAGATGGTGGTGCTGGGTTCGATTGTGACGGGTGCGCCTTTCTTGGGCTTGCTTGGGACGGTTTGGGGCGTGATGGATGCCTTTGGCGGCATGGCGGGCGCTGGTTCGGCCAGCTTGCAAAGTTTAGCGCCGGGTGTGTCCGGGGCCTTGCTCACGACAGTTGCGGGGTTGATCGTGGCGATTCCTTCTGTGTTTGGGTATAATTATCTGTTGCAACAGACTAAGATCTCGGTGGTTGAGCTGGAAAATTTCGCGAGTACAGCAGCGGATCGCATCGAATTGGAAGCGCAAGCCACGGCAAATAGCTAGTTTCTGATTTCTCAAATTTAATTTCTAATGCTAAATATTCTCTGTGGCTCGTAAATTTCATCGTAAAGACCGGCTTTCTGCTCTGACTGAGATCAATGTGACTCCGTTGATCGATCTGGCGTTTGCGTTGCTGATTATTTTCATGGTGACGACGCCCTTGCTGGAGCAGACTGTAGAGCTAAACCTTCCGGTTGAAGCAGCGAAGACCCAGCCGGAGGATCGTGAGGATTTTCAATCTGTTTCGATCGACCGGGCGGGGTTGTATTATTGGGGGGATCAGCAGGTGTCTGAATTGCAGTTGGGGGATTTGTTGGACACTATGGCAATGGACCCTGCGCCGCCGGTACTGAGTATACGTGCCGATGCTGACTTGCCCTATCAGCAGGTGATTACCCTCGTTGATATGATTAAGCAGCGTAAGCTCTCCAAGATCAGTTTAGATACTAAAGTTGAATGATGAAGCTTTCTAAAGATCAGCCTTTCTGGGCCTCAGTGATCCTGCATTTGGTGGTTTTGTTAGGTGTTTTTTTGGCGACGATTGTGCAGGCCTTTAAGCCAAAGGAGAAGCCGCATGTATTTGAAATGGTGGATCCGCCGAGTGACGTGAGTCAGTCGGCGCATGCCACGCCTGCTCCGCAGCAAGTGCAGCAAGTCGAGGATTTGCCCGTAGTTGAATTGCCGCCAGTCCCGCAAGTGGAGATTCCAACGCCGCAGCCTGTGGTGCCGACGCCTCAGCCCACGCCCAGCCCTAAGCCGACTCCTACGCCCAGCCCTAAGCCAGCACCTACGCCTCAGCCGGCACCTCAGTTAATGTCTGCAGAAGACTTTTTTAAGGAGCATCCGAAAGAGGCTCCGAAGCCACGGCGGGTGACGACTCCGCGCGCCAGTATCGCTGTGCCGAAGATCGATGTACCGAAACTAGTGGTGCCTCGTAGTTCAACTGCGGGGCAGGCCAGTCAACAGCTTTCATCGCAACAACTCTCCGCTTTAGCAGATTATAGTTCGCGCTTGCGTGCCCGTATCGACGCGGCTTGGACCAAACCCTCGCAACTGGCCGGTGTGCGCTTGGTGGCTGAAGTGGTTTTTAATGTTTCCGCTTCCGGGCAGATTTCCAATGTGCGCCTGCGGCCAGGCTCGGGAAATGCAGCTTTTGATCAGTCTGTCTTGGCGGCTTTTCGCCGGGCGAGTTCTGCAGGACCTACGCCGACGGGGCAGGCGCACGAGTTTTCGTTACCGTTTCGGATGCGGGACTAGGTCGCCCGGGAGGGCGGGCACTGCGCAGGAGCGAGACATGTCGAGGGTTATTTATCTTGATGTCAAGGTGTTAGATTGTTTTGCTGGTTGCTATGCCTAAAATTTATCAGCACTCGGGGCCGCATCTATTTCTTCTTTTTTGGAAAGCTTCGCATGCCGTGATGCGTTATGATCATGAGCGTATCGTGGAGCAGGGCTTTACTTCGTTGTCGGATTTCGCGGTTCTGGAGGTGTTGCTGCACAAGGGGGCCCTGCCTGTGAGTACGATTGGTGAGAAGGTTTTGTTGACCAGTGGTTCGATCACTACCGCAGTGCAGCGAATGGAGAGAAAAGGCTTTGTGCGTCGTGAGCGAAGTGAGGGCGACGCGCGGGTGGTGCTAGTGCATTTGACGGATGCGGGGCGCGAATTAATTGTGGATGCTTTTGCTGCGCATTCAGCCAATTTAGATGCTTTGTTTAGTGAATTTTCGGGAAAGGAGCGGGCGCAATTTGCTGATTTGATGCGCAAGTTGGGGCGTCGTAGTCAGGCATTGATCCGTTAGTTGAGGCGCTGGTGTACTTTGGGTGTGTCTTGGAGTTGGGGGTTGCATTGTTTTTAAGTCGTCAATTTTTAAAGAGTCATGCATGATTGGGGCATGAAAATTACATTTGCACCACGTCGAGTCCTTTTAGCGTTATTAATATTCTCGAGCAGTGCTGTAGGTGCTGAGTCCTCCTGGGCGAGTCGCGCGTTTTCTATGTTTAAAAGTAGTTCCACTGCTGATGCGGTGGTCGCGAGTGCTTTTTCTGACGCGGATGAGTTGGCGAGTGCGCTGCGTGAGGCGCTGGCTGTGGCAGCTGAGCGTGCTTTGACTGAGTTGGGGCAGCAGGGAGGTTTTGCCAATTCTGAGCTGTATCAAATTCCTTTGCCGAGCGCGATTGAGAAGTTGCGTCAGCCACTCGCTGTGGTGAATCAGGATTATCGTCTGGATGCGTTTCAAGCGACGATGAACCAGGCGGCAGAGGCGGGGGTGGCCGCGGCTCCTGGGATTGTTAAGGATACTATTAATAATCTGACGCTGGAAGATCTGAACACACTGTGGCAGGGGGAGGAGGATGCGATTACTCGTTTTCTGGAGAAGCAGTCGCGTGATTCTTTGTCAGAGCGTATGTTACCGTTGATTTCTCAGGCTACCGACTCTACCGGGGCGACTCGAAGTTATAAGGAGATGCAGTCCGCGCTGCCCTCTACAGGTAGTGGTTTCTTTTCTAAGATTCAGTCTTTTACTGGGATCGCTGCGAGTGATTTTGACCTCGATCAGTATGTCAATAATCAGGCTTTGGATGGGCTTTTTGCAGCAATGGCAGCTGAAGAGAAGGCAATTCGTGAGGATCCTTTAGCGCGTTCAACCGATTTGTTGAAAAAACTTTTTGGGCAGTAATGCCTGATTAGTTCGGGATGGGCGCCAGGCCTAGCTTTTTGCGTTTGGCTGCGTCCTGTGGGCTGTGTTCCGACCAGTATTCGCTGTTCATTATCCGATGCGTGAGTACAGCTTTGGTGGTGCCGCTTGCCTCGCGCTCTTTCCAGCTGCGTATGATGTGAGGAAATGCGCTATCGTAACTAATTTGTAGCTCTCTGTTGATGCTTTGGTAGTGGATTAGGTAGTGGCTCTGTGTGCCGTCTATTATACGTTCTGCGGTGGCGGTTTCGATGCGGACAGGTGTATGGGTGAAGCGCGTATGCAGGGCGCTGGGGATAATTTGAATTGGGCCTGTTGGCAGTTCATTGGGATTCAGGCGCAGCTTTAGCCAAATGGCGTCTTCAATCCAGGCGTTGCCGAGCTCGAAGTCTTGGTCGGCTTCGCTTTGGAAGTAGGAGCGTATTTCGCCGCGCCAGCCCTTGCTTGTTTTGTTGAACTGTTGGAAATATTGCCCGCACCAATCCTGCACACTGGTGTTTGTCTTCAAGCTGTGAGGGAATGTCTTCAGATCAATGGGCTGGAAGGTGCTGCTCATTGTGCGATAGCTATAGATTCCAGTATTGAAGGTGCGTAGTGCATTGAGCTTGAGAACGTCCGTGGATGGGCTTGTGCCATTTTCGTTCTTTACTTGAGCTTCTGTTAGAAAAGGTTCCGTTACAAATATGAATTCCACGTGGCCTGGGTGGGCCGCTCCGTAGCGTGTCTGCGTCAACTCGTAGCGATTGATCTCTGCTCCGCTAAACCAATAGTCACGTATCTCGTTGGCTGCGAGGTTGAGGGTGGCTGTGAAAACTAGGTAGAGGCAGAGGAGTGATCGCATGAAGGCAGTCTAAACTTGTTTGCCTAATTTGCAAGTGAGTCGGACGACTGTGGTGAGCGGTTCCGGGGCTGAGCTGTAATTCTCCGCGTGGAGGTGGAGAGAGGGGCGTTCATACTTCGGCGACTGATTGACTCGCTTGGGTTATTGGCCTTTTAGAAAGTCACGGCTCGCGCGTTTTAGTTTTTTGATTTTGGCTTCGTTCTTCTTTAAGTCGCGCTTGTGCATGCGGTCGATGAAGAGTTTGCCATTTAGATGGTCAACTTCATGTAAGATGCAGCGGCCCAGCAGTCCGTCGGCTTCCAGCACATGTGAGTTGCCTTCCGTATCTTGAAATTGGCAGCGTACGCCGATCGGTCGGTCGACCTTGCCATTGACCCCGGGGAAGGAAAGGCAGCCTTCCTCATAAACATCTTCGGTTGCATCCAGAATCGTGATCTGCGGATTGATGATTGCCATCGGCATGATTAAATCCAATGGGGGGTGTTTACCGTCAAATTTATAGTTGAATGGGGCTTCGGCGCCTTCGGGGGGGCGTACGTCGACCACACAGAGTTGGAGTGCTCGGTTTACCTGTTGCGCGGCTAAGCCGATGCCTTCTGCATCATACATGGTGTCGACCATGTCGTTGGCCAACTCTGCAAGGGCCTGATTGAATTCTGTGATGGGTTCGCCGGCTTTGCGTAAAATAGGTTCGCCGTATTGAGTGACTCGCAGGATCATAAGATTGTAAAACTGTGTAGTGGATCGAGTAAAAAAATGGTGTTCAGTCTAGCGTAGGTCAGACCTAGTGGCTGTCCACACAACTTTTCTGAATGAAGCTGGTTATCATAATTTACAGTAAGTATATTCATCTTTTATTATTCATGAATGTAAATTCGTGAATATTTATTTGCGAATTTATCATTGCAGTTGCTTGAGATTTTAGGTTTTATACTTGTCATTGAGTAGGGCTGTGCGAGTTTACAGGGCATACGCATATGGCTACTACGAAAAAGAAAACCACATCGGCGACCAAGACAGCTGCCAAGTCTAAGAACTTCGCGTCAGCGCCGATTAACAAATCACTTTCCAAAGAAGAAAAGATCGATCTCTATCGGACGATTGTAGGTATTCGCCGCTTTGAAGAGCGTTCGTTGCGTGCCTACAATCAGGGGAAGATTGGTGGCTTTCTGCATCTTTACATCGGTCAAGAGGCGGTGGCGACAGGGATTGTTTCTTTGATGGAAGAGAATGATCACATCATCACGGCTTACCGCGACCACGGACACGCCTTGGCGGTGGGGATGTCAATGAATGAGTGCATGGCTGAGATGTATGGTAAGCACACCGGTTGTTCCAAGGGGAAGGGCGGTTCGATGCACTTTTTTGCACCCGATAAGAATTACTGGGGAGGGCACGGGATTGTTGCTGGGCAGACGCCGCTGGGTGCCGGGCTCGCCTTTGCGCTTAAGTATAAGGGGCTGAAGGGCTGTGCGCTCGCCTTTCTTGGTGATGGTGCGGTGAATCAAGGTTCTTTTATGGAGACTTTGAACCTGGCGTCGCTTTGGAATATTCCAGTTGTCTTCGTGATTGAGAACAATGGTTATTCAATGGGCACCAGTTTGAAGCGCTCGTCTGCGGAAGAGAATTTGGCCCACCGTGCGGATGGTTTTGATATGGAGTGGGAGGTCTGTAACGGACACGATGTGTTTGAGGTTCGTGAGGTCGCCAATCGTGCGATGACGCGTGCACGTGAGGAAATGAAGCCTTTCTTATTGGAAATTCGCACCTACCGTTATCGTGGTCACTCTGTGGCGGATGCGAATCACGAGAAGTATCGCACTAAGGAAGAGATCGAAGAATACAAGCGTACCAAGGATCCGGTGAATGTGATCAAGCAGCAATTGCTGGCTGACGGCACCCTGACTGAAGAAGAAGCCAAGCGCATCGATCAAGAGAAGAAGGATGAGGCGGAAGCTTCTGCAAAATTTGCGGATGAAAGTCCGGTCGCTCCACGTAGTGAAATTCAGACCGACGTTTATTGGGAGGTCGATAACGACGCGGAAGGTAAGCTTAAGGGCACCTATTTCTTTAACGACTAGAATTACAACCCGACTACTTATTTTGGAATTATGAGCTAGGGATTATGCCGAAGTGCCGTTGATCAGATGATCTTCTATTTTCCTATCTTTTAAATTAGTATCCTAAATTTTAATACATCATGCCACTTATCACCTACCGCGAAGCGATCAAGCAAGCACTTGACGAGGAAATTCAACGTGACGAAAACGTCTGTATTATGGGCGAAGAAGTCGCTCAATACAACGGCGCCTATAAAGTCACCGAAGGCCTCTGGGAGAAGCACGGCGATAAGCGTTTAATTGACACGCCAATTTCGGAAGCTGCTTTCTCGGGGCTCGCCATTGGCGCATCTGCTCTGGGGATTCGTCCCGTAGTGGAGATGATGTTTATGTCGTTTAGCTATGTTGCGATCGACCAGTTGTTCAATAATGCATCATTTTGTCGTTACATGTCTGGTGGCTTAATGAACATCCCGATTGTTGTTCGAGGTCCAGCCAATGGAGGGACTAATGTGGGCGCGACTCACTCGCACACTCCGGAGAATATGGTGGCAAATCATCCTGGCCTAAAGGTTGTTTGCCCTTCTAATGCATACGATGCCAAAGGGTTGATGAAGGCAGCCATTCGTGATAACGACCCTGTGTTTGTAATGGAGAATACACTGCTCTATGGTGAGAAGTGGGAGGTGCCTGAGGAGGAATACATCGTTGAGCTCGGCGTTGCGAATATATTGCAGGAGGGAACTGATTTGACTATCGTCTCGCATGGTCGTTGTGCGATGCTCTCTTTGCAGGCAGCTAAGACTTTAGAGGAGAAGCATGGTGTCAGTGTCGAGGTTGTCGACCTGCGCTCGATTCGTCCTTTGGATGAGGAGACCATTCTTAAATCCGTAAAGAAGACGCACCGTGCCTTGCT
Organism: Thalassobacterium sedimentorum; assembly: GCF_031127905.1. Classification (GTDB taxonomy): domain Bacteria; phylum Verrucomicrobiota; class Verrucomicrobiia; order Opitutales; family Coraliomargaritaceae; genus Thalassobacterium; species Thalassobacterium sedimentorum. The sequence continues at coordinate 67,887 of NZ_JARXIC010000020.1, read as the reverse complement.
GGTAGAGGAGAACAAGCCTTATTGCGGGGTCGATGCTCAAATTTCGCATATTATTCAGCTGAAAGCATTTGATTATCTTGATGCACCCGTGCATCGGGTCTCTGCCATTGACGCGCCGCAGATTTATGCCAAGGAGCTTGAAAATTGGCAGATCCCCAACGAGGAACGCATTATTGCGGGCGCGCTGAAAGCGCTTGCGTAGCTTGTCAAGCTGTCACGTTATTCGTAATCTCTTAATTTTAATTTCTAACTCTTAAATTTCTTAAAAATGGCTACACTTATCGACATGCCCAAACTCAGCGACACCATGACGGTGGGGACGCTGGTCAAATGGTTAAAAAATGAAGGCGATGCAATCTCCAGCGGCGACATGATTGCAGAAGTCGAAACCGACAAGGCGACCATGGAAGTCGAGTGCTTCGATGATGGGGTGCTAATTAAGCAATACTGTGGTGTGGGCGATGAAGTGGCTGTGGGTGCTGCGATTGCAGCTATCGGCGAAGCTGGCGAGGAGGCACCAGCTGCGGAAAACAGTGCTGCTGAGCCAGAGGCTGAATCTAAATCAGATGCTGCAGAAGACAAAACAGATGAGTCGGACAAAACAGAGGCAGCAGGCAGTGCTGCTGATGATGATTCAAAAACGACTGAAGAGTCTGGTAGTGAGGATCACGCTGAATCGACCGAACCCAAGAGTACCGGAACCACCGGGCAGCGCATTAAGGCCTCTCCATTAGCGAAGAAAATTGCCGCGGAAAAGGGAATTGACCTCGCGAGCATTCAGGGGAGTGGACCGGGGGGGCGTATTGTCAAAGCTGATGTGGAAAATGCGAAACCGGCGAGTGCCTCCGCACCTGTAGAGGCCAGCACGGCTGCAGCACCTGCTGCGACTTTGGAAGCGCTTGACCTGCCAGTGTCCAATATGCGCAAGAGCATTGCCAAAGCTTTGGTGGGGTCGAAGACTCAGGCACCGCACTTCTATTTGCAAATTGAAGTTGACGGTGCACCTCTTGCGAAACTGCGTGCGGAGCTAAATGCAAAGCTTGCAGATCTGCCTAAGGAACATGGCGGTACTAAATTCACAGTCAATGACCTCACGCTAAAAGCTGCTGCTGAAGCAGTTCGTCGCGTTCCAGCGATTAATCGTTCATGGGAGGGAGATACGATCAAGCAACACGCGAATGTGCATCTCGCATTCGGGGTGGCGATTGATGATGGTCTTGTCACTCCCGTCATCCGTGCTGCTGAAACCAAGGGCCTGCGTGAGATCGGTGCTGAAGCGAAGGTTTTAATTAAGAAGGCACGTGCTAAGAAACTCGCTCCTAATGAAATGAGTGGTTCCACCCTCACTGTGACGAATCTTGGAATGTTTGGTATCTCCGACTTTTACGGAATTATTAATCCTAATAATGCAGCCATTTTAAGTATCGGAGCTACAATCAAGAAGCCGGTAGTTAATGATAAGGATGAAGTTGTAGTTGGACAAGTGATGAAAATCGGCCTATCCGGTGATCACCGCACCATTGATGGCGCCGTGGGCGCGCAGTATCTTCAGGCGCTTAAGGAAATTCTTGAGACTCCTGCGTTGATGTTAGTCTAGACGAAAATATTCATATTTAAAACAGAGCCCGCGAATCTTCGCGGGCTTTTTTATGCTTCATTCTTGGTCTACGAATTGGTAAAGCAGCCTCTCTTTAGCTTGTTCATAAAAACTTGAACAAAATGATTCGATGTTCAGATTCAGAGTTGGGCCTGCATCCACTTAGTAATTATGTCCACATCTCCAACAGCTGCCTCAGCTTTATCTGCATGGGAAACATCGATGATTGATGTTTTTGTGCGAGCTGCTGGCTTAATTGGTCTTCCGCGTTCGATTGGTGAAATTTACGGTTTACTTTTCTGTGCGAAAACAGCCCTCTCCTTTGATGAGTTGGTGGAACGACTGCAGATTAGTAAAGGCTCGGTCAGTCAGGGGCTGAAGGTTTTACGCCAATTAGGTGCAGTGAAGCTGCATTATGTGCCAGGGAGTCGACGTGATCATTATTTACCAGAGCTGTCTATGAAACGCTTAGTGCGCGGCTTCATTAAGGATCAGTTTGAGCCACATCTGAGTTCAGGCTCTCAGCGGCTTCAGGGCTTGGATGCTTTGATTCAAGCGGAGCCTGACGCCGAGCTGCGAACACATGCGATGGGACGGCTGAATACCCTGCTAACCTGGCAACAGCGGACACGTAAGTTAATACCCGTGGTGATGGCTGTATTGGGAGGCACTCCGTTTGCTCCAGGCGAGAGTTCCGAAGAGGAAACAGTCGTTTGATCGCTGTTTAGAGTGATCAGGATACAACAGAGGACTGCGATGCTGATTTGTCTGTTGTAGTAGCGTTGTTTGGGGGGCGCATTCTTTTATTTTCTAAGTAGCTGCTTTAATAATTTTAAATGTTTCAGTATTTGCCATGCATACGCAGTTTTTATAGAACTTTTTAGTCTAGAGCCTTTCGTAGTCTTATTACTATACGCTAGCTGTTTCACCCGCTCAGTCATCATTTTCAGTCTCTCAATATTTTTAACATTCGGCCACTTCGCTCGTGCTCTTTCCTGCCTTATTTTTCTTATTACTCGGCTGTCTCACCTCATGGCTGGTGATATATATATGCCTGCAGCTAGGTTTAGGGCAGGGGGGGGAGTCGCTACCTCAGCACCATCATACGCATACGGGGGTGATCCCACGTATTGGGGGCTTGGGGATCATTTGCGGCTTTGCGGTTACCTACCTGCTCTGTTTTCTTCATCTTGATAGTCAGGATAACCAATCCTTAATTCATTACGGTATCTTTTTGGGAGCCTCGGCTTCTTTCTTACTGGGTTTTGTCGATGATTTTCATCCGCTGGGTGCCAAGGTGAAATTATTGGCACAGGTCATCATTGCGATGCTCGCGCATGAATGTGGGCTCTCCATTGAGAAGATGACCATACCCTTCACTGATGTAACTGTGAGCCTTGGTGTATTCAGTCTCGCACTCACTGTTATCTGGGTGGTGTCAGTGATGAACCTGATCAACTTAATTGACGGACTGGATGGACTTGCTGGGGGGATCGGCTTAATGTTGATGGCTTTATTGGCCTTTCTGGCGTATGAAGCAGGCGTGGCGATTTCCTTAATTCTAGCATTGGGCATGATCGGGTCTATTATGGGCTTTCTCTTTCATAATTTTCCGCCCGCTAAAGTTTACATGGGGGATTCCGGGGCTTATCTGATTGGCTATGTGATCGCTTCACTTTCTTTGCTGAATTCGGAGAAGGGCACCGTCTTGGCTGCCCTCATTGCTCCAGTGCTGGCTTTGGCACTTCCGATTGCCGATGTTGCCTACGCGATGTTACGTCGCAGTATTAAGGGGCTGCCTATTTTTCGTCCAGACCAGGGACACATCCACCATCGCTTAATTCGTTCGGGGCTGTCGCGGCAGAAAACAGTCCTATTTCTTTATGCCATCTCGCTATTTGCATTGATCGGAGGCTTACTTGCTTTTGCGTATCAGGGACGTTACCTGCCTATCTTTCTTGGCTTTGCGTTTGTTCTAATTTTATTTGCCCTAAGAGGGCAAAAGATCTCGCCCATGGTCGTGCGAGAAGTGTTGACAGAGTCTTTTCAATCCAGGCAGGACGCCCGTAATGCACTCTACTTGCGGGATTGGTTTATTGTTGAAGCGGAGCGTGCAGATACTGGGCAGCATCTCTGGACTGATTATCGCTTTATATTAAAAAAAATGGGGGTATGTCGTGCGGAGTTGATCGTGCGCGGGGCGGAGCGAACCTTCTTTCAACCAGATACTCCACATAACCAGATTGCGATGCTTTGGAGTGAAGAGCACCAGATCGGAGAGGATGTGACGCTGTGTTTGTACGCTGCTAAGGACAATTTTTCGCAGCGTCAATTTGCAATTATTTCAGATATTGCAGCGGAGGCTTGGTCCAAGGCGTCCATGCGCTGGCAAGTGGTGAATGGAGTCGCGCTGGATTTCGATGCCAAGGCCAGTGATTCGTCAAATTATCGAGATCAAAAGGCGAAGAACCTCTACCGCCCTACTTATTAGATAGAATTCTCGATGCAAACGATTTTAGTCACAGGCGGGGCGGGGTTTATTGGCTCGAATTTAGTGCATACCTTGCTGCAGCGAGGCTGTCGGGTTATCAATGTTGATAAGCTCACTTACGCGGGAAATCTAGCATCTTTGGCGGATCTGGCAGGGCATCCTGATTACTTTTTTAAGCAAGTAGACCTCGTTGATACTGGCCGGCTTGCGTCTGTTTTTGAAGAATATCGACCTGCTGCGGTGATGCATCTGGCTGCTGAAAGTCATGTGGATCGTTCGATTGATGCTCCTGGCAGGTTTATTCAAACGAATGTTGTCGGTACCTTTGAGCTGTTGCAGCAGAGTCTGGCCTATTGGCGCAGTTTGCCCGCGGCTGCTGCGTCGGAGCCAGTAGGCTCTCCGAGTCAGCAGCAGTTTCGCTTTTTGCATGTCTCTACCGACGAGGTTTATGGGGCGCTGTCCGCGAATGCAACTGGATTTTCGGAACGCACGGCTTATGACCCGCATTCCCCGTATTCGGCATCCAAGGCTGCTTCTGATCATCTAGTCCGTGCGTGGCACCATACATACGGCTTACCTGTGTTGCTTACGAATTGCTCCAATAACTATGGGCCCTATCAGTTCCCTGAAAAGTTGATTCCAGTGGTGGTGTTAAAATGCTTACGTCAGGAGCCCATCCCGGTATACGGCACAGGCGAAAACGTCCGTGACTGGCTGTATGTGAGTGACCATGTAGATGCACTCTATACTGTTCTGACCAAGGGGCGTATTGGCGAAACTTACAATATTGGAGGTCATTGCGAAAGGAAGAATATAGAGCTTGTTACAATACTTTGTCGGCTGATGGATGAGATGCATCCATCAGGGCTGCGGACCGTTACTGACTTTGCTGGAAAGGCTCTCCAGTCTCCCCTGCGTAGCTATGAGGAGTTAATTACTTTTGTCACTGACCGGCCTGGGCACGACCAGCGCTATGCGATCGATGCCAGTAAGCTCTGCAAGGAGCTAGGCTGGTTCCCTAAAGAAGATTTCGAATCGGGCTTGCGTAAAACCGTGCGCTGGTATCTGGATCATCGGGATTGGTGGGAGGCGATTCTAAAAGCCTAAATTGCCGTGTCAGCCTTTGAGACGAGTAATGACGATTCAATTATGATTCATCACAGGAAATCTAAGCGCATTTCGATTCGAGAATGGCTCGTTGCGACGACGAGTGGGCTTACACTTGCCTTTACCGCTTGGGGGCTGGGGGGCGTTCAGCTCTGGAGTCTTCATGTATTGCTGCTCGGTGGTGGGCTAACACTATTACTAGCGCTGATGCCTTGGCCCTCGCGGCATCGGATGATTGCCCGTGGAAAGGCGACGTCATTGGGGAGTGGTGATGCTCCGTTTCGAGAGCAGTCGCCAGAGTGGGTGACAGCCATTCAACGATTATTACGTTGGCCCTTTTTTTGGTGTTCGGCCTTGTATTTGATCTATTTATTGCTAGGCGCGTTTAATCCTGCGGCTGAGGTTGTTCGGGACGAGCGTGGTTGGTGGGTGGAAGCGATTCCGCCTACTCTGGCGAGCTGGTTGCCGACTTCAGTGCGGGCCGACTACACGGTTATGAATGCCTGGCGCGTTCTAGTTTCATTTTCAGGGACATGTTTTTTAGTTTGGGGAATCTGGGCGGGGGTGACGCGCCGTAAAACCAGCCTGTTGGTGCTTTGGTGCTTGTTGCTAAGTGGTGTGGGCATGGGCATGGTGGGCATTCTACAGCATCTAACGGAGGCTAAGGAGGTGCTATGGAATTTTCCTTCCAGTAATCGCCAATTCTGGGGCAGTTTTTTTTATAGAAATCAAGGAGCTGCTTATTTGAATATAATTTTGGTCGCAGCTGCTTTTCTCTTCTTCTATCATGCGGTCAAAACTCGACAACGTTCACGCAGTGGAGGCCCTCATTTCCTTTGTTTCTTTCTCTTTTTTATTACCGCCACTTCGATCGGTTTGGCTTTGTCTCGCGGTGGAATCTTATTCGGGCTGCTATTGAGCGTTGTCTTTGCAGGTTTATTGGTTATTTATGCGATTCAGAGTCTGTTTCATGTTCGATCACTGGCTTTATCATTGATAACGATAGTGATGCTAGCTACGAGTATTTATACCGTTTTGACCTACATCGATTACGAAGCAATTGAGCAACGCTTTGGTGATTTGGAAGAGGCCATCGAGGGAGCTGATCAGGATGCGAGAGCTTTTTCTACTAAGGCCACTTGGGATATGGCACAGGATCGCCTCACACTTGGCTGGGGAGCAGGTTCTTTTCGCCACATATTTCCGATGTATCAGAGGAATTATCCAGAGATTTATTATAATTATTTTCATAAAAAGAAGCAGCAGTGGATTGGGCGTAAGGTGTATCGCTATGCGCATAACGATATTGTACAGTTCTTGGCTGAGTATGGTGTGATTGGTAGTCTATTTATTTTCGGTGGTATTGTGCTGTTGCTAGCTCAGGCACTCTATCACAGCGGGGACCAGAGCTTTGCGACTCTGGTTTTGTTGGCTGGTGTTGCGCAGGCCTTTGGACATGCTTTTCTCGATTTCATTTTTAATAGCCCGGCATATTGGATGGCTTTTATGGGATTATTGGTTACGGCTACAAAGCTATTGAAACTTGAGCAGAAGCGCCCTCACGCTGCCTAGTCGAGAGAGTTTGATGTCTCGAATGGAGTCTTTATGATCGCCATTTAACATCACCTATAAGTGGGCGGTGGTCGGAGGCTATTTGTGCCAATTTTGAGGAATCCGTTCTGAAATAACAGTGACTGATCCGCCCCCGTAGGGCGATGCGATCCAGTGCGAAGAGCGCGGGAGAAATCGGAAAAGTTTTTAGCCGGGAGAAGGCATTAAACTGCATACTGAACCGTCGATAATAAGTGCGCCAGGGTAACCATTCATTGAGATCGCCGAGCAAAATACTGTTCGGGCAGTGGTGGTGGAGCAGCACGTGTTGCTTGAGTGTTTGTATCTGGCGTTTGCGTTCACGAATGCGTATGTCTAGATGGGTTGCAATAATGCGTAACGGTTGCCCATCTTGAAGCGTCTCGGCTATAATCGCACCACGTGGTTCACCGCGATCATTGGGCAATTCAATGCGATTAACCTCTTGTGGGGCTTCTCGCAGCAACAACAGATTACCATAATCGGCAGCTGATTTGCGCATGGTTTTACCGTAGATTATAGACTGGTAGGGTAAGTGTTCCAATTTTCCCAAAAAGTCTCGATCCAGAGCGTCGTCGCTATGTACTTCTTGCAAACCGACGACGTCGGCATCGATATTTTGGATTACCTTCAGTATACGATCGGGGGCTTCGCGCCCGTCGCGTCCGATACAGCCATGAATGTTGTAGGAGAGGATGCGCACTATTTAGATACGAATTTTTTGACGCCGATACTCAGTGCTAGTAGGGCGAGAATACCTAGCCCCAGATACAACCACGTTTGCCAGGATGGGTCTTCGTATGCGCTCTTAGCTTGGTGAGTTACGAAAACGACTGCAAGCATACCCGGTAACATACCGAGACAGGAGCCTGCCACGAAGGTTCCAAGTTTCATCTTGGACATGCCTGCGATTAAGTTGACGACGACGAAGGGAGCAATGGGCACTAATCGCAGTAGTGCTACAGAGAGAATCCCGCGATCTTGTATTTTTTGACTTAAATGATCCAGTCGATCTTGAAAAAACTTCTCTAGAATGGGTTGTCCACCGGCTTTTCCCAAGTAGAAGGCCGCGACTGCGCTGAGTAAGGAACCCAAGAACCCGCAGCCGAATGCCGCCCATGGATTGATGACCAAGGTTCCAGATACTAGAAGCAGATTAATCGAAATCCCTGTCATTCCCGCCAGAAAGAAAACGCCGAAGAGTAGAGGCAACATCCACGGACTTTGATTTAATGATTCGAAGAACATTTCTACCGATTCTTTATCGATAACACTGCCCCAAGCTTCTTTAAGTCCGAGTCCAATTAAAAATACGATAGTTATGGCGCTGGCAATTTTCGCGTAACGTGTCCAGTTGTGAGGTGATTGAGAGCCTTTGTTTTGAGATACTGCTTTACGCAACCAATATCCTAGGTCGATCGGATCATCGGGGTCGAGGAGTTGGGTGTCGGCTAACTTGCGCCGAATCGGGCCGGAACATCCCACCTCCAGATCGCGTAGTTGATGCTGGCTATTCTTTCGTAGGTCACGGATGGTTTGGTTGATTGAGTTTGAAGTCTGTAGATGCTGATCCACCTCTCCCTTGCTTTTACCTAGATGAATACTAAGCAGACGACGTAACAACTCTGGAGCCGCCTCCGCTGCGGCGTCCAATCCCAGAGCCATCATAATTTCGGAATCTACTTTCATGGAACGATTGCTTAAGTTGGCCGATCCGACCATCACTGCTCGATCATCGCAGATCATAGCTTTCGCATGTACATAGACTTGGCTTTCGTTGCCAGCATCGTCACTGACATGCGGATAATAAGCTCCAAAGCGCTTGTGGTGGTCTGCGGAGACCATTTTTTCTAATAGACGGCAGCGTAACAGGCCTAAAGTGCCTTCTTCTAACCATCCGCCAGTATCCTGGGTGAGCACGATGATGATTTCGGGGCCATTCTCTTCTCTGAGTCGTTTGATAAGTGCGTCTGTAATCGCGTGCGAGGAGAGATACTGATTTTCCAAGTAGATGTAGCGCTCGGCTGCCGCGATCATATCCAGATGAAGTTGTTCAATCTGAACTACCGCCGGGTAGTCTTTATATTCCGAATAGGTGAGCGCAAAGGCTGCCTTGGCATTATTAAAGTTACTTTGTAGACTCTCTGGCCATATTTGGTTCGGGGAACGCGGTGCGCACCATGGCGCATCTTCTTTTGTTGCACGTTTCCAACGTTCACGACATAACTCGTCCAGTGCTTGTGCGGCTGGTCCGGTGACCGCAGTGTGTATGTCATGGTAAGGTTGATAATGCTCCCCCTTGGGAGTCACTCGGCGTGTATCTTCAGGCAAATGTTCCTGAGTGTCCCAGCGCCAGGTGCTCAAATCCAGTCCTCCGCAGAAGGCAAAGCTGCCATCGACTACAACGATTTTTTGATGATGTGAAGCGCCGACATTAATTTCAGAATCAGTCTCTAAATGTAAGCGGGGGTGCGGATCTTGACGGAAGCGACTAAAGGGTAACCATTCGCGTTCTGTGATATAAACCATTGAGTAGTCCCAAAGCAGAATGTATATTTCCAGCTCTGGTTTCTGATCTAATAGCTCGTAGAGAAAATCAACTAATGTTGTGGGTAAATTATCGTCAGGATCCTGTTCTCTGAGCAATTCGATTTCGCCTTTAAAGTCCCACGCCAGTAAGCAAACGTAGCGTTCCGCCTGCATCACAGCTTCTCGAAAAGCTCGAAAGTAACTTTCTCCATCCACAATAAAGGCACCTTGATTGGAGTCGGCTTTTTTCCAGTAATTTTCATTTTCACGTAAGGTGATAAATCCATGGCCTAAGGTGGTGGAAGGGCGGTTGTTATTTGAGGTGCTCATATGCTGATCATTGACTGCTTTGAATTACTTAGCTGAGGACTTAGAAGGTGCTGTGCCAGTTTACGGCTCTGATCTTTCTCCCCTTTGTTGAGTAGGCCTTTATGGCTGAACTTCAGCTAGACATGGATTGCTTCGTGCACAGTGCACGTCGCTGGAATGAATCTATCGTGCAAAATGCAACGGATCGGTGGCTGTTAATTCGATGGATAAGTTTAGCGCACTCTAAGTCTTTTGTATCAAGTTACTTAACTTATTGTCTGAGGATTGGCATGGCACTTTCTACAAGTTTCTCGTTCGTCTAATACAGACATCAACATAACCCGATAAAATATATACAATATGAACGAACTCATTAAAAAAACAGGACTTATCATTTCCCTTATTTTTGCCGCCTTTGCGATGACCGGCTGTGAAGATAATAACTTGGAAGATGCGGCTGACGAAGTTGGTGACGCTGTGGAAAACGCAGCTGACGATGTTCAGGACGCTACAAACTAAGCATCCTTTGAGATGAACCACTCTCTAAGCGCTCTCGTGTCTTGCGAGAGCGCTTAATTTGTATTTACCAATAAGACTGTTTAATTTCCGAATCCAAGATTGAAGGTGCTATGAATATATTAGTCGTTGATGACGAACAGAACATTTTAAGAACCACCTGCATTGCCTTAAAAACGATGGGGCACCAAGCTTTTCAGGCTTCGAGTTCACGCCAGGCTGAACGCGTGCTGAACGAAGAGCCGATCGATGCCATCATTCTCGATATGATGTTGGGGAATGAAAATGGGCTCGATTACTTGGACAAACTCGAGGCGGAAGGCAATCATCCACCAGTGGTCGTTTTTACTGCGCATTCGTCAATTGAGTCGGCAGTGCAGTCTATGAAGCGCGGCGCCTATGACTATATTCAAAAGCCCTTTATTCCTGAAGAGTTGCGTCAGCTCTTAGCTAAGTTGGAAAAAAGTCTTGCTGCCAGCGGGCAGCTCAAAGAGCTGAAGGGCATCATTGCCTCATCGAACCCGACCTTACAGTTTGAGTCAAATGAGCCTGATATGCAGGAGACTTTCCGTATTGCAACTAAGGCAGCTGCCTCTGAAGCAAATATTATGATACTTGGTTCCAGTGGGACCGGTAAGACGATGCTGGCACGGCACATCCATGCCAATAGTTTGCGTCGTGATAAGCCCTTTGTGACTGTTAATTGCCCCAGCTTGTCTAAAGAGTTGCTGGAAAGTGAGCTTTTTGGGCATACGAAAGGTTCCTTTACTGGTGCCACTAAGGATACTTGGGGAAAGGTTTCTGCAGCCGATGGGGGGACACTTTTTTTGGATGAGATTGGTGAAGTGGCACTAGAGATTCAGCCTAAACTATTACGGCTATTGCAAGACCGAGAGTTCGAGCGAGTCGGGGAGACTCGCACTCGTAAAGCGGATGTAAGGGTGTTGGCAGCGACGAATCGTGACCTCTCTCAGGAAGTCGCAGCGGGCAGCTTCAGGGAAGATCTTTATTATCGTTTGAATGTTATTGGACTGTCGATGCCTTCGCTGAGTGCGCGGCCCAGTGATATTTTACCGCTCACGCAGCGCTATGTTGATTTTTACGCTAAGCAACTTGGTCGTGGGAAAGTCGAGCTGTCGGCTGATGCACAGCAGGCGATAGTTGATTATTCCTGGCCTGGGAATCTGCGTGAGTTGAAGAATGTAATTGAGCGTTCATTGATTCTTAGCGAAGGGAGGGAACTGACCAAGGCTGATTTGCCAGTGGAGTTTCATGGTGAGTCTGAAAGTTCTTTCACTACTGGCAGTCTTATTAGTCTGGAAGAATTGGAAGCAGCTCATATCAAGCGAGTTGTCGCTAAAACCAGTAGTCTTGATGAAGCAGCTCATATCCTAGGGATTGATCCCGCCACACTTTATCGAAAACGTAAAAAACTTGGTATCTGTTAGGAATATGAAGTTCTCGCTTCGGTCCCGTATATATCTCGCGATATTACCACTCTTAATTCTGTTTCTCGGCATTATGTACTTCCTGATACTTGATGTGCAGGGACTCTATCGTGATACTCAGGATATTTCTTATACAAAACTGGAGGTCGGGAGAAATTTGGGTGAGGTGCAAAGTTCTTTGTCTGCTCTGGAGTTGATTCTGGATGCTGAGGGAGGCTATCAAGGGCATGATCGGGATAAGGTTAGTCTGAATCGACTGTCGACGCGAATTGGCAGAGGCTCGGAAAGAATCCAGGTTTCGGCGATCATGCAGGCTAAATTGGACCAACTGAAGTACGATGAGAGTAGCTTCGGTGCGAAGCTTCGAGAGATTTCTGCATTGGCCACTCAATTGTCTGATGGGCAGGGGGATCCTGAAATGCTTTATGCGTTGATCAAGGAAACGAGTGGAGTCGCTCAAGAGTTACGCCAATCGATTAATGCATCCTTGCTTGAAACTCAGGAACGAATCGAGGATCGAGTGGAAGTTGTCTATGCGGTCGTGATTGGAGGAATGCTGGTGGCCATCGCATTAACCCTGGCGATTTCGACTATCTTATGGAGGCGTATTATTCGGCCAATCGAAGAAATATCAGCTGGTATGGAAGATTTTAGAGCCGATAGTGAACGGTTTGAAATCGACTACAGTGAAAATGATGAATTGGGACAATTGGCACGTAGTTTAGAAGGTATGACTGCACGGTTAAAGGAATATCAGGAATTAACTAACGAAAAACTGATACGATCGACTAGTGCCATACGCTCGATTTTAGACCAATCACCCGATGCTTTTTTCATCTTCTCTAAAGATTTGCAGCCGACTTACTTTAGTCCTAATGCGAGCCACCTCTATTTGAATTCTGTTTTGAAGGATCAATTGCCTTCCGATGTGCAGGATCGCTTGAGCAGAACGTTCGAGCAAAATTTGCCGCAGCTTTCGAAAGAAATGAATGATGCGATCCGAATTAATGTCGATGGTGAGGAAAAGTGGTATCTGGTCCATGCCTTCCCGTTTGACGCACCAGATTCGACTGACTTCAGTTATAAATCCAATACGGCGCATTCCAGTATTGCTGCAATCTTCCAAGAGGCGACTGTTCTGAAGTTATCGGATAGTTTACGTAAGAACCTTTTGGCAACTGTGAGTCATGAATTAAAGACTCCTATTACGAGTGCCCGTATGAGTCTGTATCTGTTATTAGAGCAGCAGCTTGGTCCCCTTAACGCAGATCAACTTGAATTGGTCGAGACCGCTCGCGATGATGTGAATCGACAATTGTCTACTATTGAGCATTTGCTAGATCTCTCACGTGTTGAGGAGAACACCGATCAGCTTGAGCTCTCTGAGTTTTCGGTGTGTGATTTGGTCGCTGATTCGTTGCATGCGCATCAGGAGATTGCTTCTGCGCATGATGTGCAATTATTGTATACGCCGCCGCAGGTTCCCGTTCAGTTACACGCAGATCAGAAGAAAGTACGTATTGTGCTCAATAATCTGCTTGTGAATGCAATTAAATATTGCGGAGCAGGATTGACCGTCGAGGTTCGAGCTTTCCTTCATGATACATACTGCCGAGTTGAAGTGGTGGATCAGGGGCCTGGAATGGATGAGGAAACTGTAAGTACGATCTTCGATGCTTATACTCGTGGTAATGTTGCAGGCGCAATTAAGGGCACTGGTTTAGGGCTGAAGATCTCTAAAGATATCATCGATGCTCACCATGGAAGAATCGGGTGTCACAGTCAATTGGATGCGGGTAGTACCTTTTTCTTTGAACTACCTATTTGAGTCAGGTTAAGGAGCTCAATTACTTAGTTCAGCTACGAAGGAACTACGACGATTATAGCGGCTCATCGCTAAGCGCCACCACGGCGGCAACGATGCCTGAGGTGCAGTCCAAATTTCCTGGTGTAACTGACTAAGGATTGAAGAATCATTTAGAATGCGATTCTTTTCGTTGCGACTCAAGGCTTGTGCGCCTTCATTCATTAAACGTTGACCAAGATTGCGTAGCTTTTCACTGGTCTTGATTGGCTGATTTTTACGGCGAGGGAGAAAGTGGAGATGCAAGGCCAATATATAGGGGTCTAAGATGGTTTGTAAGAGTGCGAAATCCTCCCTGAGGGATTCAATTGGTAATGGAACCTTGGGTTGAGCATGTTCGGCGATAGATAATTGCTTAAAGATGTCTGAGGGCTCGATTTCATCAGGAATGGCCAGCAAAGTCTTACGCTTGAGCCATTGCGCAAAATCGTCGTGACTACTGGTGACAGAGAGAGGGATCGATAATAACCAGCCTATTAGCACCGGGCACATCCAGTAAAAGAGTCGAGGGTCGATGGCTGCCGCGAGTACTGCCCAACTGATTCCGACTAATGTGTGACCGATGTGAGCGCTGAAGGCCGATTTCCATGTCGTATAACTGAGGCCTCTGTTCTGCGCGTTCCATGTGACACGTTTGCCAGTTAAAGTTGCAAATACGAAGGCGCTATGAAAGAGCATCAGGCTTGGTGCTAATAAGGTGAAGAAAATAACTTCACCTAATATTGAAAGAAGTGAGCGTGCTCCCCCTCCGAAGCGTGCGCGAAAGTTGGGGTCAGAGATCACTTGAATTGCGGTAAATAGCTTTGGTAGAAATATGAGTGAAAAGGTAATCGATAGGATCGTGATGCCATGGATACTCAAGCTGTTGGGGGAGAAGTTGAATAAGGCTGGGCGCGTGAGTAAGCTCAAGCCACTGCTTTCCCAGCTATACGCAATCAAGGTGCTGAGACCGATGAATATTAGCCAAAGTGGTGCTGCCAAATAGGCATAAATCCCATTCAGCATATGGATGCGGTTCAAAAATGGAATTCTGGCAAAGAGTGCAATCCAAGCATGTTGAAGATTGCCCTGACACCAACGACGATCACGTTGTGCGAAATCGAGTAAGGTTTGTGGCAACTCTTCGTAGCTATCTTCGATGTCATAGGCGAGCCAGACCTCATAGCCAGCCTTGCGCATCAGGGCTGCTTCTACAAAGTCATGACTGAGTACGCGTCCGCCAAGTGCACTCCGACCAGGCAGTTCTGGTAGGGCGCATTTTTCAATGAATGGACGTACTCGAATGATTGCATTATGTCCCCAGTAATTACCATTGCCCTGTTGCCAAAAATTGAGTCCAGCCGAACTGATTTCGCCATGGATACGATTGGCAAATTGCTGAAAACGGGCGAAGAGTGTTTTGGCTCCAGTTAAACGGGGGGCGGTTTGAATAATACCGACCTTGGGGTTGGCTTCCATTAAACGAACAAGTTGGATCAGGCTCTCTGCTGACATTAGGCTGTCGGCATCAAAGCATACCATATGTTCAAAGTGTCGTCCCCATCGACGACAGAAATCACTCACATTACCACTCTTTTGATTGATATTTGAAGTTCGGTGTCGGTAGATCACTTTAGCTTTAGCATCTCGCTTGCGAGTGAGTTGTAGCCAATGCCGTTCTTCTTCTATCCAGCGATTGGGGCTGGTTGAGTCACTGAGGACGAAGAATGTGAAATGTTTAATCACGTCAGCTTCTTCAAGCGCTTGATACATCGCTTCAATGCCGCTAAAGAAACGGGTCGGGTCTTCGTTGTATATTGGAAATAGTAATGCCACTGGAGAATGAATTGATTCTCCATCTGTAGTTGCGTCAGGCAGCGTGTTTTTTATATTTAAAGGGTCGCGACCACGTAGGATAACCCAGAAGCCAAATAGTGATTGGCAAAAGCCGAAAGCTAGCCCAGAACTGAGTATTATATAGACACCGAGTAGTGTCCATTTTGCCGGGGATAGCCCTGTGCGATATAGCCAGTCTCCAAAGAGCATTGTCAATACGCACACGATGCAGGCGAATGTCATAAAAAACACGTATCTCCGAGCATGTGAGGAGGGTGTCGTTGGCTCAGTAGCAGTGTTCATTTTGCAAAAATATAAACTAAATATATAATACTCATTACAAGCGTGAGCTTTAATGTGTGTAGTAGCAGTGGATGTTGCTGTAGAAAGCGTTCAGTTGAATCGGTCACTTCGTCTATTGTGTCGAAGCGTAACGATGGAGCCCCCATTGATATTCGTCTTAAAGTGGGTTTCGACTGACTTTCGTAATGCATACGTATTGCTTGAAGCCGTGCCCCATCTGCTGGGCTGTTGCCTAGTATGATTTCAGGTGCGTCTTGTGGGATTCTTGCTGCTTGTAGTGCTAAATAAACATCTTCCACGTTTAGTGATTCGGTGGAAAGCTCTGCCTCGAGCAGTATTTTTTCAACGCCTGTCCGTATCCTTTCGAGAGTGATTGTTGCCGCTAGGCTTTCGAGTGCTTGCTCTGGGTGATTGTTATAATCTGCCAGTGCTTGATCTAATATGTGTAGACAGTATTGGCTACGCGACACAGAGTGACTGAATCCATAGGCGCGTAAGAGTGCGTCGATACGTCCATAAGCCTGGTCGGCATTCGCTGAGTGTTCGAGCTTATTTATGGTTTCCATGTATAGTTCCAGCGTTCAGAAACTTGATGACCCTCGCGTAGTAGCTGCGCTGACATCTGGTAAGGGCGATCCTGTGCACTGGCTCCGGATGTTTTGAAATTGGCAAAGACTCGTATACGATCCTCTGGTTGGCTATATTGAATGATGGGAGCTTCAATGGGTTCCGCACGGCCATAATCGAAGCCTACGCTTAAACTCTCAATTTCATCGAGTGCTATAGATTCGGGACGGCTGAACTCTATTATGAGCGTGGTTGAATGACCATCCAGTGTGCGTTGCCCAACTCTCGTTTCCATTACCTTTGCGAATGTATGTGCCGGATCTTTCGTTTGGAGTGTTATACGATAGGAAAATTCAAGTCCTTCAGTGGGTGCCTCTTGTAGGTCTGGCTTCCAAAAGGCAGTTACGTTGTCAGTTGCTTCTGTATCGGTTCCAAAAGTATAGAGTATGATCTCACCTGGCGACCATTTCCCTTTAGGCTCCACCCATGCGGAAGGACGAAGTTGATAGTGCGCTTCCAGATCTTTGTAATTCCTGAAATCGCGATCCCTCTGTAATAGTCCAAATCCTCGTAGCTTAGCGGTAGGCATACGGCGGATTGTCTGGCCTGGGAGATTTTCTATGGGAAACCAATCCCATTCGCTATTGGCATGAACGAGCATCCCATCTGAGTCATGTACTTCTGGCCGCCAGTCATGAAAGGCCGGGGCATTTGTATTTTCACCATGTACAAACATACTGGTTAGTGGAGCGATGCCGACTTCCGCCTCGCCGCCATCTCTGAAGAATAATCGTGTCCGAACATCAATCTCAGTCACGCCTTTGGAATGTACATCAAATTGATATGCTCCAGTCACTTTCTTTCCTTCCAGCAGTGCAAATAATGTTAGGTGCTTATCCTTTGGTTTTGGCTTCCTAATCCACAGTTTGGTGAAGCGTGGAAAATCTTCTTCGGCTCCAATTGTATTCATGGAAAGTCCTCTGAGTGAGAGTCCGAAATGATGGCCAGCTCCTAATGCGCGGAAATAGGAGGCACCAAGAAATACGATGAGTTCATCGTATATTTCTTCATTGTTTAAGGGATATTTGACTCGAATTCCTGAGTAGCCTTTGGGTTTTTTGAAAAAACCCGGGTCATAGCCACTGTTTCCGTAATCAAATGCTTCTTTCATAAAAGGGATCTCTTGCACATGTGTATTAGAGGTCTCGTAAATATTGATTTGATTATTGAAAAGGTGGCCTGGGTGGAAGAACTCTACACGAAATCTTGAATCCGCATTCCACCATAAGGCCTCCGAGGGACGAAAGCGAATGTCCCGATATTGGTCATAGCTGAGTGCTTTGAGATTCTCGGGTAGTTCCTCTGGCTCGCGTGGAGCTTGTTGAATGAGCGCCTGAGCTTCTTCGGCAACTGTGTCCAAGGTTATATGTTTGCGCTCTTGTTGCCCCGAAAGGGTGCCCAAGGTGCAGATGACTAAAAGTGTTAGGTGGACTTTCATAATAGTGGAGGGCTTACTTCTTAGGTTCGCTTGCTTGAAGGGTGGCAATGTAAGCGGCTACGTTGTGTATGTCATGTTCGTTATAGACGGCCATTGCCATGGGGCGCATCTCTTGGCCCAGTGTGTCATCGTCGTGTTGTCCGCGAATTCCTGCTTGAAAATTACGCAGTTGGCGTACGGTGTACCATGCCGGGAGAGCATTTAGACGCGGCGCTCCTTCAGCCTCGTTTCCTTCGGCATAATCACCGTGGCATCTTGCGCACGAAATGGTATAACGCTCCTTTCCGCTCTCCAAATCATACTGTTGATTGTCTAGTTGCACGGCTTGTGGGGCTGGGAAAGCTTCAATTTCATCCAGTACATTATTGCGTACCGCTTCATCTAACAGAAGTAATGACATCGCGCGCATGCTTGCTCCATATACATCGCGTGCATGCATGCCGCGTAGGCCGTCCTGGTAATTACTGATTTGTCGTTCTAAATACCAACGTGCTTGTCCTGCCAGTGACGGTGCGAATACCGATTGTTTCCCTTGAGCTGCGTCTCCGTGGCAAGGTAGGCAGGATGTATAGTTAATGTGTTCATGCGCGTGTGTCAGGATGCTGACGTCGCTACTGTGACTGAGCGAGTCTTGCAATTGTGTGGCCAGTTGTGCATCTGCCAGTGCAGTTGTGCATGGATAGCTTATGCTGACCGCCCCCAGCAGCATGTGTAAAAATGTGTATGTACTAAACCTTGTATTCATACGCAATGAATCGTATGTGGTCGTGGCGAATACGCCACGACCACAAATCATATTCTAATAAGAAAAGCGAGGTTGTGTTGCAGCGCGATACTCTTCTTGAGATATTTTTCGAACTTCTGAATTTTGAATCGTCACCTGATTTTCGCTTTCTTCGGTTTGGAATGTGACTGATCCACCGTCATTTTCATCGTAGTCCTGAGTGTAGTACACCGTGCCAGTCTGTGGGTCTTTGATTGCATAGTGAGTGGCGCATCCTGTTAGTAATACGAATGCGGCTAAGATGCTTAATGTTAATAGGGGATTCTTCATAGGTGTCCTTTCGTTTTTTATCAGATGTTTATATTTTAGTGTAGAGTTGTTAGTTCTAGCAAAAGCGTCCTAGCGAAAACTGTGCCATCCTGTCGTGACTGCATGTTGCGTGAGTGTTGCTTGGTATTGTGTTGCAATTTGCATTTAGGTGGTGGCGGGTTAGCTGCAATTTGCACGATATTTTCTGTGCTTCGCCATGCGCTATGATTTGATTTGATGGCTGGTTTTATCTGCATGAATTGCGTTCTATTATTCTTGTAAGCTACTTTTACATAGCTTGTTGCGTTTTTTTTATAAGTGTTTTGGGAGGCGTGTATGCGTCGTGCGTTTCCTCAGGTTGGCACGGTGTTTGTTATAGGTTAGTTCGAATCGTTTCTCATTGTCCGATTCTTTAATAGAACCTATATAACAAAGGAAAATACTATGTATCAGAAAATCATTACATTCGCTTCCGTGCTAGCGGTCACATCTATCGGTTTCGCTGAGACTCCTGATTTAGGTGCAGATTTTAAATTAACTACGAGTGATCGTATTCAAAATAAGGTTACAGTTTCCGGTTTAACTGGGGCCTCTGTTGTTGATAAATACGGTGAGACCATCGCGTCGATTAAGGATCTTGAAATCGATCCTACGAGTGGTGAAGTTTTTACCGCCTATTTAGAGGTTGGGGGTGTCATGGGAATTGGCAGTCAGTATATTGCGATTCCCTATACGCAGTTGACTTATGATCAAGCAAAAGCGCGATATAGTATGAAGGTTTCACGTAGTCAAATTCAAGCGCACATGAACGAACAGGAGCGTTCGATGGAAGCGCATCAGGACATGCATTCACAGATTAATCATGAGGATGTGCATGATGAGAAGAGTAGTTTTGCCATTATGTGGGAGCGTGTTAAAGGTAGCCTTGGTGTGAACGAGGATGAACTGGCTGAAGTGCAAGCAGATGTGCGTGGGAATATTCTTTATCTGGAAGGACGCGTGAGTGATGAAGCGGTAAAGAAGGATATTGGAACTGCTTTTGAGGCGTCAACTGAGCTGAAGGTTGTCAATAATATTAAGGTAAGTCAGTAATTGTCTTATTGTGCCTTTCTCTTACACTTCTGCAGGGCGCTTCGGCGCCCTGTTTTGTAGTGTGCATTCTGCGTCTAGGCTCTGCGAATATATGACTGATTCTAAGAAACGTAAGCACTTGAGCCCGCTGGATAAGTCGCGTGCCAAGGGGAATATGGGCATGCCGTCGACGCAAATTTACGAGGTCGTTCGTCGCGAAGGCATGGAAGAGCTTGCGCGGCCAGTATCGTCTCTATTCTGGTCCGGTATTGCAGCTGGAATCGTGTTAAGTCTTTCAATTTATTGTAAGGCCTTTCTTTACGGTAGCCTGGCGGGTAGTTCCTTGCAAGGGGTGTTGTCGAACTGTGGCTATACGGTCGGTTTTATTATCGTTATATTGGGGCGGCTCCAATTGTTTACTGAGAATACTATTTCAGTGGTTTTGCCGGTGCTTGGAAATCGAACACTCTCCAACTTCAAATGTACGGCTCGGCTGTGGGCAGTGGTTTTTATCGCTAATATACTGGGGGCCTGGTTATCAGCCTTTTTTGCTTTTCATGGAGCCATCCTGCCAGCAGAGCACATGGAGGCTGCATTAGCCATTTCGCATCATTTATTAGAGTATTCGGCGATTCAAACATTGCTCTACGGAATACCTGCGGGGTTTATGGTGGCTTCTATTGTATGGGTGTTACCAAGTGCAAAGGGCAATGAGTTTTGGGTGATTTTTATTGTGACGTACATGATTGCGCTGGGTGCCATGACGCACGTTGTGGCTGGTGCGACGGAGTGGTTCCTACTGGCACTAAACCACGAGCTCAGCTGGTTGGATGTGATCTTTAAGTGTATTCTACCTGCGCTGCTGGGAAATATTATTGGAGGCACTGGGCTTTTTGCCTTAATTAGCTATGCCCAAGTTAAGGATGAAATCTAGGTTGTTAGCATGGGGGCGCGCTGGTTGGATCCGCCTCGGTTAAGCCTAGAACTTCGAAAAGTCGCTGTTGAGTGAAGGGTTTTTCGAGGTAGCCGTCGAAGCCTTGCTGCAGAAAATGATCGTGTTGACCAGGCAGAGCGTGGGCGGTAAATGCATAAATCTTGGCCTTTCGCCCCGTCTCTGTTTGACGCAGTTTAGCTAATAATTCTTCACCAACGTCTTGGCCATTTAGATTAATATCTAGAAGTATGACTTCCTGCCCATTTAACTTATCAAAAAGCTCTTGTTCATCGGCTGCTAAATCGAGTTCGTAGCCACGCAGGGATATTTCGAGTATTCGTCGAGTATTTGGATAATCGTCGCAGGCTAATACACGTGGAATACTTGTTTTTGTGTCGCTGGGGATTTTGTTTTTGTGTGGCGCCTGAGTCCTTTGGGCCGGGGCTACGGAAGCTGCCGGGAGGATGACGGTAAAGCAGCTGCCCTTGCCCAGTGTACTGCTTAGGTGGATGTCGCCGCCCATGGCGAGTGCAAGTTGTCGACATATGCCTAAACCGAGACCGCTGCCCCCTAGGGCTGTATCGAGTTTCTCACGTTCTTGGCTAAATGGCTGAAAGATACGTGCTTGAAACTCTTGGCTGATCCCCCGGCCATTGTCAGTTACACTTATTTGGATCTGCCTCTGTGCATTTTTTTCTGCGCGCAGTAAGACAGTGCTATTCTCTGGTGAGAACTTGATCGCATTGTCGAGTAGGTTTGTGAGTATCCGGCCCAAGGCAGAGCGATCAGCGCGAACATAGAGTGACTGCAAGGTATCGACGTTGAGCTGCATCGATTTTTTTTGAGCTTTATGGCTAAACATACTGGCGACGTTGTGTAGCTCTGCGCTGATATCGACATCGACGATTTCAGGTTCTTCACGCACGCCTTCCATTTTTGCGAACTTTAGTACTGAATTTAAAGTTCGGAGTAGATGGGCACCTGCTGCTCTCATTTCTTCAACAATTTCCAGTGGTTCGCCGCTGAGCATACCAGCCAGTAGTTCGGTATAGCCATTGATCGCAGTTAAAGGCGTGCGTATATCATGGCTCATATCTGCCAAAAATGCGGTTTTGGCGCGATTAGCTGCTTCAGCTCGCTCCTTGGCTTGTCTTAGTTCGACCTCTTTTAGGTGGTCTAGCGTCACATCCTCGACGGTGCCTACCAATTTCTGCGCAATTGGGACGGCGTTCCTTTCTGAAAATACAACCACGCCAGTCGCGAAAATGATGCGTTCGGAACTGCCATCCCGCGGGCAGATGCGATATTCAGTTTGATAGTGTTGGCTGGCATTTGGTTTTAAAGCATTGGCGACTTTTTCTTGAACCATTTCCAAGTCGTCCGGATGCAGTAATGCCCAGAAGCCTTCAATGGTGAAGGGCTCTTCCTGGCGTAGAGTTAATATCTCTTTCGCACGTGCATCCATTTTCACTTCACCTGTGGAAATATTGTATTCGTGGATGCCTAGATCCGAGGCTTTGAGGGCTAAGTCCAAGCGTGCCAGTGCATCTTTTAAAGCTGTATCTTCGGGAGTTCCGGATAGATTAGGGTGCTGGTTCATACGACGGCATCAGGGAGGTGGGAGCGCCCTTGTTCGAGCAGCGCATGGGGCAATTCAGCATGGATATCGGTTTAGATTATACATCGGCTGAGGATGTAATCTTCAACCCTCTGGAAAATCATTTTGATTTTGGGAACTAGCAAGTCGTTTTTTCTAATTTTTGAGCCGTTTATTGTAACTCACTATTTTTTGACTTTATCATAGATCCTACGTCCTTTACTGCGGCGATTTGATGCTATTCCTGAGCCGAGGCTGCATGTTCATATACGTGACTCTCGCATCGTGCACTCTGCAATAAGGTGCTGCTTTCTTACGTGCATATTGCCGATATTATTTGGTTTGTTAGAAATTGTGTATTCTGTAAGTTGTTGTTTTTCAGGTGGAAACGCTTTGGTTGTGAGATTGGCATGAGAGATTCTATATCAAAGTCCTCTATAGCATCATTGAACTAATAAACCAAAAGAAAGGCATATATCATGTTATCATGGTCACTCACATTCCTCATCATTGCTCTTATCGCAGCCGTGCTCGGTTTCGGTGGAGTTGCCGGTGCCGCCGCTGGTATCGCTAAAGTTCTCTTCTTCGTATTCCTGATTCTCTTGATCGTTTCTGCGGTTGCTGGAGCGGTTCGGGGAAAGAAACCTATGTAAAATGCTTTTTCAGCGCGAAGATATATAAATAAAAAAAACAAATCATGAAAAAATTAATCAGCTTACTCGTCACACTTGGTGTTTTACTGGCAATGACTGCATGCAACACTGTAGATGGCCTCGGTGAGGACATCGAAGATGCGGGCGAAAGTATGCAAGACGCATCCAATTAGGATGCAGTGGATAGTTTATCCAAGGCGGGGCGCAGGCCCCGCCTTTTTTTATAAAGTAATCCGACTTGGCAAAGGCAGGCAGGTTTGATTCCCTCATTGGTTCTGATGAAAATTACTGCCCAAGATCTTGCTCTTATCGAGAAATACAATCGACCTGGACCACGTTATACCAGCTATCCACCTGCGAATCATTTTCGCGAATATACAGATTATAGCCCCTTAATGCGAGGCGTTGAAGAGGGGGATGCGCCTCTTTCCCTTTATTTTCACCTGCCCTTTTGTGAGACGCTTTGTTGGTTTTGCGGCTGCCATCAAATCACAACTCTGGATCGGGATCGAGGCAATGATTACCTCGATTTATTAGAGAAAGAGCTGGAGATTTTTGCCCAGTATCTGCCTGCTGGGCGCGAAGTGGTACAGATGCACTTCGGGGGAGGAACGCCCAATTTCTTTACCGCTGTGCAAATTGACCGCCTTGCTGGGATGATTGATCGACACTTTAGCTTTGCGGTAGATGCAGAAAAATCGGTTGAATTAGATCCCCGTCGCTTAGCTCCGGAGCATGTCGAAGCATTTGCGCGTATGGGGCTAACGCGTGCCTCCTTCGGTGTGCAAGATAGCAATCCAGAGGTGCAAGAGGTGATTCATCGTGTTCAACCGCAGGCGATGAATGTGGCAGCGATGGACATGCTGCGAGCGAATGGCTTTGACTCTGTTAATCTAGACTTGATCTATGGTTTGCCACTTCAGACCGTTGAGAGTTTTTCGGCTACATTGGACGAGGTCTTGCAGCTTAAGCCAGACCGCTTTGCTATATTTAATTATGCCCATGTACCTTGGATGCGTCCTGCGCAGAAATTGCTGGAAAAAGCAGGTCTGCCCGATGCGAAGACGAAGATGCAACTGTTGAAGTTGTGCATTGAGCGTCTCACTGCGGCAGGATATGTTTACATTGGCTTGGATCATTTCGCACTGCCCAGTGACGAGTTGGTTAAGGCGCAGCGGGAGCAGTCGCTGCAGCGCAACTTTCAGGGCTATAGCACGCGCGCTGGAGTGGAAATCTGTGGGTTCGGTATTTCGAGTATTTCTCAAGGCCGATTTGGTTTTCATCAAAATGTTAAAGACCTGGAGAGTTATCGTAGGTGCCTCGCTCAGGGAAAGTTGCCAATCACCAAGGGCTATGAACTTACCGCAGAAGATCGTATGCGGGCAGATGTGATTATGCGATTGATGTGTGATCTCTCGCTAGATTTTGGAGCGATGTCTGACAGGTGGAATGTCAATTTTAAGGTGCATTTTGCGGATGCCTTGGAGCAGTTAAAAGAATTTGCTGAAGATGGGCTTCTGGTGTGGACGGATCGCGGTTTTGCTGTGACGGAGCGGGGGCGGCTCTTTATTCGTAACCTGGCGATGTGCTTTGACGCCTATCTTCAGCCTACGGAGACGGGGCGTTACTCGAAGACTATATAAAAGGGTTTGTAAGTGAAGACAACGGGGGGCGTTGTAGCCGTGGCAACTTTAATTCAGTCGTGGCTGGCCGGTGTTATCGTATAGAATTGATGAAGGCTTGCGGACCGCCGGATACGTAGCCGCTAGTACGGTATTTTTTACCATTGGAATCCAATACGACGATGGTGGGGAATCCCCGAATTTTATACTTTTCAGCCAGTTCGGTATTCTGAGTTTTTAGATATGCGGGGATTTGGCTGCGTCTTGGGAAATCGAGTTTAACGAGTATATAATGGCTGTTGGCGTAATTGAGAAATGATTGCTGAGAAAAGACTTCTTTATCGAGTTTGATGCACCATCCGCACCAATCTGAGCCAGTGAAGTTGAGTAGGACCTGTTTGTTTTGTGCCTTGGCCATGGCGAGTGCTTGATCGTAGTCAGTGATCCAGTTCCTTGCTGCTGAATTTAATCCACCGTAAGGGGGCTGTTGTTTCTTTTCTTGCGCAATCAAGACGTCGCGTTGGCTAGGGCTCATCCATTTGCCCTTGTAGTTGATGAGTCCGGCAGCACGTTTCGCTTCGACGGAGTCCTGGGCTGAGTCGCGCTCTGCGAGCAATTGATTTAGCTGAGGACTGATCGAGCTGACTCTGCCATTTTTCAATTTTATTTGCGCTTTGCCATAGGTAAGAATCTGTCGATTGCCGGCGTTGATTTCACCGTCTGGTTGCCCCAGTTGGCTGATGACCTCGTTGTAACTAGCTCCCGGCTCGAGAGGTGTGGCATTGCTGATTGTTATGAGTGCGCAGAAAATCCCGAGTAAAAGTGAGCAGCGTAGGAAGTGCATTTCTTTAAATAATATTTTTTATGTAAGCCGTCAAGAATTGCTGGCATGCGCGCTGGGAGTAGTTTCGTAGCCTAGATCGTTTAAGTGAATTAGTGATCTGGTTGTCTAGTTAAAAAGGGGGGCTACTTTGCCTTGTAGACACTACTTTTCCCATCGTGTCCATGTGCCGCTGGGAACGGTGAAACTACTACTGGATCCCGTTAACAGCATTTCGCCGCAGTCTAGTTTGCCTTGGCCAAGTAGCTGCTGTATTAGGTTTTTCAGTACGATTGGAGTGAAGCCTGGTGTGTGGCTAGTTAAATACACAAAGCAGGGGCTTTCGCTCATGACTTTTTGCACTAATTGTAGTGTTTCTAACAGTGCATGTTCAATCTTATAGAGCTCGCCGCCTTTGCCGCGTCCGAACGAGGGCGGATCTAGTAGGATCGCGTCGTAGCGGCGGCCACGTTTAATTTCACGTGTAAGGAATTTATTGACATCGTCTACAATCCAACGAATTGGGTGCTCCGCGAGCCCATTGATTTTCGCGTTTTCGCGAGCCCATGCGACCATGCCTTTGGAGGCATCGACATGGCAGCAGTGTGCGCCACCTTGGGCGGCTGCGAGGGTGGCTCCGCCTGAGTAGGCGAAGAGATTTAAGAAGTTGAGTGGTTCACGGCGACGTTTTGTTTCATTGTTGAGTGTGTCGCGAATCCAGTCCCACATGGCTCGGGTCTCGGGGAAAACGCCTAGGTGACCAAAGTCGGTGGTTGAGAGTTTCATTTTTACGCCGTTGACTTCGGCGATCCATGAGTCGGGTAGCTTGTCACGTCCACGCCATTCGAGACCTTGCTTACGTGTGAAGAAGGCATCGGCCTGTTTCCATATTTGTTTGTTACTGGGATTCCAGACCGCCTGAGCACAAGGACGATCGAGTGTGATTTTACCAAAGCGTTCAAGTTTGCGTCCGTGGCCGCTGTCGAGGAGTTCATATTCGTTCATGGTAGAAGTAGGAAGTAGGGAGTGGGGAGTGGAAAGAAAAACTTCTTATTTTTCACTGCCTGCCTGTCATTTAGACATGGCTTGGACGAAGTGTTTGCGACACATGGCGACGTAGCGTTCATTGCCGCCGATTTCGATTTGTTTGCCTTCTCTGATTGGTTTGCCGTGGGCGTCGGTACGAAGATTCATGGTGGCTTTACGGCCGCAGTGGCAAATTGTTTTGAGTTCGATTAGATTATCAGCCCATCCCAGTAGAGCCGCGCTACCGGGAAAGAGGTTGCCCTTGAAGTCGGTGCGCAGGCCGTAGCAGAGCACGGGGATGCCGAAGTCGTCGGTGATTTGGGCGAGTTGTTCGACTTGCGCACGGGTGAGGAATTGTGCTTCATCGATCAGCACGCAGCCTAGAGTTTTGCTTTGATGGATGCCGTGGATACATGTAAATAAATCGTCCTCTGGCTGGAAAGGGGTGGCGTTTTTACTGAGGCCTATGCGTGAAGCAATTCTTCCGCGGCCAGCGCGTGCATCGATCGCTGGAGTAAGCAGTAGTGTCTTCATGCCACGTTCTTGGTAATTGTGGCTGGATTGCAGCAAGACCGTGCTTTTGCCCGCATTCATCGCGGAGTAGTAGAAGTAAAGCTTGGCCATGTTTACAGTCGTAATAAATTGGCAGCGATTCCGTAGCGTAGGTTGTAGAATGAATGAGTCAGACTGGAGCGGCCAGTGACTTCGAGTAGGACATCGATGGTGATCAATGCGGTTGGTATAATATCGGCACGGGCGGCGGGGAGGTGCGGGATGCTGAGCCGTTCGTGTAGCGAGAGTGGAGCGAGTTTATTTTTGAGCTGATTGAGTGTGCTGCGTTCTAGGCGTGGTGATGACTGCTGGATGTCACAGTCGGTTTGAGCAGCCAGCACTGCGCGACTCACTGTGTAGGCGCCACCTGTGGCGATCAAGGGGAGTTCGCTGCAGCTGAAGTCGAAGCCGCTGTTGTTTAGTTGTTCGGTGACGTGGTGGCGCATCGCACGTTCAATCTCTGCGGACAGTGGGGCTTCTTTGTCCGTGACGAAGCGCTCGGTTAAGCGCACGGCTCCTAGTTGGAGGGAGATGGCTTGCTGAATCTGGCCGTTCTCGAAGCGAATCAGTTCGAGGCTGCCACCGCCGATATCGCTTTGAATAAAGCGTTTCATGCCAGCGATGGCGGGATCACAACTGAGGCCTTGCCCGATATAGGTGGCTTCTTCGGTGCCGCTGAGGATGCGGATTCGTAAGCCTGTGGCTTTGAATACAGAGTTGACGAAGTCGTGGCCGTTGCTGGCATCGCGCACTGCACTGGTGGCAACGATGGCGATTTGACTGGGCTGGTAGCTCTGCGCGATGCGTTGCAGTTCGGCAATGGTTTCTGTGCCAGCTTGAATGGCTGTATCGCTTAAGCGGGGGACTGCGCGGCTGATGCCGGCGCTGATTCGCGTCTCGATCGTTTCGCTGAAAAGTGTTTCCAGGCTCTGGGGCGCAGCGCCTGCGCGGGCGACCAGTAACTTGATGGAGTTACTGCCTACATCGATGACTGCGACTGTTTCTGGCATACGATATGGCACATCGCTGGGCAGTGTGCGTCAAGATTGGATAGGAGCCGGGGAGCGTCTGGCTGTGATCGATGATTATGACTGGCATTCGCCAGGTCTGGACTTTCACGCGGCGAATCGTCAGCCTGTTGGCATGCGTCTATATTGTTTTTTGCTCATATTCTGTTTTGCGTGTGTAGGCCTGTCTGCGGATGAAACGCCCCTCCCGTTGGGCGCCGCGGATTTAGCGACTGATGCACGCCTAGAGGCCTTCAAAACACATACGCTCACATCTCAATTAGAGGTCGCGTTTCAGACCGAAGCTTTGAAACAGTTGGATTTGAAGTATGAGCTGGATCCGCCTTCCGATTTGGAAGTCTTACAGCACGAAAATGCGCAGCTTAAGCTTCGTGTTGCTGAGCTTGAGCGACGTCTGGCTATCGTCGAAGCGAAGCTAAGCGAGACCGAAGGGGAGTGAATACGCGAAGGCTCGTTTAGGCATTTTTGCGACCGGTCACCACTTCCATCAAAGCCTCCACGCATTCGATTTTGGCACTGGGAATCATCCCATGACCTAGGTTGAAGATGAAGCCTGGCTGCTTGCCCGCTTCGTCGAGCACGCGTTGCGCTTCGCGCTGAGTGATTTCGGGCGTGGTGGTGAGTGTGACGGGGTCGAGGTTTCCCTGCACGGCAGCGCCATGACCAATGCTTTGGCGCATGCGGCGGAGGTTCATCGTCCAATCGAGGCTGATGATTTTGGCTCCCGTGTGCATGAGGTCGGCCGCTTTGTGGCCCATGCCCTTGGCATAAAGAATTACGGGCACCCGGCCTTTGAGCTCGTTAATGATGTGATGGATCCAGCGCAGCGACCACGCCTCGTAATGAGTGGCGGGGCAGATGGCACCCCAGGAGTCGAAGATTTGCAGGGCATCCGCTCCGGCGTCGATTTGCATGTGCAAATATTCGACGATGCCGTCGGTCAATTTCTGCATCAATTGTTCAAAGAGCTCAGGCTGATCCCAGGCCAGTTGCTTAATTTTGATGAAGTCCTTGGCAGAGCCGCCTTCCACCATGTAGCAGGCGAGCGTCCATGGGGAACCGCAAAAGCCGAGCAGCGCGGTGTCTTCGCCGAGCTTCGAGCGTGTGAGTGTGAGCGCGTCGGCGACATATTTTAGCTTTTCGGCAATCTTAGTCGCATCCAACGCTTCGATCTTGGCCTTGGTGTCGAGCAGGTAGTCCATGCCGATGCCGCCTTGATCGCGGAAGTGGTAGCCTTGTCCCAGCGCTTCGGGAATGACGAGGATGTCGGAGAAAATAATGGCCGCATCCAGTGGGAAGCGGCGCAGTGGCTGCAGAGTGACTTCGGCGGCCAGCTCGGGCGTGCGCACCATGGTGACAAAGTCGTGCTGCGCTTTCAGCTCCCGGTATTCGGGCAGGTAACGGCCCGCCTGGCGCATCAGCCAGATCGGTGGACGGTCGACAGGTTGTAGATTGGCAGCGGCGAGAAAGCGTTGGCGTGGTGTCATGTGCAATTTAAATTTAGAATGAGGAAACTAGAATTAAGAATTAAGAATTGGGATACTGGGACGTGGTGAAGGCTGAGATTGGTTTTGAATATAAGTGAAAGCGGATCGCTCGACTTGGACAACGTATGTTTTTCCGGCTTTCCGGCTTTCAGGCTTTCATATCGGCCCAGTCTTGAGGCTTTAAATAGACATCGTAGAGCTCCGCCTCGGGGGTGCCGGGCTCGGGCTGCCAGTCGTAGTCCCAGCGCACGAGTGGGGGCAGTGACATCAGGATCGATTCGGTGCGGCCCTTGGACTGCAGTCCGAAGTGGGTGCCGCGGTCATAGACTAGGTTGAACTCGACGTAGCGCCCACGGCGGTAGAGCTGGAATTGGCGCTGAGCATCGCTAAATGGGCTGTCTTTGCGGCGCGCCACAATGGGCTGGTAGGCCGGCACGAAATGATCCCCCACGGATTGCATGAAAGCGAAGGCCTGCTCGAAGCCACCTTCGGAGTAGTCGTCAAAAAAGATGCCGCCGATGCCACGCGGCTCCTCGCGGTGAGGGAGGTAGAAATATTCGTCGCAGATCTGCTTAAATTTCGGGTAGAGTGTTTCGCCGAAGGGAGCGCAGGCTGCTCGCGCAGTTTGGTGCCAGTGGATCGCATCTTCGCGCACGCCGTAGTAAGGCGTCAGATCGAAGCCTCCGCCGAACCACCAGATTGGCTCGCCATCCTTTGGTTCCGCGTAGAAGTAGCGCACGTTCATGTGCGTCGTCGGCACCTGTGGATTGCGTGGGTGCACCACCAGTGATACGCCCATCGCACGAAAGCTGGCACCCGCGAGTTGTGGCCGCTTGGCGGTGGCGGAGGCGGGCAGTTGACTGCCCCGGACATCAGAAAAATTGATGCCTGCTTTTTCAAAAACCTTGCCCTCGGCCATCACGCGTGAGCGTCCACCGCCGCCCTCTTCGCGCGTCCAGCTATCTTCTAGAAAGCTAGCTTGGCCATCTTCGGCTGCTAGTGCGGCACAGATGCGATCTTGTAGATCGAGTAGGTAGGCGCGGACTTTTTCTGGTTGTGCGGTTTGCATTGCGGGCGAATGTTGGCTGAGTCGAAGGCATCCGACAAGCTCTGGAACAATAAAATGGCAAACTCTCATAAACTCCCTGATTCGGTGATTATCTTTGGCTGTGGCTATGTGGGCACGGCCTTGGCTCGCTACCTGCGCGCGCGCGGTGTGCGGGTTGGCGCGTTGACGCGTAACCCGGAGCAGGCGGCTGCGCTGCGTGAACTGAGTCTAGATGAAGTGCTCGTTGCCGAATTGGATGCCCACGAGTGGCACACACGAGTGGTCGGGCGCTATCAAGCGGTGGTGAATTGTGTCAGCTCGGGCGGTGGGGGGCTGGCAGGCTATCGTAAATCGTACCTTGCGGGGCAGCAGTCGATTTTGGACTGGGCCCGATCGCAGTCGATCGACAGTTATGTCTATACCAGCAGCACATCGGTGTACCCGCAGGATGGCGGAGTGACGGTGGATGAAGCGGTCGATACCAGTGGAGCACCGGCAACGGGGCAGGTGTTGTTGGAGTCTGAGGCTTTGTTGGCCGCTGCGGCTGATTTGCCGAATTGGTATGTGCTACGCCTGGCTGGCATCTATGGGCCAGGGCGCCACTATTTGTTGGATCAAGTCCGCATGGCCCGTGGCGAGATCCCGGCCCGTGGCGAGATCCCGGGCCGCGGCGATTACGCGCTCAATATGATTCATCGTGAGGACATTGTAGCCGCGATTGTTGCGGTCATCACTGGCAGCGCGCCTGCTGGCATTTATAACATCGCCGACGATACGCCCACGCTGAAGGCCGAGGTGCTGCACTATTTGGCAGAGCAGCTCGGTTTGCCGGCGCCTGTCTTTAATCCCGAGAATGTTTCTGAGCGTTTGCGACGCCGTGGCGGGCGGATGCCGCACCGATTTATCAGCAACAAAAAAGCCCGGAAGGCTTTGGACTGGTGTCCAAAGTTTCCGAGCTTTCGTGAAGGTTATGCTGAATTGTTGTGATTAGACGATCTCTTCGACGCCGACTTCAATTTGCTTGCCGTTAATCGTCAGGCCGTAGCGCTTTTGGGGGCCATTGCTGCTGGCTGCCGGTGCGGCGGTTGCAGGGGCTGCTTTGGGAGCTTCCGCAGGCATGGCCACTGGCTTGGGCTTGGGGCCTTCGCCTTTTAGATGCTTTTCCAGCTGTGGTGGGAACATGGCGTGGATGACGCAGTGCTCGTCGTCGCTAGGGAAGTTCTTAGCTTTGAGCTCCTTGCGTAGGTCGTCCATGTGCTTGTGCTGGGCGCCTGGGGCCTCCACGGGGCGGCAGCTGATCGGCTCTTTGCCCGCTTGCTTGGCAGCGATCTTTTGCACTTCGGGGTCCACCTCGGCAGGGCATTGACCATAGTAGCCCAGCGCGATGTCGGCAGCTTGCGGCGACATTTGCTTCCAGCGACCAAACTTGACGTTGAGGAAGGCTTGCATGCCAACGATTTGAGAGGTCGGTGTGACGAGTGGAATCCAGCCGAGTGCTTTACGCACGACAGGGATCTCACGGAAGACGTCTTCGAACTTATCTTCCATCTTCTGCTCTTTTAGTTGTGTGCGGAAGTTAGAGAGCATGCCGCCGGGCACTTGATATTCAAGCGTATCGACGTCGATCACCTCATTCTTGTGACTGGTGAACTCGCCCATCTCGGCGTAGACTTTCTCCAGGTGGGTGCGCACTTCCCGCAGCGACTTGCGTTGTTCGTCGGAAATTTGTGGGCAGCGCTCGTGGCCTTGCAAGATCGCGAGCATGCGCGTGGTGTCGGGCTGGCCAGTGCCGTTGGCGAAGGGCGAAACGGAGAGGTCGATGGCGTCTACACCAGCGTCGATGGCCGACATGTAGGTGTTGGTGCCGAGGCCGGCAGTGTCGTGGGTGTGGATCCAGACGGGGATTTTAACCTTCTTCTTGAGACCGTCGATGATGGCAAAGGCTTCCATTGGCGGGATTAGGCCGGCCATGTCTTTCAATACGATCGCATGGGCTCCCATCTTTTCGAGCTCGACCCCCATCTCGATGAATTTGGCGACTGTGTGCACGGGGCTGCTGGTGTAGCAAATCGTGCCGTGGGCCTGAGCCCCGGCCGCGCGGCAGGCGTCGATCGCGCACTTCATGTTGCGCGTGTCGTTGAGCGCGTCGAAAATGCGGAAAATGTTCATCCCGTGATCGGCGCTGGTCTTAATGAAGGCCGTCACCACATCGTCGGGGAAGTGGGCGTATTGCACAATATTCTGGCCGCGTAACAGCATCATGTGCGGCGTCTTGGGGCAGGCCTTTTTAAGTGCATCCAAACGGTCGAATGGGAATTCATCCAGGAAGCGCAGGCCGGAGTCGATTGTGGCGCCGCCCCAGGTTTCCAGAGCGCCAAAGCCCCAGTTGTCGAGTTGCTCACAAACTGGGAGCATTTGCTCGGTGCGCATACGGGTGGCGGCGAGGCTTTGGTGGCCGTCGCGCAGGACGTTGTTGTTAAGCTGAACTGATTTCATAATGTGAGATTATTAGATAAACTTTAATAATGAACTTGTGTTGATCAAGCCTTTTCTTTGAGATTCCCGTAACGATGAAAGCCAAACAGCCATTCCATGTAATGACGAAGCCCGCGGGGCCGTTATGCAATTTAGACTGCACCTACTGTTTTTATCTAGAAAAGGTGAAGCTTTTTCCGAAAAACCATCCGTTCAAGATGAGCGATGATTTATTAGAAGCTTATATCAAGGGCTACATTGAAGCGCAACCCGGGCCTGAAGTCAGTTTTGCCTGGCAGGGCGGGGAGCCGACTTTAGCAGGTTTAGCATTTTTCGAGAAGGTTGTGGCCCTGCAGGCACGTTATGGGCTCGGCAAAAAGATTGAGAATGCCTTTCAGACCAATGGCACGCGTTTGACTGACGCGTGGTGTGCTTTTCTCAAGGCGCATAACTTCCTAGTTGGGATCAGCATCGACGGTCCGGAGCACTTGCATGATGCCTATCGTGTCGATCGCAAGGGGCGTGGCACCTACCGTGAAGTCGTGCGTGGGATCGAGCTCTGTAAGAAGCACGGCGTCGAGTTTAACACGTTGACGGTGGTGAATGCCAAGAACGTGCAATATCCCTTAGAGGTCTATCGCTTCCTGCGCGAGATCGGTTCGCAATTTATACAGTTCATCCCGCTGGTTGAGCGCCGTGCCGACAGCGACTCCAGTCAACTCGGGCTAGGCCTGTCGCATCCGCCCGATCTATCAGCTGCCAGCACGCTGCAGTTTGAGCCGCAAGTGACCGAGTGGTCGGTGCCCTCGCGTGCCTTGGGCGACTTTTACAATAAGATCTTTGATCGCTGGGTGCGGCGCGATGTCGGCCGAGTCTACGTGCAGCTCTTTGATGTGACGCTCGGCAAGTGGGTGGGAGCGCCCGGCGGTGTGTGCATGTATGCGGAAACCTGTGGTTGCGCGCTCGCGATGGAGCACAATGGCGATCTTTACGCTTGTGATCACTACGTGTATCCGCGCTACCGACTCGGCAATGTGATGAACCAAAGTATCGCCTCGATGGTGGATAGTGACCAAATGCGTGAATTCGGCGAAGCCAAGCGCAGTCGCCTGCCCAAGCAGTGCCGTGAGTGTGAGGTGCGCTTCTGTTGTAATGGCGATTGCCCGAAACATCGCTTTGCGCGGACCAAGGACGGGGAATACGGAATCAGTTACCTCTGTGCAGGGCTCAAGCAATTTTTCAAGCATTCAGGGCCCGCGATGAAGCAGATGGCGGAGCTCTATCGACAGCAGCGTTCGCCGATGGAAATCATGAAGAAATAAAAAACTGCAAAAAAGGCCGAACGCGCTCTTGACAAGAAGGCTGTGAGAAAGAGCATGTCCGTTCTTTCGCAGAAAGGATCAAGAGATATTTCTCTGTATGGTGGCTATAGCTCAGTTGGTTAGAGCATCGGCTTGTGATGCCGAGGGTCGCGGGTTCGAATCCCGTTAGCCACCCCATTTTCGCTATAAGCCGTTGATTTTTAAACGGCTTATTTTTTTTATTAGACGGCGTGGTGCTTGCAAATGGCTACTTCATGTGAAAATCGCTTTGCAACTATACGGGAGAGTGCTTGTCTTCGAAGTATCTGTATGTATTTCGATTGGATTTTTCGGTATCGGCTGTTGGCTTTGTGTATTCTCCCGTTTTTTGGAGGGGCAGAGCTGTGGGCCCAGGTCCCGCTGACGGCAGATCGTATTGCAGAGGTCGATTCAGAGCAACAAATTGAATTGGAGTGGCGGATTGACAGTGCGGAGCGCGCGTTACAAGCAGGCTTGCCAGCTATGGCAGAATCAATTTTTCGTTCGCTACTCAGTTCTACGCTCGAACTGTCTCCTGCGCGTAAAGCGGTGCTACAGATGGGCTTAGCAAAGGCTTTGATAGGACAAGGCCGCTATGCTGCGGCGCGTGAGCAACTAGATGCTGTGCCAACAGCATTACAAGCGGGAGCACATTCGCTCTATCTCGCGATCGCGATTTATGGAGATGGGGGCGACGGAATGGATGTGGGGGCCTTCCGGGCTGCCTTGCAAAAGGTGGAGAAACCTGCCTTGGCGCCGTCGGATTTGCCATGGCTGGCTTTATTGCAAGGTCTGCGGGCGGAACTGGATGCGCAACCTGGGAAGGCGAATGAGGCATTTAAACGCGCTGCCGAATTGGCCGAGTTGCCGCTGTTGCGTTCTCATTTTGAAGGCTTGGTTTTACGACAGAAACTGCTGACCGCTCCGGCTGACGAGGCATTGGCTGCCGAGTTGCGGGCGAAGATGACTAAGCTCGATGGACAAGCTGCTGCATATCCCTATGTGCGTGAATATGCAGTGACGCTTTATCGTCTTGGGCGTATCGGAGAGGCTGTGGGCGCGATTGAGCGTGAGCTAGAGAATATCACGGCTGGCTATGGTGCCGGGGAGCGTGAGCAGTTGCGTTTGTTGAAGGGGATTATTTTGGGGGCTGATTCAGAGAGTGGACGTGCCGCATTGAAGCAGTTGATTCAAAATGGTAAAAATCGGGAAGCGATGGGAATTGCCCTGCAACTGTTGGCTCGTGCGCCAGAGCAAGAGGCGGATCTGCTGGATTTCTTAAAGGTGATTATTTCGCGTACCGAGCCGCATCCATTGCTGGGGCAGATCTACTACTTACGCAGTCAAATCGCGATGAAAGATCCTTCGATGATGGACATTGCAGAGAGTGATGCGGGGATCCTGTTGGAGCAGTTCCCGGGCTTGAGTGGAATTGCCAATGTGTATCGTTTGCTTGCCTACGCTGCTTTGGAGCGGCAACCCCCGCAGTATCGTGCGGCAGCTGATTTTTTAATCCAGCTGCGGGATCAATCAGAGGATTCGGAGGACCTGGTAGAGCTGAACCGTTTAATCGGCGACTGTTACTTTCTAAATCGAGATTTTGCTAATGCAGTCGATTTCTATTCGGCCGCGCGTAGCCGTGAATTGGGGGCCAGTCGCGATGGAGGGCTTTTTCTACGGTTGATTTCAGCTCAGCTGCGAGTCGGTGCAGTTGAGGCTGCTTTGCAGTTGATTGATGAGGCTGATTTTAGTGGCCGCGTATCGCTTTTGGATCGTTGGCGTGCGGAGTGGAATGTTGCGCAGGCGCTTCAGGTCAATGGCGAACTGGATCGAGCGCTGAAACGGGTTCGTTTACTACTTAAGGATTCGATGACTGCGTCGATTCCGCCCACGGCTTTGGATATCCGGCTACGTTGGCTGGAGGCCTACCTCTCTTTGGAGGCGCAAGAGATGGAAGGGCTTGAGGAGCGGGTATCACATCTACTGGCCCGCTTGGATTCATTACCCAAGGAGGGGACTAATGCATTGAGTGATCAGGATGCACTCTTGCTAAGAACAGAGATTCTGCTGTTGCAAGGCGATGTGCGTATGCGTGGTGGCCATGTCAGTGCTGGGATGGAGGTCTTGACTCAATTGCGGGATGGGTATGCTAACACTGCAGCCGCCCAGCGTTCCTATTTAATAGAGGCTGCATATCATGGTCTGGTGGGTGATTTTGTCGATGCGCAGGCTACGCTGACAAATTTAGCTCAGATTTATCCGGAGAGTCCGCTCGCTCCGCAGGCGTTGTTTGAGGCAGCCCTGTATTGTGAGCGCCGTGGTTCGGAGTTTTATCCGCAGGCGGTGATTTTACACAATGATTTAGCTGAGCGTTATGCATCGGACCCTTTGTTTTATTTTGCGCGTTTGAAACAGGGGAACTTACTGCGCTCGATGAATGATTTTGCTGGTGCGCAGATCTTATATGAGAATTTAATCAATGGCTTCCCGGCGCATGACTTGCGTTATTTGGCGGAGTTGTCGCGTGCCGATTGTATGTTGGCCTTGGCGGGGAATGAATCCAGCGCCCTGGCCGATGTTGTGGTGATCTTGGAGCGTTTGCTTGATTTACCAAATCTGCCGCTGGATTTTCAGGCAGAGGCGGCTCATAAGTGGGCATTTGCATTGGTTAAAAGAGGTTCATTGGAAAAGGCCAAAGAGGTGCTTTCACTGGGGGTCTCTCGTTTCTTGTTAGATGGACAGGAGGCCGAAGATTTAGGCCCAGCTGGCCGTTATTGGGTCGCACGGTCGATGTTACAGTTAGGAGAGATCTTCGAGGGTGAGGGCTTGCAAGTTGAGGCGCGCCGTGTGTATCGGACCTTGATTGCATACGATTTGCCCGGGCGCCATATCGCGCTATCTCGAGCCGATCGTCTGCTGGATGTTAAATAGTATATTAGGAGAATAGATCAGTTTAAAACATGGATTACTTTCAGAACAATTTCATCTTACAAGGCGGCCCCGTCATGTATCCACTGCTGTTTGTGAGTCTGCTCGGTTTTGTCATTTTTATAGAGCGTGCCTTGTATTTACACAAGGGGCAGATTGGCACTGAGGACTTTCTAAGTGGGATTAAAAATTTAGTGCGTAAGAAGCGTTTAGTGGAGGCTTTGACGCTTTGTGAAGATACGCCCGGGCCGATGGCGCGTATCGTGAAGTCAGCCTTATTGCATTATGGAGAATCGCGTGAGTCGATTCGAGCGGCCATTCAATCGGCTGCCATTGTTGAGATTCCGACACTGGAACGCCGTATTGGTACCCTTGCTGCGCTTGCACGCGTGGCCCCTCTGTTGGGTTTTTTGGGGACTTTGATTGCAGCTTTGCAGGCCTTGTATTCATTGGAATCGTTTAACGGTGATAGTGGAGTACTCAGTCGTCTGCTGGCAGAGGCGCTGGTGACATCGGCTTCTGGGCTGGCGATTTCTGTGATGGCGATGTTGGCCTACCACTTCTTGTCTGGTCGCGTGCGGGCCTTGGTGCATGACTTTGAATGGATGGGACATGATATACATGAGTTTTTGAGTACTGAGCCTCGTTTGGAGCAGGGCACGTCTAAGAATCAGAGCGAGTAAGATGGAAGCTCAGAAAATAGATAAAAAAGAGGTCGACGGGGCGAGTCACGGCTATACGGAACCGCTTGGCTTGATGGCGCAGTTACAGCGTCCCTCAATTAAGTTGGATGTGGTGCCAGTGCTGGATCTACTATTGATCACATTGCTTTTTAGTTTGCTGTTCACTCGTTTTGTCATGGTGCCGGGCGTGCGGGTCGATTTGCCTGATTCGGAAATGCAAATGCAGCCGAGTAACCTACCCGTGGCTGTGTTGACAATTGGTAATCGCGGTATGCTTTTTTTTGATGGTGCTGTTTTTGAACTTAGTTCAATCCAGCGGGGCTTTCAGCAGCACATTCAGAATACACCGGCTCAGGAGGTTGTTCTGTTGGTGAAGACAGAGGGGTCAATGGACCTGCAGCTCTTTTTAAAGCTATGTCGTATGGCTCAAGATGCTGGTTTTGTTCAAGTTCAAGTCGCCGGAGAGCGTGAAGCTTTGCCAAATTCAGGGGCGCCGTTGCCAGCTGTTCCCACCGGTCCTACTGCTGATTCTGGCTTTCTTTCTGTGATGTGATGCCTACTGGAAACATCCAGTCTAATCAACGATCAAAGCCTGCACGCCAGCTCGTCTCTCCTTTTCTGCGTATTTCCTTATTGTTGGGCGTGTGCGTGCATCTGGCTGGCTTTTTGGTGTTTCGTGTGATTTCAAACCCCATTCCAACTCGCGAAGAGCAGCGTCCTTTTGTGCAATACGTTTCGCCTGATACACTGTTATCCGGGGCGGAACTGGAAGAGCAGGTCGCTTTATTTGACTCAGCTCCACTCTTCGTGCCAGGCATTTGGAATGCAGCGCATAATTTGCAGCCGCCCTCGCGTGATCAGGGGCTTTTGCGCTTCCCCGCTTATGAGCCGAGTATCGACTTTTCGACTGCCTTGGTTGCCGATGGCTTGCAGGACGGACTGAACTATCCTGTGAGTGAGCCTATTGACCTCTTAGCGCTGCGCTATTGGGACTTGTTCCGTGACTTTGGAAAAGAAGCCGTAGTGCCTCAAAAATTACAAGTGAGTGGTGCTTTCGCAGAAGTGCGTACGCTTGCTGGAGCAGTGCTCTGTACGGTGCCATTTGAGCTCGAGCAGCTCTCGAGTCAGACGCTGCAGCCCGCTAGCTACTATTTGCGGGTAGAAGCCTCTGGGCGTATGTTGGGGCGTCCGACACTGGCAGCGAGCTCTGGTGACACTTCTTTTGATGCCAGCGCCTATACCTGGCTGCTGGAGGAGGGCTTTTCCGTGCGCTTGCCTGCTGGATTTTTCGAAGTCCGGGTATATCCCTAAATGGAGCTACGCCAGTGCAGCCTCATTTACGTGCGGCCGTTTCATTTTATTGCAGAGCCTGGATGTAATTCTTAGAACTGATGCTTAAGCGATGGTGCTTAGGTGAAGAACTTTTCAAGCTCTTCTTCGGTGCCCAGGTATTTGCCTTCGTTGAAAATCTGCGGTGCGGTTTCGTCACCAGAAATAGCTTTTAAGCCTGCGAGTGTGATATCCTTACCTACGATGATTTCTTCGAATGGGTGGTTTTCTTCGCGTAAACGCGCCTTCGCCTTCTCGCAGTAGGGGCAACCGATTTTAGTAAAAATCGCCATTGGCTCACGCACCTGTGCTTTCGGGGCCAAATATTTGAGCATGGTATCTGCATCGGAAACCTCGAAGGGGTCGCCGGGTTGGTCTGGCTCGATGAACATTTTCTCGATGATGCCATCTTTAACCAACATGGAGTAGCGCCATGAGCGTTTGCCGAACCCCAGATCCTTTTTATCCACAAGCATGCCCATTTGTTCTGAAAATTCGCCATTCCCGTCGGGGATCACAGTGATGTTTTCAGCTTCTTGATGCTCTTTCCAAGCATCCATAACGAA
Organism: Thalassobacterium sedimentorum; assembly: GCF_031127905.1. Taxonomy (GTDB): domain Bacteria; phylum Verrucomicrobiota; class Verrucomicrobiia; order Opitutales; family Coraliomargaritaceae; genus Thalassobacterium; species Thalassobacterium sedimentorum. Next base: position 28,061 of record NZ_JARXIC010000020.1, on the reverse strand, counting down.
ACAGTCGTTGACTGAAATACAAACGATATCGTCGATGCCATTCTCTTTGAATACACTGGCGAGTTGATTGTAGCGTGGTAAGTGGGTTGAGGAGCAAGTTGGCGTAAATGCACCTGGTAACGAGAATACTACAACATTCTTGCCAGAAAAAAGCGAGTCGCTGGTGATGTCTACCCATTCATCGTCACAACGTGTGCGGAACGTAACTTTAGGGATGGTGGAGCCTTCTTTATTTTGTAACATAATTGATCAGTATCTTTGTCGATTGATTTGAAGAAAGGCTGTGTGTAGGGCTTTTGTGTATAAGATCAAATGATGAATACAAAAATGCGAAATATATTGCTCTAGGATTTGAGTATGAAAACTTTAGCTTATGACTAAAAGCAGCCACAACAGAGACGCCGTGATGCTGGACCAGTTAGAGTCCTTGACCCAGTCCTGGACGGAGCGTCCGTCATGGGATGCCTATTTTATGGCGACGGCTTTATTAATGGCGTCACGTTCGAGTTGTGAGCGTTTGAATGTGGGCTGTGTCATTGTTTCCGGCGGTGCACAGAAAAATCGTATCGTCGCGGCGGGCTACAATGGCTTTTTACCTGGTGCCTCGCATACCTCTCGAATGCGAGATGGGCATGAGCAAGCAACTGTGCATGCGGAGCAAAATGCGATCAGTGATGCCGCACGCAGAGGGGTTTCTTTGGAGGGGGCAACTATTTATATTACCCACTTCCCCTGTATTAATTGCGCTAAGATTTTGGCGGCTGCAGGGATTCACTGTATCAAATATCATCGCGATTATCGTAATGATGATCTGGTTAAGGACATTCTTGCTGAGAGTGGCGTGGAGTTGATACAACTATAGCTATGGATCGAATGCGAATAAACCGTAGTCATCTCGATAATACAGAGCCGAGCCCGCATGCAGGGGCTTTGCTGTTAGCTCATCCCAGCTTACTAGACCCTAATTTTCGGCGTAGTGTTATATTGCTGACCGCTTATGGCGAATCAGAGGGTGCGATGGGGGTCGTTGTGAATCGTCCCTTGGGGCACACTCTTGGCGAGTATGATGCTGATTGGGTTGATTCTCCTTTGTCAACTGTCCCACTGTTTGCAGGTGGGCCAGTGGCACAGGATCAATTGATATTGGTGGCATGGAAGTGGTCGGCGGAGGCAGGCACTTTTCAGCTTTATTTTGGTATTGATGGCGAGAAGGTGCAGCAGTTACTGGCCAAGGATCCGGAGTTTCAGATCCGAGGTTTCTTAGGGCACGCTGGCTGGAGTGCGGGGCAACTGGATGTTGAACTGGAGCAGAAGTCCTGGGTGCTGTCGGCTTGCTTGCCTATCCTCAATACGACGCCGGAGAAGATTGATTGGCATGAGCTACTCTGTCATGAAAGGCCGGATTTACGTTTACTGGCGGACGCGCCGGACGATCCCTCGCTCAATTAAGTCTTTTCGGCTAGATGAAATATTTCCGCCTTTGCCATTGACAGCGCGCTGGACGGAGCCTTTTTTCTCCCATTCTTCAAATTTTCGCTATGAAAGTCGTATCTTCACTCAAATCTCTCAAAGGCCGCCACCCGGACTGTCAAGTCGTTCGTCGTAAGGGTCGTGTCTACGTAATCTGCAAGTCCAATCCTCGCTTCAAAGCGCGTCAGGGTTAGATTCTGCCAGACAAACTGCGCCAATCCGCAATAACTTTATTAGAAGGCATCTTACTGTGAAAGCTGATCTACATCCTAAGCTCAATCCTGTCGCATTCGTCGACGTCTCCACGGGACACAAGTTCCTGACGCAATCCACTATGCGTGGTAGCAAGACGGAAACAATCGACGGAACTGAATATCAAGTCGTGATCTGCGACATCACTGCGGACTCGCACCCAGCTTTTACTGGTGAAAAGCGTTTCGTCGATACTGCTGGTCGCGTCGAAAAGTTCCAAAACAAGTTCAGTCGTCGCCGCTAATTGGCTTGGGCCTAGCTTCCGTCTCGCTTCCGCTTGGCGTTCGTTTTACGCGCGTCTGCATTGGAATCAGCACGGTGCCTTTACACCGGGTATTAAGTATTTACTAAAGCCTCGCTGAATTAGCGGGGCTTTTTTTCTGGGCGCACTGATGATTTGAAACCTGTGAATTGAGCGACTCCTACCGTGTAATGCCCATTAGTAGCGAGAGTAAAATCACTGTGGGTGGGAGCAGCCAGGCCACAGGCGATCGTTGGGCGCGTGTGTGGTGTAACCAAAAAAGTGCAATGAAGTAGCCCGCCAGTCCCATATAGGCGACCCACTTGGCAAAAGTCTCGCAGGCTATAATCATACCAGGGATTTGAGTGCTCGCGATTACGCATCGGTCCATTAAATGAATGCTGAGCCATGCTGCATGATTGATGAAGGCCGCGATGTTTTCTATCCCGAGTAGTCCTAATGAGAGAGTGATGACGCCTGTGCTAATGGCAAGTGCGGCTAGATTGACTAGCAGCATGTTCAGTAGTATCGCCCCTGGGGAGAAGAAGCCGAAAAAGGCTGCACTGAGTGGTGCACTGGCAAGCCAGGCTGAGACGCTAATGGCAAAAAGTAAGAGTGAGAACTCCAGTGCCCATGCGTAAATGTGCTGCAGGCGCGACCAATCTGGTTTAGGGAGGGCGCGGAAGGGGGCTAATCGCTCTGTGAGTATTTGGGACAATGGGAGGCCAAATAGTAGAATGCTGAGGACGACCGTATAGGATAATTGAAATCCGATGCTCCAGAGTTGATCTGGTTTGATCAATAGTACGAAGACAGCAGAGGCCGCAAGAGCTGCGAGTGGCGAACGCTGTCGGGTAAAGGCGAAACTCATCCAGAAGAATAGTGCCATTAGAAATGCACGTACTGCGGAGGGAGCGGCACCGGTAATTTCTACGTAAAGGTAGAGAAGTGGTAGGCCAATGAAAGGGCTGATCTTGCTGGGAACACGGATGAGTCGTAGGAATTGAGCAATCACTGTGGCGATTACGCCAATGTGTAGGCCACTGATTGCGAAGAAGTGCATGGTACCGGTCATTTGAAAGCGATCCTTTTGTGCTGAGTTGAGTTCAGTTTTGCGACCCAGCAGCATGGCGACGTAAATACTGTCGATGCCGCTCTCCGTAGGGGCGCCCAATCTTAGGTAATTTTGAAAGCGTGTATTCATTCGCTGGCAGAACTGATCAAATTGGGACGGAGCTTGTAGTCGTTCTAGCCCGCTGGTGCGTTCGAATCGATAGTGAATGCCAGTACTGCTGAGGTACGACTCAAAACTATCTGGTGCTACGTGAGGTGAGATCGGGGTGAGTACGCCTGTAGCTCTAATGGCGCAGCCTCGTGATATTTCAAAGTGCTCCTTTGGGCTGCGCTCCAGGCTAAAAAAGATCTGATCGCCGGGCTGTAGCCGACTGGTGGCACTTGCCTGAAGAATGCGTCCGATACCTGTGCTTTTTCCATAGTTGTTGCGTGCTTGCATGATGCGTTCGACCTTTAAGTCCAGATGTGCCTCGCGGATTGGGCGTTCGAGTAGTTCTACCGGCGGCTTGGCGGGAAGGCGCAGGCTTCCGTAGGCCCATGCTGTTAGAGTGGCTGCTGTAATAAAGCTCACTAGCCAAAGTAGCCGCTGCTGTGTGCACCATCTGAGGCTCAGTGCAGTCAAAAGTATAGCGATGGCAAGTGTCCATGCTATGGGTGCGGTTACCTGGCGTGCCAGGCTGAGTCCCGTAATTATGCCCAGTAGGATTAGCAACGAGGGTGCGCGAGTCGGTATCTGGTTGTCACAAGACATGGGGTATTGACGTTAGGATTGGAATGTGCCGACATTTGTTCACACTTGCAAGAACCTAGCGCAGCGCTGAGAGTCGTCGCATGCCAACAGATGTGGATCAGGCCGATATTTTTGCCGACTCCGGGGAGCGACCCTCAGAGCCTAAGCACCGTCCCTTGGCGGTGCGGATGCGACCGCGTGCACTCAGTGAGGTGATCGGGCAAGATCATATTGTGGGCGATGACTGCTTATTGCCGCGGTTGATTCAGGCGGACAATTTTGGGAGCCTTATCTTTTATGGACCGCCGGGGTGCGGGAAGACTTCCTTGGCAGAGGTGATTGCTGCTGAAACTCAGAGCAAGTTTGTGCGAATTAATGCGGTGCTTTCCAATGTGGCTGAGATGCGTGATATACTGCGCCTTGCTCGCTATGAGACGAGTGTGAACACAATCCTGTTTATTGATGAGATTCACCGTTTCAATAAATCGCAGCAGGATCTTTTATTGCCCGATGTAGAGGCAGGTAATATTCGTCTGATCGGGGCGACTACGCATAATCCCGGATTTTACGTAAACCCTCCCTTGCTGAGTCGCAGTCACTTGTTTCGTCTTGAGCCAGTGAATGCTGAGGCCTTGACGACGGTGTTGGCGCGGGCCATGGAGGATTGTGAGCGGGGCTTGGGCAGTTTTCGCTGCACAGCGGATGATTTTGTGTTCCAGGCTGTTGCCGATTTCTCGGGAGGTGACCTGCGGCGCGCGCTCAATGCATTGGAGACGCTGGTTCTGAGCCAACCTATTGGTGCGCATTTAGATGTGGATGCAGTTGAAGTTTTTGCCCGGGAGCGTCAGATCCGTTATGATCGCGATGAAGATGAGCATTATGATCATGCTTCTGCCATGATTAAGAGTATTCGAGGCTCGGATCCAGATGCAGCTTTATATTGGGCATTCAAAATGTTGCAGGGCGGGGAGGATCCACGTTTCTTAGCACGTCGACTCACCATTCTAGCATCTGAAGATGTCGGGCTTGCGAACTCGCATGCACTCACTGTTGCGGTGGCTGCGTTTGAGGCCTGTGAAAAAGTGGGAATGCCTGAATGTGAGTATGCATTGGCACATGCCATCCTTTATTTAGCGACTTCGCCTAAGAGTAATTCTGTCACACGTGCTATTAGTGCTGTGAAGAAAAGTCTCCGCGATCAGCCCATTCAAGCGGTTCCTTTATGGCTGCGCGATGCACATACTAAAACAAATAAGGCACTCGGGCACGGTGCGGGCTACCGCTACAGTCATGACTATCCGCAGGCGGTATCGGGCCAAGAATATATGTTGGAACCAATGACATTTTATCAGCCCGGCCAAGCTGGCGCGGAAGTTGCCACAGCGCAGCGTATGCAGCAGCTAAAAAAACTTAAATCCGAGATTCAAGCACGAGAGTCGGCGAGTGAAGGTTGATCTTCGTCGGCGACTGCACATATTTAAACAATGAAATTTTTATCCACCGCCTTGCTCGTTTTGCTGACGACTCTCTCTATGTCTGCCCAAATCCAAGTGGGGGCTATACCTACAGAGGTCTCTGAAGCACCGTACGAAGTCGGAGATCTTGTCACGGAGCAAGGGTATTATATTGAGCGCGGTGAGAATGAGCCGCGGGTTAATTTGCGAATTGTTGCAAATAAGCTACGCTTGTATTGGATTGATGCGAATGGCCTGATTGCAGAGCCTGAGCATTCTTCTGCCACTGTGCGCTTTACTGGTTCGGTACGTGGCCGTGCCTATCATCATCTGGATGCCTTGCCTTCTGGCGCTGGCTTGGGTGCTGCCGGTATTCTAGTTCCGCCACATTTATATAACGTTATTCTAGTTTTTCCCGCCGTCGATGGTCAGGAACCTGTCACTCATAGCTTTCGCTATACGCCTAGTATGGATGTCGAGGTCGACCCGACCGCTGACACTAATTCTTAAATTATGGATTTAAAACGACTATTTAAAAGCTGGTTGCTGATTGCACTCGGTGTGCTGATTGCTTCGCATATATTTGCAGGTATTCACTACACAGATACCAGCTCGCTTATTGTTGCTGTGTTCTTGTTGAGCCTGTGTAACATTTTTCTTAAGCCCTTATTGATGGTTTTTGCGCTACCATTTATAATATTAAGTTTCGGGCTGGGCATTTGGTTGATCAACGCATTGCTGTTTTTACTCGTCGGTAATTTGGTGGAGGGCTTTGCTGTCGACAGTTTTGGCTACGCTCTTGCCGGGGCACTTGTGGTGAGCCTGACCGGGGCCGCTGCGAGCTTATTTTTTGGCAAGAATAAGGTACAGGTGAGTGCGTCTTTCAGTGGGGGGAGGGGCCTTTCACCTCGTTCAAGCAAGAGTTCTCAGGCGAATTCTCATTCGCGAAAGCCTCTAAAGGATGATGATGTGATAGATATTTAGTGAGTTCTGCTTCGAATGACTCTCAATCGTCGAGCCGAGAGTTGAGCTTAGTCGAGCATCTTTAGGACTGCTATAATCTGATTGTGGGCTGGAGGCACGATACTTTCTTGCTTGAAAGCCATCGCTGCAGCGACACTTTGAGCTGCTTTCCAAATTTTCCGCTATGTCTGAGATCTCAAAAGCCTACGAACCGAAAGAAGTTGAACAACGCTGGTATGCCAACTGGCTGGAAGCTGGATGCTTCAAAGCAGTGGCCGACGCGGAGCGTGAGCCGTATGCGATCATGATCCCGCCCCCGAATGTGACGGGGATGCTGCACATGGGCCACGTCTTGGACAATACCTTGCAGGACATCTTCGTGCGTCGCGCGCGTCTCGAAGGTAAGGCTGTGCTCTGGCAGCCGGGCACCGACCATGCCGGCATCGCTACGCAGACCAAGGTTGAAAAGCAGATTCGTGAGGCCACCGGCCAAACGAAATACGATCTGGGGCGGGAAGCTTTCTTGGATAAAGTCTGGGAGTTTCGCGAGCAGTCGGGCGGTGTCATTTTAAATCAATTACAGAAATTGGGCGCGTCCTGCGACTGGGACCGCACTAGTTTCACGCTCGACGAGGACTACAGTAAGGCCGTTTTGGATGCCTTTGTTAAGTTTTACAAACGCGGCTATATTTATCGTGGCAAGCGCATGGTTAACTGGTGCCCCGCTACTCACACCGCACTCTCGGACGAAGAGGTGAATATGAAGCCGCAGAATGGCTTCTTTTACAAAATGCGCTATGAGTTGGTCGAGGCCGATGGTGAGCGCACGCATTTGGAAATTTCCACCACGCGTCCGGAAACACTGATGGGGGACTCTGCGGTGGCGGTGCATCCTGAGGATGAGCGTTATAAGCATTTGATCGGTAAAACCGTCTGGCGCCCCTTCCCGAAGGCAGAAATTCCGATCATTGGCGACGAGTATGTCGACCGTGAGTTCGGCACCGGTTGCTTGAAGGTGACACCTGCGCACGATAAGAATGACTTCGAGATCGGGCAGCGTCACAATCTTGAAATGATCGAAGTGATCGATGCCCAAGGAAAGCTCAACGAGCTGGCGGGAGAAGAGTTTAACGGAATGGACCGCTTTAAGGCTCGCAAAGTCGCGGCGCAGAAGTTGGAAGACATGGGGCTCTTGATCGAGCGTGAGCCTTATGAAAACACGGTTGGATTCTCTGAACGTGGCGATGTGCCGATCGAGCCGCGTCTCTCGGAGCAGTGGTTCCTCAAGTATCCTAAGGTGGAAGAAGCGAAGCGTGCGGTCGAAAACGGCACCATCAAATTTCACCCGGATCGTTGGAAGAAGACTTACCTACATTGGCTCAATGGCATTCAGGACTGGTGCATCAGCCGCCAACTCTGGTGGGGCCACCGTATCCCGGTCTGGTACAAGAAAGGCTTCGAGCGCACGGAGCTTGATTTTGAGAATCCGGAGCACGTGCACGTATCGGTCGAAGGTCCCGCTGATCCTGAAAACTGGGAGCAGGAAGAAGACGTGCTCGATACCTGGGCCTCCTCGTATCTTTGGCCAATGGCCAACCTTGGTTGGCCCGAGCCGACTGCGGAACAGCAAAAGGAACTCGATTTCTGGTATCCGACGTCCACCTTGGTCACCGGCTTCGACATCATTTTCTTCTGGGTGGCCCGCATGATCATGGCTGGCATCGAGCTTTACGGTGAGGATGCCAAGGACTTGTCCGACGAAGAGATCGCCAAGCGTATTCCGTTTAAGAATATCTTTATCCACGGCCTGATCCGTGATGAGAAGGGGCGTAAAATGTCGAAATCGCTCGGCAACTCGCCAGATCCGCTCGACTTGATCGCTAAGTATGGCGCCGACGGCCTACGCTTTGGTATCTGCAATATCGCGCCGTCGGGGTCGGATATTCTCTTCTCGGAAGAGCGCATTCAGATCGGCCGTAACTTCTGTAATAAGCTTTGGAACGCGGTGCGCTTCCGTCAAATGTCAGGCCCGATGGCTGACAATTCTAGCTTCGAAGCCATTATTAGCCGCATCCATTCGGACCTGTTCGACGATTACGATCACTGGATCCTGGGCCGTTTGCAGCAGGTAACTGCCGATGTCGAAAAGTGCTTTGCTAATTATGAAATCTCGCCACTCACACACCAGATTTACGCATTCTTCTGGGGCGATTTCTGTGATTGGTATGTGGAAGCTTCCAAGGGCAAACTCAAGGGCAGCGAAGAGCTGCGGGATAACTGCCTCGCCATTCAAGACTTGGTCATTCGCCAAGTGCTGCAACTTGCGAACCCGATCATTCCTCACATCACGGAAGAACTTTGGAAGGGCTTGGGCTACGATGAAGTGGTGCCCTACATTCAAAATACTACGCTGACGACGGCGTTGACGCTGGAAGAGCGCGTATCCGTGGATTTCGATTCTATCGAACGTGTGACTCAGCTGCAGGAGCTGATCTCGCAAGCACGTGCGCTTAAGGCGCAATACAACCTAGCTAGCAAGCGCGATGTCGCTGTGTTCTACGGTGCCGAAGGTGCCGCGGCCGCAGTGATCGCAGATAACGCCAGCCTGATTCAAACGCTGGCGGGCTTGGGCACTTTAGATGCGATCGGCGATAAGTCTTCCGACGGCTTGCCTGCGGTGGTGACGCCGCTGAGTTCGCTCTACTTAGATCTGAGCAGCAGTATCGACGTCGAGGCCGAGAAAGCGCGCCTAACTAAGGAGCTGGAGAAGCTTAATAAGTTGGTCGCGGTCGGTGAAAATAAGTTGAAGAACCCGAAGTTTGTTGAAAGCGCCCCCGCGAAAGTGGTCGAAGGGGCTCGTAAGCAACTGGCGGAGACCACCGAAAAGCGCGATGAAACGCTGCGCATTTTGGAGAGCTTGTAGACGCTGAAAACGCTCCTTCAAGAAAATCGTAAAACACTGGCTCTAGCACTGCCCATGATTGCTGGGCAGCTGAGTCAGATGCTGCTCGGCTTGGCCGATACTATGATGATCGGCCGAGTCGGCACCGTTGAGCTGGCGGCTGTGGCCTTTGTAAATTCGCTTTTCTTTTTAGGCTTTGCGCTCGCGAGTGGTCTCTTTGCGGCGGTTTCGGTGCGGGTTTCACACGCCTTTGGCAGTGCTCGGCCTGAGTCCATCAGCGGCTCGCTGCGGCATGGCTTGTTGCTGTCGCTGCTCTTTGGGCTCTTTCTCTCGCTGGCCTATCTCGGCTTGAGCTTTCGGCTCGACTGGTTTCGACAGCCGCCTGAAGTCACGGAATTGAGCGGCTCTTACTTTCGCTGGCTGGCGCTTTCTTATCTTCCGATGGTGCCGATGCTGACTTTGAAGAGCTTTTCCGAGGCGCTGAATAAGCCCTGGCCGGTGCTCTGGCTGATGCTGGGCACCGTGGTGCTGAATGTGTGGCTTAACTATCTGCTTATCTTTGGCAATGCCGGCTTGCCCGCCATGGGCTTGGATGGGGCCGGCTGTGCCACCTTCTTGGCGCGCTGCGCCGGTTTTGTGGCAGTATTTGTTTATATTTGTAAATCACCACAGATGCGTCCGCGCTTGCCCGCGCGTTGGTGCGCGCCTATCGATTGGTCGGTCGTCCGTTATCTAGTGAAATTAGGGCTGCCGATCTCCTTGCAAGTTTCTTTGGAGTTTGCGGTGTTTGCCGCCTGTTCACTGCTAATGGGGCAATTTGGCAGCACCACCTTGGCGGCGCATCAGATCGCTTTCACTTGTTCCTCGACTGCGTTCATGCTGCCCTTGGGCTTGTCTATGGCTTTGACCATTCGGGTGGGGCATGCTGTGGGCGCGCAGCAGTGGGTGAGTTGCCGTCGTATGATTTTGGGAGCACTCTTAATGATTACGGGCGCGATGTCGCTGACTGGCGCAGTGTTTGTTGGCTTTGGCAGTGAGCTGGCGGAGAGCTTTACGCTCGATCAAGATGTGGTACGTATGACCGCTGCCTTCTTAGTGGTGGTGGCGATTTATCAAGGTTTTGATGGGATTCAAGTGATTAGTATGTCGGCGCTGCGGGGGATGCATGATGTCTATGTGCCGACTTGGATTAACTTCGGGAATTTCTTTTTGTTCGCGGTGCCACTCGGGATCGTGCTGGCCTTTTTTGTTGGTCTGGGCGGCATCGGCCTGTGGTATGGCGTGGCCACCGGAATGTGTGTGTCGGCGATTGTGCTTACGACACGGCTGCGGCTGATTCTAAGACGGCAGTCGGCGCCAACATCCTAACAGTGGGCCGGTCAAAATATGACCTGTTGGTGCTGCTTGCGTTTTTCACTTAGCTGCACATTTACTCAGTGCGACATCCGCTATGAAAAAGATCCGTATCCACCACATCACAGAGTACACGTTTTCGACACCCGTGGAGTTGACGGAACACCGTCTACTGCTGCGCCCACGCGAGGGGCACGATATTCGGATACAATCATCGCGCCTGGATGTGAGCCCGCATGCCCAAACCAAGTGGTACCGCGATATTTATGGAAATTCGGTCGGGCTGTTGTCTTTAAAAGAGCGCGCCGATACACTCCGAATTGAGAGTGAAGTGGTGATTGAGCACTATGCCGAGCGCCCGCTGGACTTTGTGGTGGATCAACGTGCGGTGACCTTTCCATTCCCATTTGAGCCGGAAGATCGCTTGGATCTGTTGCCCTATTGTACGCATAACTGGCCTAACCATACCCAGCAGTTGAAGCAATGGGTTGCTCGCTTTTGGCAGCCGGGGCAATCGATCGAGACCTTTTTGCTGCTAGATCGTATGAATAAGGCCATCGTGTCTGACTTTGGCTACGGCATGCGCGAAGAGCCCGGTGTGCAAAATCCAAATGACACCTTGCGCTTGCGAACGGGGAGTTGCCGTGACTTTGCCGCCTTCTTTATCGAGGCCTGCCGCTATCTGGGGCTTGCCGCGCGCTTTGTGAGCGGGTATCTGCACAATCCTGGTTCCAATCAGCATGGCTCGACGCATGCCTGGTCCGAGGTGTATTTGCCAGGCGCTGGTTGGGTCGGATTTGATAATACCAGCGGCCTGGTTGCTGGCACCGAGCATATTGCCACCGCGGTACATCGCCACCCTGAGGCTGTGCCGCCAGTGGCGGGCTCCTATCTGAGTCAGCAGCCAATTGATTCGAGCCTACGGGTTACAGTTGACGTCTCTCAAATCTAACACAGGGGTTGGAGGGCTATGATCGATTCGTTGGAAGGTTACAGTTATGCTGCATTGGAACAAGTGCTGGCGGATGCCGGGGTCAACCCTGTGCATGCCAAGCCGCTCTTTGGTGCGGTGCAGCGTCGGCTGGTAACTGGTGATTTGAGCGCCGCCGAGGGGATTTTGCCGCCTGTGGCGCGTTGGTTGGATTCGGAGGGCGCGCCCACACTTTGTCCCACTGAGCAGACGGATTGCACCCCCAGTAGCGATGGTTTTACCGAGAAGTATCTCTTGCGCCTGGCCGATGGTGCTGAGGTGGAAGCAGTCCGTATGGGCTTCCCCGGGCGCTTTACCGCCTGTCTGAGTAGTCAGGTTGGCTGCGCGATGGGCTGCGTGTTTTGTGCCACCGGGCAGATGGGCTTTTCGCGGCATTTGACCGCGGGCGAAATCGTGGCGCAGGCACACCATGTGGAGCGCAGTTTGCGTGCGAGTCATGGGGAGCGCTTGCGTAACATCGTGATGATGGGCATGGGCGAGCCATTGCACAATTTTGAACCATTGATGGAAGCGCTGGGGATTTTAACCGACAACCGCGGCCTGAATATCGGCCCTGCACGTGTGGCCATCAGCACCGTCGGACATATTCCAGGCATTCAAAAGCTAGCTCGCCACCCCAAGCGCTATTCACTCGCAGTGAGCTTGCACGGCGCCAGCGATGAAGAGCGCGGTAAGCTGATCCCTGTGAATAAGAAGTGGCCACTGGCCGACCTGATCGAGGCCTGCCGTGAATATACGCAGATCAAACGGGCGCGGGTGTTCTTTGCGTGGACTTTGATCGGTGGCGTCAATGACACGGCCGATCACGCGCGACGCTTAGCCGAATTGCTGAAGGGCATCGATGCGCATGTGAACTTGATCCCGCTCAACGCGACCGAAGGCTACGAGGGGCAAGCGCCCGCAGAGACGAATGTGCGCGAGTTTCAGCAAATCATTCAAGACTCCGGTCTGCCCAGCACCGTGCGCCAACGCCGCGGCATCGATGTCGCCGCCGGCTGCGGTCAGCTGAAGGCCAAGCGTATACGAAGGTAGGAAACCCAACCCTTCGCCGTCGCGCTTGATTGAGGCCTCCAGGCTTTACTGACGTCGCTTTCGCACTGCAGTAGCGAGTTCTTCGAAGATGGCTTCGGTGGCGGGGAAGTCAATGCAGGCATCCGTGATGCTTTGGCCGTAGGTGTTCTTGCCGTCGATTGTGTAGTCTTGTCGGCCAGCGACTAGATGACTTTCCAGCATGACGCCAGCGATGCCTTTTTGGCCGGCAGCGATTTGTTCAGCCAGCACGTGGGCGACTTCGCTTTGGCGAGTGTAATCTTTGTTACTGTTGCCGTGGCTGCAGTCGACGACTAAATATGGTGGCAGATTGACGGCTGTGAGTTGTTGCAGAATAGGTTCGATGACGTGGGCTTCGTAATTCGGTCCTGTGCGGTTGCCGCCGCGCAAGATCAGGTGCCCGTCAGGGTTGCCTGTGGTTTGAAAAATAGCGGTCACTCCTTGTTTGGTTACAGAGGGAAACCAGTGTGATTGACTGGCTGAGCGCACGGCATCAATGGCGATTTGTACGTTGCCACTGGTGCCGTTTTTAAAGCCAACCGGCATCGAGAGGCCGGAGGCCAGTTCGCGATGGATTTGACTTTCAGTGGTGCGCGCGCCGATGGCACACCATGCGATCGCGTCGGCTATGAATTGCGGGATAATGGTGTCGAGAAATTCTGCAGCGGTGGGCAGGCCCATTTCACAAATGTCAACCAGCAGCTTGCGACCAAGGCGCAGCCCTTGATTGATTTCAAAACTATCGTCGAGTGTTGGATCGTTGATGAGCCCCTTCCAGCCGACCACTGTGCGGGGCTTTTCGAAATAGGTGCGCATGATGATCTGTAGATCATTCTTATATTTTTCACGTAGTGGTAAGAGTCGTTCTGCGTATTCCATGGCGGCCTTAGTGTCGTGAATGGAGCAGGGGCCACAAATGACACAGAGACGATCGTCGTCACCACGTAAAATTGCGCTGCTTTCATGGCGTCCTTGTTCGACGACTTTGATTGCTGATTCTGAGAGGGGTATTTCTTCAATCAGAATCGCGGGCGGAAGCAATGGACGTGTTTGCGCGATGCGGGCGTTGTCGTGTGGTGTGTTCATTTAATTTAAGTTACTGCGGTATGGCTTGGGACATACTTGTGATGAAGAGCATGCATAAGCTGAAGGCATTGAAAAAAGCGTGAAATGAAATCGAGACCATGAGGTTACCCGATTTTTCATAAAGGCGGGCTAGCACGATTCCGACGATCACGAGCGGAACAAAGGACATTAGGTTGGCGTGCATCATTGAAAAAATGCAGCTGCTCAGGATTTGTGCGGGCAGGCGGGTGGTTTGGCTTTTCAGGAAGCGATAAATACATCCGCGAAAGATGATTTCTTCAACTATGGGAGCGAGCACGATGGCCATGATGACTAAGATCCCGATTGCCAGTGGACTACCGCCTGCCTGAAAGAGAGTGATTAGTTCTTGAGGTGCAAAGGACTCGATGGCGCCTGCGGCTTCAAGCGCGTTGAGTAGGCTTGTCCACAGTAATGTGACAATCCAAATGACCGGGAGGTACATTAGGAAGTACGGTAGTGCTTGACGTAAAGCTGTAACGGCCGAGAGCGTACTGACATTGAGTTCGCTGGCATAGTGGCCCGGGTAGAAGCGTCGGGCCCCGTAAAAGGTTGCCAGCATTGGTAGCTGTAGCAGTAGCACTGCTAAGACTGCAATCCAGGGCGTGAGCTCACGGGGAGCTTCGCCCTCGCTGGAGGCTTCGAAAAATAGAGCAACGCCGATGTTCTGAGCCATGAACACTGCGATGACCATGGCACAAATAAAGATTCCAAAATTGACCCATCCGATTGACCAGGCTGGGATGCCGGGAGATTCGTTGATGGTATCGCGCGGTTTCTGAATGTGCCGGATCCAAAGGGTTAGACTGCAGCCGAGAATACCTAGTATGATTAATGATGCTAGGATTAGGGGCGCATCAACTTGTGACTCAGGTGGCATCGTTTAAATAGTGATCGAGGTGCCGTCGAAAACCTGTTGGCCTCCTACGTAGGTTGCTTTGACCACGCCTTTTAAGCTTTTGCCATGCCATGGGCAGTTGCGTGATTTGCTGAAAAATTGATTCGCATCGACCGTCCAGCTCTCATCGGGATCGAAGAGGCAGATGTCTGCGGGAGCACCGATACTGAGCGTGCCGGCATTGAGTTTGCAAAGTTCTGCGCCTTTATGTGTCATTAGCGCAATCACTTCGCTCAGGCCGAGACGTTTACTGTGGTAGAGTGTGGTCAAGCAGCTTGCGAGTGAGTTTTCCAGGCCGATGACTCCGAAGGGCGCGTAATCGAACTCTTGATCCTTTTCGGTCGGGGAGTGGGGGGCGTGATCGGTGGCGATACAGCAGAGTGTGCCATCGATCAGACCTTCGATGAGCGCTTCGCGGTCTGCATCCGTACGAAGCGGTGGATTCATCTTAAACACGGTGTCGTAGTCGTGCAGGTCTGCATCTGTAAATTCGATGTGGTGAGGGCTGACTTCGCCACTCACGGAGACCCCGCGATGGATGGCGCGCCGCAGGATGTCGACAGAACTGGCCGAGCTAATGTGCTGCATGTGAATGTGGGTGCCAGTCAGCTCTGCGAGAATGACATTGCGCGCCACGATGATATCTTCAGCGGCTTTGGGCCAACCTTGTAGGCCAAGACGCAGTGACCATTCGCCTTCGTTCATCATGGCACCTTCAGTCAAGCTGGCATCCTGGCAGTGGTCCATGATTGGGAGGTCAAACATTTTGGCATATTCGACCGCACGGCGCATGATCTCATTACTTTGCACGCACTGCCCATCGTCAGTCATGGCGACGACACCGGCTTTTTTGAGTTGTCCAGTTGGAGCTAATTGCTCGCCCTGCATGCCGACCGTTAAGCAACCTGTTGGATATACCCGGACCACCGCCTCGCGGGCGACTTTATCCATGATGCGCTGAATTGTGCCGGCGTTATCGCAGACCGGGCTGGTGTTGGGCATGCAAACTACTGAAGTGAAACCACCCGCTGCTGCCGCTTTGCTGCCGCTGCGGATGTCTTCTTTATGCGTTTGTCCGGGATCGCGGAAATGTACATGAATGTCGACGAGTCCGGGGGCCACGACCAGGCCTTTGGCGTCGATCACGGTCGCTTCAGCCTGTTGCGCTTCGTTGAGGCTGGCGACGATTTTACCATCGACGGCAAAGACATCACCTGCGGCGTCGCGTTGGTTGGCCGGGTCGATGACGCGACCATTTTGTATCCAAAGAATGTTTGTCATTGTAAAGTATTGATTCTTTCAGTCCCTAGTTAGGCAACTCGATGGCTTGTTTGTGATAGGCGCAGGAGCAGAGGTGTAGAATCGCCATGCGTACCACGATGCCGTTGGTGACCTGTTGCAAAATTACAGATTGAGAGGAGTCGGCCAGCTCAGAGTCGATCTCGACGCCGCGATTAATCGGTCCGGGGTGCATGATGATCGCGCCAGATTTTAGCCATTTGGCGCGGTCTTTATTGAGCCCGAAAGAGCTGGTGTACTCACCGATGGATGGAAAGTGGGTGGCGGTCTGGCGTTCGTGCTGAATGCGTAGTAGCATTACCGCATCTGCATCCTCCAAGGCAGGCTGTAACTTGTGACTGACTGTGACGCCCATGCCCTCAAATGCTTTTGGTACGAGTGTGCTGGGCCCTGCGATCGTGACGTGGGCACCTAACTTTTGCAGGCAAATGATATTTGAGCGTGCCACTCGGCTAAACAAAATATCGCCTAAGATTGTGATTTTCTTGCCGTCGAGAGAGCCGAACTTTTCGAGTAGTGTGAAAGAGTCGAGTAATGCTTGAGTGGGGTGGGCGTGGGAGCCATCGCCTGCGTTGATCACTGGGATGTCGACGACTTTACTTAAATAGTTGGGCGCGCCTGATGCGGAGTGGCGCATAATAATGATGTCGGCCTTGAGCGCTTCCATATTACGTGCGGTGTCGCGGAGCGTTTCACCTTTAGTCAAGCTACTTGCGGCCCCCGTCACGGTGATGGTGTCGGCGCTCAGTCGACTTGCGGCGACTTCGAAGGCGA
The DNA here is from genome assembly GCF_031127905.1 of Thalassobacterium sedimentorum. Classification (GTDB taxonomy): domain Bacteria; phylum Verrucomicrobiota; class Verrucomicrobiia; order Opitutales; family Coraliomargaritaceae; genus Thalassobacterium; species Thalassobacterium sedimentorum. The sequence goes on along the minus strand of NZ_JARXIC010000020.1, from coordinate 11,506 downwards.
GTCGCGTGCGGGTGCTGGGCTCTAGGAAGAGGTTCACCACCGTGCGCCCGTTGAGATAGGGCTGCTTCATATTATCCGCGTCCATCGCTTTTTTGAAGGCGGTTGCGGCGGTAAAAATCGTTTCAATCTCAGCGCGGGAGAGGGGCTCCACATCGATCAGATCTTTTCGGTTCCAGGATAGGCTTTGGCTCATGAGTTATAATTATAGGCTCCGAGCTCGGAAATGTGCCCCGCGATCGTGAAAGGGCAACGAGAAATCGGTTGTATTCTGGCTTTTCGTTACTGAGGACGACCGGGAGCCGTTGCGATGCTACGGCGAGATACAGTAGAGGAGCGTTCGTGGTTCGTAAATGCGCAAGAGCCCTTCGTCGCTGTATCGCGATGAAGGGCTCGTTCTAAATTTAATAGTGAATTGATTATTCCTCCTGTAAGGGCAGATCAATCACCTGCCAGGGGAGGCCGCGCAGGTTGAGCTCTTCCATGAAGGGATCGGGATCGCGCTGCTCCATGTTCCAAACGCCGGGCTCTTGCCATAGGCCTTTTAAGATCATTTGTGCGCCGATCATCGCAGGCACGCCGGTGGTGTAGCTGATTGCTTGGCTGGATACCTCTTGGTAGCACTCTTGGTGATCGCAGGTGTTGTAAATGAAGACGCGCTTCTTTTGGCCGTCTTTGATGCCGACGATGTCGCAACCGATGCAGGTCTTGCCCTTGGTGCGGGGGCCGAGGCTGGCTGGGTCGGGCAGCACGGCTTTGAGGAATTCGATGGGCTTGATCTGCTGGCCTTGGAAATCAATTGGCTCGATCGAGGTCATGCCGACGTTTTCCAACACCCGTAGGTGGGTGAGGTACTTTTGTGAGAAAGTCATCCAGAAACGAATGCGCTTGAGGCCCTTAATGTTCTGGCACAGCGATTCCATCTCTTCGTGGTAGAGCAGGTAGGCATCTTGTTCGCCGACGACGGGGAAGTCGTAGACCTGGTGCACGCTCATGGGCTCGACTTCCTTCCACTCGCCTTCTTCCCAGTAGCGGCCGTTGGCGGTGATCTCGCGGATGTTGATCTCGGGGTTGAAGTTGGTGGCAAAGTGGTAGCCGTGGTCGCCGGCGTTGGCGTCGAGGATGTCGATGGTCTCGATCTCGTCGAAGAGGTGCTTTTGTGCGTAGGCGCAGAAGACATTGGTCACGCCGGGATCGAAGCCGGAGCCGAGTAGGGCGGTGAGCCCTGCTTCTTTGAAACGGTCCTGGTAGGCCCATTGCCATTTGTATTCGAACTTGGCTTCGTCCAAGGGCTCGTAGTTGGCGGTGTCCATGTAGTGCACGCCAGCTGCAAGGCAGGCGTCCATGAGTGTCAGGTCTTGATAGGGCAGCGCGACATTGATTAGTAGCTCTGGCTTTTCGGCCTGGAGGAAAGTGGTGGTCTCGGCGACGTTGTCGGCATCGATGGCGGCGGTGCGAATGGTGACGCCCGTCTTGGCGAGCACATCGGCTGCGATGGCATCGCATTTAGAGACTGTGCGCGAAGCGAGCACGATTTCGGTGAAAATATCTGTGAGTTGGGCGCATTTTTGCGCAACTACATTACCTACACCCCCGGCACCGATGATAATAACTTTAGACATGCGCGTACATAAGTCTTAGTGCTGCGTATTCTTCAAGTTTATTTCGCATGGGATGGACACTTGTCTGGGGGGACTGTTGGGCGCCTTTGTTGGGTGAGAGGCGGGGGACTCTCTGGGTGACAGGCGGGGCGCTTTATTGGTGACAGGCGTGGCGCTTTATTGGGGACAGGCGGGGCGCCTGTCTTACGCTGGCTTCGTGATTTGCATTCGTGGGAATACTGGCTAGTTTGGGGGCTCTTAGGTTTTATGAATATGAATCTTAAATTCCGCAGTGTCGGCCCTGTGGTCCTTCTTCTCTTGTTGGCCGGTGCACTCTTTTCTTTTGCTATGCCTGATCATAATACTCCTCCCGCAACGACTGATGTGAATGTCAACGAATGCGCGTCGGCCTGCGGCCTACCTTCGCATGTGGATTTGACCAGGGGTGAGTATCCGGTGCAACGCACGGAGGCAGAGTGGCGGGAGCGCCTGACGGATCTGCAGTATCATGTCGCGCGTGAGCAGGGGACGGAGCGTCCTTTTCAAAATCCCTACAATTCCAATAAGCAAACCGGGCTCTACCGTTGCATCGGCTGCGATACGCCGCTGTTCAGTAGCACCGATAAGTTTGACTCCGGCACGGGCTGGCCGAGTTTTGTGCGTCCGATCGATGAGCGCACTCTGGGGGAGACACGCGACATGAGCTACGGGATGGTGCGTGTCGAAGTGCACTGCAACGTCTGTGGCTCGCATCAGGGGCACGTTTTTCCCGATGGGCCCAAGCCGACCGGACTGCGTTACTGCATCAATTCGGCCTCGCTGAGCTTTGAGGCGGCGGAGTCACCCGAAGCGGTGAAAGCGCTGGTTGAAGCGTGGTATCACGAGTAGTCGCGTGTGTGTCATTGAACGTGGCGTGAGATACCAATTCTAGAATAGTTTGATCCATTAGGAATTAACCGGTAGCGCAGCTCTGTATCGGACCACATTTAAGGAGATTTTGAGTCTTGATTGAAGCATGGGTAGGGAGCTTTCGCCGAAAGCGCCGTCTTGCAGATGATAACTTTGACCCGTATAAATGGTCACCGCCAGGCGATCCCACATGGCGAATGGCAGTTTTGGCAAAACAGCCCTACCATATAACGAACTCTCTGAGTGCCTCTTGCAGGAGAGCCATTCGGCCTGTCTCGGAGAGCATCAAACGTTCGAGACAAATCGCCAACAGAACCTGAATACGCACAGAGACGGTGCTGCGATACCGGTTCAAATATTCTTAGAAATGGTATAAGCGAAGGGCATTTTATCCGCTGGTCGAGCGCCTGTGTGATGAGTCGGTCTAGGGCATTTTTGTCGGCTTTGTACACAAGCAAGCTCCCCTGGGAGGAGGAGCTTGCTGAAAACTTCGGACTGTTTGACTAGTAGACGTCGCGTAGGTAGCGCTTGTCGTCTTTAAGCTTTTTGACGTAGGCCTTGGCATCGTCTTCGCTGAGGCCACCTTCTTGTTGGAGGATGTCGTGCAGCGCAACGTCGACGTCGGTCGCCATGCGGCTGGCATCGCCGCAGACGTAGAAGTAAGCGCCTTTTTCCAGCCAAGCGTAGAGCTCTTTGCTGTTCTCGCGCATGCGGTCTTGCACGTAGACTTTTTCCTTTTGGTCGCGTGAGAAGGCCAGGTCGAGCTTAGTCAAAATGCCGTCGGCGAGGTAGTCCTGCCACTCGGTCTGATATAGGAAGTCGGTCAAGTAGTGTTGATCGCCGAAGAAGAGCCAGTTGTCGCCCTTGGCGCCGAGTTCCTTGCGCTCTTCGATGAAGGCGCGGAAGGGAGCGATGCCAGTGCCGGGGCCAACCATGATCATCGGCAGGTCATTGTCGGCGGGCACCTTGAAGTGCTTGTTGGGGGTGACGAAGACGTCGGCCTTTTCGCCCTCAGCGATCCGTTCCGCCAAGTAGGTGGAGCAGACGCCCTTGCGGTTGCGGCCGTGGGCATCGTAACGCACCACGCCGACAGTCAGGTGCACTTCGCCCGGGTGTGCCTTGGGGCTGGATGCGATCGAGTAGAGGCGGGGTGGTAGCTTGCGCATGATGCCGACCAGGGCATCGGCGCTGATTTCCTTGGCAGGAAACTCGTGTAAGAGATCGATGATCTCGCGGCCGTAAATGTAGCTCTGTAGCTCTGCCTTGTTGCTGGGATCTAGTAGCTCGGCAAGCTTCGGGTCCTTGGCGATCTCGTTGTAGCGCTTGATGACGGGCATCGAGAGGGAAGTGATGTCCAGCTGACTGGTGAGTGCTTCGCGCAGTGTGAATTCGCGCTCCTTAATTAGGACGGGGCCCTCGGCGTCAAGTTTTGCGGTCTGGATGAAGTCCTCGACCACATCTTCCGCATTGTGGGGAACCACGGCGAGTGCGTCGCCAGCCTGGTATTCGAGGCCGGAACCTTCCAGGCTGAATTCGAGGTGGATGGTTTCCTTGGCCGAACCTTCGCCGTTGAGCATCACGCGTTCGTTGAGCTCGGCAGGGAAGGGGTTCTTGCGAGAGTATTTGATCGGGGCGGCCGGCTGGGCTGCCGGTGCTGGGGCGCTGGCTGGGGCGCTGGCTGGGGCGGCGGCCGGTTGTGCGGCGGCTTTAAGCGCTTTTAGCGCCGCTTTGTGCCATTTGGCGAAGTCGTCGTCGTAGTCCACATCAGCGTCGACGCGGTCTGCGATTCGCTTGCCGCCCAGTGCTTCCAGGCGCGCGTCGAAGTCTTTGCCCATTTTGCAAAAGTCCTCGTAGCTGGTGTCGCCGAGGCCCATTACCGAGAAGCGGGTGTCGGCGAGCTTGGGCGCTTTATCGCTCATGAATGCTTCGTAGAAATCGGCTGCTGTTTCGGGGGGATCGCCCTCGCCCCAGGTGCTCACAATGACGAGCAAGTTTTGAATGTCTTTGAGCTTGCCGAGCTTGAGGTCGGCCATGTTGACCGCTTTGGATTTGAAGCCTGCTGCCTTGGCTGCTTTCACAGTCAGATCGGCCAAGCTCTCGGAGTTGCCGGACTCGGTGCCATAGAGCACGGTCAGTTCTGGTGTGGCTACGGGGGCCGCAGCCGGTGCTACTGTGGCAGGCGTCGCGCTGCCACTTCCGGCGCGTAGGCCGCTGATGAAGCCCTCTATCCAGAGTAACTGGTCGGCTTGGAGGCCCTTGAGGAGGCTGTTCAACGAGGCGACTTGCTCAGGGGCAAGCGGCGCTGTTTGCGGAACGACTGGATCGGTGGTGCTCATATTTCTGCTTTTTGAAAAGCTGGTATGAAACCACGCATCGACCGAAATGCTAGACTTTTTCTGCTTTTTCGGTCTTTTCTTAGGTTTTTGAGTGACAAACCTAAGAAAAGAATCAGTTTACGAGTAGATTTCTTTTTCCCTGGCGGTGTTTCTACGTTTGCAACACTGAACGGGAGACACTTACTAAGAGGTTTATTATGATTTCTGACAGCCAATCAGCTCCGCAACTCCACAAAAATGAGGGTATCAAGACTCGCAGTAACTATCTGCGTGGCACGATCCTTGAAGGTCTGGCCGATGTATCCACGGGCTCCATTTCTGCTGATGACCAGCAGGTTTCCAAGTTCCATGGTATTTATCAGCAGGACGACCGCGATGTGCGCGCGAATCGCCGTAAGCATAAGCTGGATAAAGCCTACTCCTTTCTTGCTCGTATTTGCTTGCCGGGTGGCGTGTGCACGCCCGAACAGTGGATCGTGATGGATGACCTGGCGAATTATTGCGCTTTTAACACGCTTAAGATCACCACGCGTCAGGCTTTTCAATTGCACGGCATCTTGAAGGGGAACCTCAAGAATGTGATCAATTCTTGCAACGAGGTGGCGATGACGACCTTGGCCGCCTGTGGTGATGTGAATCGCAACGTAATGTGCAATCCCAACCCTTTTGCTTCCGAAGTGCATGCGGCGGTGCAGCAAGTGGCGCTCGAGGTGGATGCGCATTTGAAGCCGCAGACACCTGCATTTTCTGAAATGTGGTTGGACGGTAAGCCGATCCAGCTGACTGTGCCGCAGGCAGCGGAGCGCTCGCAGGACTGCAAGGGCGATGAGGTTGAGCCACTTTATGGGCCGACTTATTTGCCGCGTAAATTTAAGATCGCGATCGCGATTCCTCCATACAATGACGTCGACGTCTTTGCGCATTGCCTCGGGTTCATCGCGATTGTTGAAGATGGCAAACTGCTCGGTTTCAACGTCAGCGTCGGTGGTGGCATGGGCATGACTCATGGTAACGAAAAGACTTTCCCGCGCTTGGGTGAAGTCATCGCTTTCTGCACACCGGAGCAAGTTGTCGCTGTGGCCGAAAAGATCGTCACGATTCAGCGCGACCATGGTAACCGCGAAGACCGCGCCAACGCCCGTTTCAAATACACCGTGGAGCGCCTCGGTAAGGAGTGGATTCGCGAAGAGTTGGAAAACCGTCTCGGCTATAAGCTGGAAGAGGCTCGCGAATACAAATTTGTCAGTAATTGCGACCGCTATGGTTGGACTGAAGGTGCGGATGGCAAATGGCACCTCGGTCTCTTCATCGAAGGTGGGCGTGTCGTCGACCTCGCAGATAAGCCACTTAAGACCGGCTTGCTGGAGATCGCTAAAGTGCACAAGGGCGAGTTCCGCCTGACTGCCAATCAGAATTTGATCATCAGTAACGTCGCGGCCGAAGACAAGGCGACCATCGATGCGATGGTCGAGCAATACGGTCTGGACGGCTACAAGAGCGCGTCCGGCATGCGTCGCAGTCAGATTGCCTGTGTGGCGCTGCCTACTTGCGGTCTCGCGCTGGCAGAGTCGGAGCGTTATTTGCCGACACTGGTTTCCGACTTGGAAGTGATTCTCGAAGAAGCGGGTCTGCAAAATGACGAGATCGTGATTCGCTCCACAGGTTGCCCCAATGGTTGTGGTCGCCCGTATTTGGGTGAGATCGGCCTCGTGGGCAAGGTGCCTGGTAAATACAATCTCTACCTAGGTGCCGGCTTTGACGGTGAGCGTTTAAACAAGCTCTACCGCACATCCGTCACCCACGAGCAGATCATCGATGAGCTCAAGCCGATCCTACTTGCATACGCCAAAGAGCGCGAAGAGGGCGAACGCTTCGGCGACTTCACCATCCGCAAGGGTTATGTTCAAGCGACCACTGCCGGCAACAACTTCCACGCCAACATCGGCGCGGAGGCATAGTTAGTTCGCTATTGTGGTCTCATGAGTCCACCCATTTCTTGATTGTGCGCTGGTCGACTTCTAGCCGCTCGGCGGCTTGTTTGTAGCTGCCGAGCTGTTGGTAGGCCTGCTTCGCATAGGCCTGCATCCATTCGGCCATGGTCATACTGCTGCGCTGATAGGCTTGGCTGATTTGCTGTGTGGGGCTCTGCGATAGCGGGTGCCTGACTGCTTGATATTCGTTGCGGACCACGATGTTGCGCACCGCTTGCTCGAGCTCGCGGAAGTTACCGGGCCAGTCGTAATCGACTGGCACTTGGCTTTGCAGGCTGCTGACGATGCGTGGGCTGAGTGCCTCGGCGCCTGCGGCGCCAAATAATTTGCGACAGATGTAGTGCACGGAGTTGTCCAGTTCCTCGGGGCGATCTTGGAGGATTTCGCGCAGAGCGACGGTTTGCACCTGATCGCCGCAGAGGCGGTAAAAGAAGTCTTCGCGGAAGCGGCCAGCCTGCATCTCGGCATGTAGATCCTTGTGTGTCGCGGCGAGTATTTTACCCGAGTAGTGTTGTGTCTGATTGTCGCCCACGGCTTGGTATTCGCCCGACTGTAAGAGACGCAGGAGCTTGACCTGAGTCGAGTGGCTAACGTCGCCGATCTCGTCGAGGAAGATTGTGCCATAATTTCCGGCCGAAGCGAAGAGGCCCGCGCGATCCTGGTTGGCTCCGGTGAAGGCGCCTTTGCGGTGTCCGAATAGTTCTGACTCGATCAGTGTTTCCGAGAGTGCCGAAAGGTTGACTGGGTGAAAGCTGGTCTGGGCAGTCGCCTCAAACCGGCCTGCTTTGATATCGTAAGGGATGAAGCGCGACAGACCGATTGCTCGCGCCACAATTTCCTTGCCCGAGCCGGAGGGGCCGAGAATCAGGGTGGGGAAGCGACCGACGGCATGATACATCCATTGCTGATAGCTCATCATGTCTTTAGTGAAGACGCTTTCCCATACTTGCATCCGTAGACGGCGGATAGGGGTGCTATCTCCGATGATCTCACTGTGAATGTAGTGGAAGGCGCGCCGCAATTGATAAAAGCAGGCGAATAAATGGTCCGGCTGATTCCAGATGCGATCCGTCATGCCCTCGATCAGGCGATGGCGCGCGGCCACGCCTTGTTGGATTTTTGAATAAAGTTGCCGGTTTTGCCGGTTGTCCTCATCGGGCGCAGAGATGAGTAGGTCCAGATCATTGGCGACTTCATGGTAGAGCGCGAAAAAGGCTAAGCAGGATGCGTGATCCTTCCATTGTTCCTCCAGTGCATGTGATTTGAGCCGCTTTAACAGTGCCGCTTCTGTCTTGCATATCCAGGGCAATAACTGTCGAAAATTTGATGAGGCGCGTTTGAGTGGGTGGGTCGCGCCTGTGTGTGATCCGAGTTTTTGCAGCATTCGGCTTTCTCTTTCAGCACGCTCGTGTCCGAAGGGATTTTCAAAAGTGAGTTTGCGCACTTCAGTGAGCACATATTCAATCTGCTGCTTATTCATATTACATTAAATGTAATAGGTAAATGCATTAAATGTAACTAATATTTGCAGGGATTTATGTTTTTATATTTTCTAATTCCTTAACTTATTGTAGTTGAATGGCTTGTGTGTTTGTTGGTTTTGTTGGCATAGTAGCTGTTAAGTAATGTTTTGTTATGAAAAACAAAACACGAATACAGACCACATTCACCAGCCGAGGGCTATTTACCGGATTGCTTTGCGCGATCTCTAGCCTCTTAGCTGTTTCTAATTCTCAAGCTGCTGGCATTTTGACACCCGTTAGTTCGACGGACCAAGCTGTCGAAATTCAGGATCACCATGTCGATGTGCGCATCACGGATGGCTTTGCGCGAACCTTGATCCAGCAGACTTTTAGTAATCCGAATCCGCACGAGGTGGAAGCGATTTACGCCTTTCCGGTGCCAGAGTCGGCCAGCCTTTCGGAGATCACGATTCACTCGGGCGAGACTGTGCTGGAGGGCGAAGTGATCCCGCGCGCTGAGGCCGAGCGGATCTACCAGGAAGAAAAGGCTCAGGGCAACGATGTCGGCATGGGCTCGAAGGAAAGCTATCAACGCTATGAGTTTCGCGTCTTTCCCATCCGCCCGGGAGTGGAGACGCGCATCGAGGTGGTTTATTACCAACCCTTGAAAATCGATCTTGGGGTCGGGCGCTATGTCTATCCGATCGAGGAGGGCGGCACCGATGAAGAGAGTGAATCGTTTTGGACGCGTAACGAGCGCGTGGCACGCTCCTTTTCGGCCGAGGTCTCGGTGCGTTCCAGCTATCCGCTGGATGACTTGCGCGTCAAAGGCTTTCCCGGCACTCCTGTGCAAGAAGACTCGAATCACTATACCTGGCGCTTCGACAGTGCGGGTGGCACGCTGAATCAGGATCTAGTGGTATATTATCGTTTGGCTCAAGACCTGCCAGGTCGCGTGGATTTGCTCAGTTACAAGCCCAGCGAAGCCGAACCAGGTTACTTCATGTTGACGCTGACCCCCGGTGTGGATCTACAGCCGATCACCCAAGGCACGGACTATTTATTCATTCTCGACCTCTCGGGCAGTATGAATGGAAAAATGGCCACGCTCACTTCTGGCGTGGAAAAAGCGCTCGGTAAATTGCGTCCTGAAGACCGTGTGCACGTCGTTACGTTCTCGGACAAGGCACGTAAACTCACACTTGATTGGGTGACGCTTTCACCGGACAATGCCGCTGGCCTGATTCAACAAGTGTCTGGGCTAACTGCCGGCGGCAGTACCAATCTGTATGATGGCCTGCGTCTTGGCTTGCAGCAAATTGATGACGACCGTCCGACCAATGTGGTTTTGATTACCGATGCCGTGACGAATCAAGGCTCGCTGGATCCTGCGGATTTCCATGCCTTGCTCAAACAACATGATGTGCGTCTATTCGGATTCTTAATGGGCAATAGTGCTAACTGGCCATTGATGCGTGCTATATGCGATGCCTCCGATGGATTCTATTCCAGCGTTTCCAATGCCGATGACATCGTGGGTAAGGTCCTGGTCGCTAAAGAAAAGATCGCTTATGAGTCCTTGCTGGATGTCGACGTCAAGATCGACGGTGTCCGTACCAGCGAACTTACTAAGGACTTTAGCGGCAAAGTATTTCGCGGACAGCAACTCGTCACCTTTGGTCGTTACGCACAAGGCGGTGAGGCTGAGTTGCGCTTGCAAGCTCGAAAAACCACTGGCGATTTGGATTACCAAACCCGCATTCAGTTTTCGGAGCAGAGCGTCGAGTATCCTGAACTCGAACGTCTGTGGGCCATGAGCCGGATTGAGCAAATCGAATTGCTACAAAGCATCGGAAAAGTTTCCGGGCAGGAGTCCAAAGAGAGCATTCGCGACCTCGGGGTGGCCTATCAATTGGTGACTGACGAGACTTCGATGATCGTGATGGCTGAAGAGGGCTTTCAACGCCATGGTATCGAGCGTACCAATCAAGAGCGTATTGAACGCGAGCGAGTCGCACAATCACAGCGCCAAACCAGTGTGAGTTCGACGCGTGTCGATAGCAAGCAACCCATGTTTAAAATGCCCGCTCCACGCATCGGCGGCGGTGGAGGCGGTGGCGGGGCCATGGGTTTGGAGGTGATTGGGATTATCGTATTCCTCGGAGCCGGCGCCTTACTGCGTCGTCGCTGAGTTTAGTTCTAACGTGCCCGCAGGGAGATTCTCTCCTTGCGGGTGCCTTCGGCGGGGAGAGCGTTTTGTTGGAGATTGTAGGACAGCCGCCCCGCCTGTCAGCAATGGGCAGGTGGTAGAGGCAGACAAGTGTCTGTCTTAGGTAGGACGCCAATCCATTGAACTTATTTAAATGATGGACTTCGAAATATTTAATACCGTCCGACTGCGCGCTACGGTTTTAACGTCTTTTTATCTGTATGAAAAAGCATCCAACACTCTCTCTATTCGCTCGAAAAAGTGACGCTTTGGGGTGGGTTCTCTGTCTCTTGATTCCCGCCTTGGCGTTCTTCTTTCTACAAGATGCAGACGGCTTGCGTCTGACATCAGAGAGCTTCACTGCTGGCGCATGGTATCAATTGTGGACGGGGCATTTACTGCATTTTACCTATGATCATTTTCTTTGGGACGCGGTGATGTTTGCCTTCCTGGCTTTGCTATTGTGGCGCGAAGAGAGGTGGTGCTTGTGGGCTTGGCTCTTATTGGTCGCTCCCTTGCTTTCGATTTTATTGTTCTATTTGGATCCTGCGCTCACAGAGTATCGCGGCCTGTCTGCCTTGGATAGTATGCTCTATGCTCGCGTCTGTTGCGGGCTCTGCCGCATAGGTGACCGCTGGCAGCGGATGTTCTTTGCTTGGCTGCCTTTGCTCGGTTTTTTGGGCAAAGTTTTCTTTGAGCTGCTCAGCGGCACCACACTGTTCGTGAGTGACCTCGGTGTCGGCGTGGTGCCCTTGCCACTTGCACATTTGCTTGGCTTCCTTGCCGGGTGCCTCTGGGCCTTGTCTAGTTGGTGGATGAAATGTAGTTTTGGGGCGTATCGTCGGGCTCTATTGCTATGGAATAGGGCTCTGGGTGGTTCGCGCTTCGGTTGTGTGTGATATTTTCGCTTACATAATTAGTTGAATTCAAGGTTGTTGTGACTTTGTTGTAAAATAAATGCAATTTTTGATAAAAAGTACTTGAACGTACGAAGTACTTT
>NZ_JARXIC010000001.1 GCF_031127905.1 Thalassobacterium sedimentorum | reverse complement strand
AATACCGCAGAATGTCCAAAGACTACGAAACTACCATTGAGTCATCTACTGCCATGATTCATATTGCGATGACTCGACTCATGCTCAAGCGTGCGACTAGATTCTAACCGTTTTGGAAATTTATTAGACGCCCTCTAAGCGGAAGTCCTGTCCCGAATGCAGGTGGCGTCCGCGTCCGGCATGGTAGGTCGTGGTCCAGGGATTCAGGCTCACCCCGACTCCTTTTTCCGCGAGAAGGGGCTTGATCCGCTGGATCGCCTCAATCCATGGCTGGATCTCGTCGAGCGTGACATGCCCCTGGCTTCGTTCCTCGGGGGCAATCAGGAACATGACCTCCCCGATGCCCGACTCATCGACGAAGTCGAGCAAGCGGCGGTAGTTTTCTTCCAGCCCGTTGAACGGGTCCAGCCCGTAGCGTAGAATAATGTGAAAAGGTTTCATACTGATCGACAGGGTGGCAAAGCCCCGCTGCAAGAAATGTAGGGCAGGCTAGTTAACGGTGCCGTCGTCCTCGGCGTCGCGCTGGATAGTGGACAGGCGGGCGAACATCGCTTTCAGATCCTTAAAGCCGCCGATGAGGAACCAGATGGTGGTGAGGGTGCCGGTTACGCCGGTCAGGATGAGGTTGATAAGCCACCAGTTTGCCCACCATTGGTCGGGCCATTTGTAGAAGACTTGCCAGAGGCTGATGCCGACAAAGGTGACAAAGAAGAACATGACCCAGCCCAGTTTCAGGTAGTAAATAATCCGGTCGCCCCGAGTGAATTCCGCTCCGGGCAGCAGTCCGCGCCAGCCGGTCACTACGGGTGCTATGTGGTCGGCTCCCTCAGGCGTCTTGGCCTCGTATTCGCCACGGTGCAGGAGCTTGTCCATGTTGAGCTGCGGATCGGGAGAGAGTAGGCTGACGATCACGTAAGTGGCCGTAGCAGAGAGGGAGGCGAGGAAGGCCATGTGCACGCCATTCAGCCAGAATTTTTCCGGTAAGGACTGTATCCATTCGCTGGCGGGGTAGGCATCCTGTAAGGCCGGCACGGCATTGGGCCAAATGATGTTGATGGTCAGGATGCCGCCCACCGCGAGGAAGGAGCCCACAATCATCGATGCCCATGCGCCGGAGGTGGTGCCACGTTTCCAGTAGAGCCCGCCGATGAGCACGGCACCTGCGCCGCCGGTGAAGATCGCGCCGGTGGCTTGGAAATACATGAGGATGTATTCCTTGAGTGGGAAAATCATACTAAAGCACCAGGTGAACGCGGCCACTCCGACGATGGACCAGCGCAACCAGCGCAGATGGGTTTCGGGAGTTAAGCGATCTTCGTGTCCGCGCAATTGGCGAATCGGGAAGAGCACGTCCTGCACGAAAATGCTGCCCCAGGAGTGCAGGTAGGTGGTATCCGTGCCCAGCGAGGCCATGATCATGACGACCGCCAACAAGCCGACCACTCCGATCGGCAGGATTTGCGACATGGCCACGGTCGTGGTCATTTGCTTGGCCAACTGAGGGTCACCGATCGCGTCCAGTGTCGACTGCGTGGCCAGGGTGGCGGCTTCATGCACCGGCGCATTCATCAGCACATAGGCGCAGACCGCGGCCAGCGGGATCAGCAAATACGTGACCCCACTGCGGAACTGCGCGAGAATGCCAGCCATCTTCGCCTCATGCGGGCTGATCGCCGAGGCGTTATAGCCCTGACTGCCTTGCCACACCATGTAGTTGTAGACGGTGAGGAACATCAGGATCAAAAAGAAGAGCGGATTGAAGTCCGGCAGTGAGCCAGTATCGAAAGGGTTGAGCTTCGATGCGCCCTCCGGTGCCTGCATGAGGGTATCGACAATGACACTCCAAGGGAAGAGATAGAGCATCACCCCAAGCAATATCAGAAAGACGATGTTGCTGATCTGCCCCTGGATAAAGTCCGTCACCATGACCGAGATCTGGCCGCCGCTCAGCGTCACAAACAAGGCGGAGATCAGGATGATCGCCATGACAACACCGAGGGTGAGATTCAACTCCAAGCCCGTGCCCGGCACCGTCCACATGTGGACCGGTAATCCCAGAAAGTAGATAAAGAACCGCGCCGTGACCGCCGGGAAAATCCCATAGTTCAACACACCACTCAACCAGCACAGGGCCCCGCTAAAGACACGGAAGCGGCGACTGTAGCGCATCTCCAGAAACTGGGCGAGCGTCATGGCCCGCGTCTCACGGTAGCGGTAGATGATCCAGCCCGACAGCGCCATCAGCAGACCGATGGGAGCCAGCATCTGCCCCCAAAACAAGGCGGTGAAGCCCGATTGATAAAACTTCTCCCAAGTCGCCACGATCGAAATCGCCCCCATACCCGCCGAGCCCGAGGCCACGGTCAGCAAGTAGCGACCGGCGCAACGGTTGGCCGACAGGAAATCCGCCACACTGCGCGTATATCGCTGCGAGTAGATGGCGAACCCGATAACAATCGCGAGAATCACTCCGATGATCCCGAGGTCCAGCGGGTGGAGATTAGTGAGAGCAAGTGGAAACATTGTGCTGGTTTGGATCACTCGCGCGAACGCGAGCAGCTGTGGTGTTTAAAAAATATGGCGTTAATCGCCGAAAGGAATTTAGAGCCGATTACTGTCCGGTAGACTTATCGAAATAGTCAGACAGATCCTTCGGTAATCTGGGGACCTGGACCGGGATCGCGCCGTTTCTGAGCGACTCGGTGGCCTTGCAGCCAGTGACCGCGCTATAGCGGGCCGACACAGGGGAGGTAATGGTGCCGCCGCCCTCGTCGCGCATGTAGCGGATAAATTCGTCAATAATCTTGGGGTCGGCGCCGCCATGCGAGCCCTCCTCTTTAGGAATGATAAACTCGGCATCCCCTTCGGCTTGATAGTTGTGACGCTTATTCCAGAGCTTGATCATGCACTCTCCCGACATGTCGCCGAAGTTTTCAATGCGTCCTTCGGTGCCGATGATGGTGTAGTTGCGCCAGGCATCCGGGCTGTAGTGGCATTGTTGATACGTAGCGAGCACGCCGTTATCCAGGCGCATCAACATCATATTAATATCCTCAACATCGATGACCGGGTTCAGCCCCTTTTGCGAGAGCGGTGGCCAGTTATCCATGTTCCAGTAGGTGTCGCCCTTAACCTTCGGATCGCGCCGATCGGTGATCCGGTTATAGAGCGAGAGCTCGCCCATGGCGGTGACCGTTTCAGTGTAACCGCCGCAGAGCCAGTGCAGCACATCGATGTCGTGCGCACCTTTTTGCAGCAGCAGGCTGGTGGTGCGGCTACGCTCGGCGTGCCAGTCTTTGTAGTAAGCGTCGCCGCCGTAGGAAATGAAATGACGGCACCAAGCCGTCTTAACTTCGCCAATCGCGCCGGAGTCGATCAACTCCTTCATCTTACGCATCACAGCAAAGTGGCGCAGATTGTGCCCGACGTAGAGTTTGCCATTTTGCTTGCGCGCGGTCTCCAGGATGCGGTCGCAGCCCTCGATGGTGATAGCGATCGGCTTCTCGAGGTAGACGCCTTTACCAGCCTTCAATGCCGCGATCGCGTGTTCCTCGTGCAGATCATCCGGCGTGGAAATGAGCACCGCGTCGATATCGGGGCGTGCCAGTAATTCATGATAGTCTTGGGTCACGTAGACCTCGCGCTCGATTGTTTCCTGAAACGCTTTAAGCGCTTCAGGATCGGTATCGGCAGCGGCCGTGAGGAAAACATTGTTCTCCGGCTGATGCATGTATTGGGCGAATGCCCCGCGTCGTCCCGCTCCGATCAAGCCAAGTCGTAATTCTTTTTTGTTATTCATTTAAATGTCGTCTAGTTTGCCGTGTCCGGCGTTTCGGTCGCACCTGCCGCACTGTGCGGTTTCTGGAATTGAAGAAATCCGTAGTGGGGGTGGTCGTGGAAAGAGGTTCGTGGAAGTTGAGGCGCAGAGGACAGTTCGGGCGCGGGCAAGGAGTAAGCGTAATTGTATCGAGCCGCCAATACGCGCCATTCGCTGTCGGGGTCGAAGTCTTCGCCTTGCACGCTGAGGTCGCGCAGCGGAATGGCCATCTCGGCCGTCCAACCACCGTCCTGGTCGCTCCACTCGTTTAGCGTGCCATCGATCATCGCGCCAGCGCGGGTGCCATGCTCAAAATCGAAATTACTCGGCAGGCCCGACCGCCCCTGACTGGGAAAGAAGAAGGCGCTTTTGCGAGCGCGCGCGGTCACGTGGAATTCCCAATACCAGGGCTGCCCCTGCGGTTTGAGAAACAGCTCCGCGACATCGCCCGTTCGTTGCTGCTGCAGTTGGTCGGCATCGCCTTCTTCAATCACGTCCGAGTCCTGAAACTCGAAGGCCGCGTAGAGATATTCGTTGTCCCAGGCCAGGCGCACAGTTCCCGCTTCGGAGGGGGACTGCCCCTCCGGGCTGTCGGCCAGCGAGAAGCTCAGCGGATAGGCGACCGCGTGCTCCCATACCGACTCCAGCAAGCGGCCATCCACTGTGACGCTTTCACTGCTCCAATGCGCGAGCAGATTCTGCGGTGCGGGCGGAGGCGCAATGCTCGCCGTGTGACAGCCTCCGAGGAAGAGCATGGCCGGAGCCAGCAACAACCAGCACTGTCGAGCCCGATTCCCACCCGCAGAACGGGTGGGAGGAGTCAACTGTCTCAAATCGATCATTTAAGCATCGATGTTAGTGTCCTGCAGAAAGCCAGGAGTGGCTTCTGGATAGACGCGGATCTCGCAAACGCGGGCATGGTCGAGGCCATGCGTGCCGAGCACAGTCAGACGCAAACGCGAGGTCAGCGCGGCTTCCTCAGCCGCGTGGCATCTGCGGCGCAGGTAATTGTCTGCCACCTCAGCCAGCGTTTGCCAGCTTCCATCGCGTTCCACTTCGATCTTGTAGGCGGCGACGGTTTCTTCCTGCGGTTGTCCCCATTGCATTAAGTTGGTATAGCCACCACTCATACTGAGAGTGAGCACGCGGTGCAGGCCGGTATCGAAGATCAACTGAACTTCGCCCACCTTCACCGGTTGATCCCAGCTCAGTTCGAGGGACGCAGGCAATCCTTGCGTCGGATCGCTCATCCAGCGGTGGATGCCGGACTTCATACGTTGCGGGGCGACACCCTTCGGGCCGTGGGTAGCTCGGGTCTGACCGGAAAGCACATTGGCCGCTTCACCGCCCGATTGTTCGCTGCTGGCCGATACCTTGGCAGCGCGTGCCAGATCACGCGGGTCCTCATTTTGCGGATCAATCAGGTAGGCATCCTCACGCAGCAACTCTTGTTGAATTGCCCGCATGGCAGCGGTGTTCTTGGGCAGATCCACCGGCTGCAGATCCTTTTGCGTCGCATAGGCCGCAGCCACGCCGACTCCCTGGCCCATCACGGCGCAGGTGGCCATCACCCGCGTCGCGGCGAAGCCGAGGTGCGTGGCGGAAATATTACGCCCCGCAAACATCAGATTCGGGATGTTGCGGCTGACGCAGGCGCTCAGCGGAATATCAAACAAGTAAGGCACCTCGTGTTGCACCGCGGGCCGCTCGTCGATCGCATCGATGCCTTCCGGTGGATGCGTGTCGATGGGCCAACCACCGTAGGCAATCGAATCCGGAAAAGCGTTGCCAGCCATCACGTCCAACTCGGTGATAGTGTGCAGCCCCTTGAAGCGACGGCTTTCCCGTTTGCCCGGCACAAAGCCGAACCAATCCAGTGCCCAGTGACTCGCGCCGTGAGAGTCCGGATTCGGGTAGTTCGGATCCGTGGGGTCGCCGTTTTTCACGTGGTCCCAGGCGCCCATCATAATGGCCATCAGGTTGTCGCGGATCGTTTCGTTATCCTTAATCGTGTCGAGGCAGCCGCCCCATTCGACCCACCAGTAGCCATAATCGAAACCACAATCTGTGTCGCCCGCTGCGGCGTGATTTCTCAGGTGCAGTTCACGCTCAGTAAAAGGCTTCGCCCAGGACGGCGGCGTAAAGGGCATCGGTTTATCGTGCTTGCGCGCTTGGAAGAGCAGGGTCGATCCCAGGCGTTTGCTGTCGTGTGACTCCTGCGCCATCGACTCGCCAAACTCGGCTTTGGATTCCCGGCCCTCATAAAATTCCGCCCCCGCTTCGACGCCCAGGCGACCATCGCCCGTGCAGTCGATGAAGATCTTGGCATTGATTTGAAAAACATCTTCCGTGCTTTGGCGCTCCGCAGTGACGGAGCGGATGACGCCTTCCTCGACTTGCGCTGCGGTCACACAGGTATTCAGCATCAGCGTGAGATTCGGTTCCCGCTGGCACATGTCGAAGAGGATAAGATCCATCATCGAGTTAGAGCGCTGCGGATTTTTAACCGCATTTTCCAGGCGGATCTCTTCGATAATGCCGCCCTCTCTGGTCTCCGTTGCCAGAGCACTGCCGCGCTTGCCCGAACCGTCGGCGCCGACGATGTGCATGCGGATTTCGCTGGATGCGTTGCCGCCCAGCACTGGCCGGTCCTGGCAGAGAATGACCTTGGCTCCGTTTCTGGCCGCAGCAATGGCTGCCGGCACTCCGGCGGGACCGCCACCTGCGACGCATACATCACAGTTCAATTGGCTCTGGGTTGTTACAGTCGTTGTCATGATTCGTAAATGCTTAGTCTTTAATTTTTAAGCGGGCTTTGATGGTATCAGCTTCGGTCCGCAAGGCCGTCGCCCATGTTCGGTAGTAAGGTTCGATAAAAGGTTCACAAACCAGGCCTTTTAAAAGTGCTGGCAGCAGTTTGCTTTGTTCCTCGATGCGCTGGACCAGGTCCTGGAAGAAATCCCATAAAATCCGGTTGGTGCCTGCGGAGGGCTGGCCCGGATCGACCTGCATGCCTGCCAGCTGTTCTTTTAATTGGCGTGCGGCTTGCCAGGCTTCTTCGCGTAAGGCGTCGGCCTTGCTGAAGTGCTCGCGCAAACGGCTGGAGCACTCATAGGCTCCCGTTTCCTTGAGCAGTTGATCGCAGACTTGCCAGCCGTTGTTTGGCCAGTGGCCGTTATAAAATGTGATGCTGGCCATGGCGAGTTCGACGAGGCAGGCGTCAATGGATTCTCCCTGTACACGGCCGCTCGCATAGCGCGACCAACCTGTGGCAATGAGTCCTTTCAACTCGTAGGGTGCCGCCACATCCATCCAGCCGGTATGGTTGAGCAAGCGAGCCTCTTTGTTCGGCAAATCGCGGAAAGGTCCGTCGGCACCCTTGTAGGCGGAAGCGCCCCAGATCGGGATGCCCGCTTCGTGCAGGCGATCCAGAACCTCCAACTTGTGGTGGTGGGTAGCCATGGCGGGCGTGCCCCGGTAACCCCAGACGACCAGGTCGGCATCTTTGCCGATTTGTTGCAACGCGGAGACCGGCCAGTTCATCATCATGTCATGCCAGATCAGGGGACGAACCTTGCGCAGGCGCAAGGAGTCCAGAATGGGCTGAACATGTTTCAGGAACAGAGTGGGCTTATCGTGTTCTGCAATGAAGCTTTGCGAAGCGGGACTGGTGCCGAAGGACCAGGCCTCATCGCCGCCGAGGTGAAAGTGCGTCACATCCGGTAGGAGTTCCAGCACATCATCGACCATTTGTAAGACCAGCTTCACCGAGCCCTCGTGTAACGGGTTCAAGGTATCGGCATATTCCGGACACTCGGCCAGGTGCTGGTAGGGCTCATGTTGTAAAACGAATTCCAGGTGCCCGAGGCATTGAATCAGAGGGATGATTTCAATGTCCAGTTCTGCGCAGCGTTTGGCAAACTGTTTGACTTGCTTAGCCGTGTAGTGAGAAGCGTTGCGCAATTTCGGATCAAATGACCAGGGAAACATGTCCTCCCACTCGACGACTACGCTGTTAAAGCGCATTTGGTCAAAGACTTCGACCAAGGCCATCAGGCGTTCAAAGGTTGGTGGTAGTCCCTTCAGATCCAGATGCACGGCACGCCTTTCAATCGCAGGCGACTGTGCTGTAAATACTGGCATGAATGAAGAGTCTACTTCCGCTTTGCGAGCGGGAGGAGATGGGAGATTAGTTGGCATATGCTTCGATTTCCTGGGCAGTGATTCGTTCCGATGAGCGGTTGCCTGCTGAATGAATCAAGAGTCGGACTGTGTCCGTAGTTTGTGGCGTGAAGGGGGCAACGACTGGAGTGTCGGCAGGTTTCTCGCCGCTGTAGACGGTTTTCCAGCCCCTTGTGTCTTTGACCTGAACTTCAAAAGAGCGGGCGTTGGTGACTGCGACGATGCGTCCGACTTCGGTCGCACTTGGGAAGTTTATCTGAATCCAAGCGGGATCTTTACCCTGTTGGGCCTGCCACCAGCGACCATCATAGCCATCGTTTAGACGCTTTGGATAGGTGCCGAACTCGTAGTGGGTCGAGGTTTCGATTTCTGCTCCAAGTCCACGAAAGGCTAAGTTGCCCGGCTTGCCAAGTTTGGCGAGGCTTTCGTCGATGCGTCGTTGCACCGCCAATACAGTTTGCCCGAACTCGTAGTGAGGATCGGTGGTGTAAACATGCGCGGCATAGCCCTCGAAGGTGTCGCGCCATTTACCATTGCCCACCCGCACGTCACGCTTCTCGGAGACGACCTGTAGTGCTGTGGTTCCCAAAGAAGGGAGGTGGAAGTTGACCGCGCCCATGGATTCAGGGCTGGTGTTGACCACGAAGATGTAGGTGTGCTCGCCCACTTTACGGACGGCGCTGTGTAGGTGTGACGTGTCGTCGGCAGTGATTTGCAGTTCTTCTTCGACATCCGGCGCTAGGATGGCGCTTTTCAGAAGCTGCGCTTCACGCGCTAAGAATGGCATGCCCAGTTCCAGGTTCTTGTCGTTGAGCTGGCGTCCGTAAATCCACCAGATGAAGCCTTTCGAGCCGGTGACGATGCCCTGGATCTGCTGATTGCGCAGTTCGAGGAAATTCGGCGCACGGGCGGCCGGTGTTTGCGCGTCCCATTCGAAAGCCTGAGGAGTCACCCAGATTGCCTGACGGCCTTCAGAAGCGCGTTTGGCTTCTTTCAAGTGTTTGGCCACTTTAACGATACCGGAGATCGGCCCCATGTTTTCGCGGAAAGACGGGTAGGGGTCGGGCATGATGATGTCGGCTGCACTGGCATAGCGGTCGATGGCATCGAACTGCATATTGAGAATGATGCAGGGGTGGTAAGGATCTTCTTCCTGAATAATTTCATAGGCGCGATTCAGGCGCTCGGGAAGCACCGGAACGAATTCCGGCTCATCGTAAATGTAATAGGCTAAGAGGGCCTTGTGGTCGCGCAGACGGCGCACGTATTGACGCAGCTGTTCTTCCTCGGCGACGGACATCGGTTGCTTTTGGTTTTTACGATACAGCGCTGCAGGCCATGGATCTGTCAGGCAGACGACGCCTTCCTCGGCCATGCGGTCCATGAATGCGAGTGTCTTTTCGATTCCCTGATTGGGGAGGTGGTAGACATGCACGGTATTGATGCCCTCGATTGCAGGATCGGCTTCTGTTTTCCATCCGAACCAACCGTAGGGGAGGAAGGGCTCACCGTTGCGCAGGAGCACTTTGTCGGCATCGATGCGCCATTCATCATAAGGCGCGGCGGGCAGGCTTCGAATCAACTCTTTCGTCTGCCATTGAGTGCCATCCGGCTTTTGCACGCTCACTTGCAGTTGGTAGGAGCCCACCGCGAGTTTTTGCTCCAGCTCCAGACGCACGTTGCTCTGAAGCTCTGTCATATCGAGTTCCTGGCTCGCGACAGGTTGATCGTTCCCGCTGGCGTAGAGCGCTGCGGTCAAACGAGCATTTCTAAGGTCTTCCGGTGCGACAGCCAGAGAGACCGCCGCTTCGATGGCATCAATGTCTTCCGTTGCGTAGATGCTATTTCGATAGGCTGGCTGGGTGACGTGAATGGAGATCGGTTTAAAGTCCAATGGGACATCCTGCACGTGTAAGGCGAGGGCGCGATTGGGCAGTTCTTTCGCTGCTAAACTCAGTTTCAGAGTTCCGGTTTTAGGTGCGTCTTTCGCCGATAGCGGAAAGGTCAAATTAACCATCGAAGAACGTGACGATTTCAATGCCACCATGCTGGATGCCTCGACGGCTCCCTGTGTGGTTTCCAAGGTGCCATCAATCTGAACATCGCGAAACTCAGCGCCTTCTTTTTCCATTCGATCCGCTACAATCTCAAGCTGATACTCAAGCGTGCCGTTCGTGCCCTGGATGACTTTACCGTCGTTAACCGGGCGGATCATCCAGAGGAAATCTTCGAGTCCACTGTGCTCCATGTGCAGGGGCACATAATTAGCCAATTCATGGAAATTGTCGGAGAGCGGAGCGTGGGTGCTATAGGAAACCGGGCGACCGTCTTTTCTCGGATGCACACGGCCCAGCATGATGCGCCAGTCTTGTTCCGCGGACTCCGGTGTGTATTTGAAAGCGGCCAAAGGGATCGCCATTTCGACGAACCACTTGCCCTCATTGACCTGTGAGGCCACTTCGGCCTGGCTGCGCCATGAGGTGAGGCCACCGGCGCCTGTGCCAGCTTTGCGCCAGATGTCGTTGGCCAAGCCAGCGGTGGTGACATACCACTGACCATACTGATCGCCGTCCGCGCTGGGAGCGATGAACAATTCGAGGCCGGGCTCTTTGCCGTAGCCAACCAGAGTGGGGTTGGCGACAGTTGTTTGGTTTGCCTGGTTGGCGATTAAGCCTTTGTCCACATCGGCAATGATACCGATAAGCAGGGCATCGTCAGTCACTGCGACTGTAAAACGGGTGGCATCGGGGGCGGGCGCATCCGATTTTAATGCATGAAAAGAGTCCTGCCACTCCAGCTGTTTCCAGAAGGGCTCGGCGAAGGAGCCGTCGATCTGGTAAGACGAGTCAATGGAAGGAGCCTCAATTTGCCCTTCTGCAATTATGGGTGCAAACGCTGCTGCCGTCAGACAGGCCGCAAGCGACGTGGATTTTCGAATCAAATTTAACATGGGTATCGATAAAATGGGTTTAAAAGTCATTTGGTCTGCGCATCAGCCTAGCTTCGGAGTCTCGTCAGACACTGGAGGCGGGCAGGACGTTTCCCGAACGATCAGTTCGATCGGAGCCCAGCGGCACTGGGAAATGGATTTGTCGTTCTTTGCCCGGCTATCCAACATATCCAAAGCAAGCGCTGCGGATTCGCCCAAGCCGATGCGAAGAGAGGTCGCAGTTGGATACATCTCCGCTGACATCGGTAGACCATCTGTGCCCACCAGTGCAATGTCGCGCCCGGGGTTGAGTCCGAGGCCCTGTAGTGTCTGGTAGATGAGTGGCAATGAGCTGTCGTCAACTATGAGCGCGGTGGGGCGGTCTGCTGGATCTGATAACGAGGTTTGGAAGGTTTCGAGTGCGGAGGCTGGATTATAACTCAGCTGTGGGGCCCAGTGCGGGGCCACCCGAAGGCCGGATTCCGCCATGAGGCGATAGTAGCACATGCGACGTTCTACCTTATCCCGATGATAGGCTGATGCGTCCGAGCGGGAAAAGAGACCGATTTTCTTGTGTCCCAAACTCCAGAGATGTTCGAGCTGCATGTGAACCAGTTTCTCATTGTTCACCGCAACGCAATACTCAGGAAGGACCGGTGCTGAGGGGAAGAGGTGAACAAAGTTTACATTATGTTGGGTCAGCACCTGGTTGACGTGCTCATTCTGCATACCGATGACGACGCAGGACTGGAAGTCTACCCGGCTAATCAGGTCGTGCATTTCGTTGTCTGCGGCACTGCCGAGAACGACGTGCACCCGTGTGCTGCGTAAATCTTTCCCGCAGCGGCTGACCAATTCCTGAAGCAGGCGTGGGTGGAATGATTCCTTTTCGGATACATCCGCATCCAGTGCATGGGTATTGCTGGTAATGAAAAGGATGTCCACTTGGCCAGTGCTTGCCTTGGAGCCGCCTTCCGCGAGGAAGATGCCGCTGCGGGGGCGTGTCTCGATGACCCCTTGTTTGCAGAGGTCTTCCACGACTGCTTGCACGGTGACTGAACTGACCCGGCAATCTTTGCTGATCTGGCGGACCGACGGCAAGCGATCGCCCTCGTGTCGTTGTCGCACCAGCTTGTTTAGGTGCTTGATGACTCGGCTTCGCTCAGGGGTGCTGACTGAGGACGCTGCTTCATTGTCGCCTTCATTGAATGTGGGTAAGATTGCCATTTTATAATTCCTGCTGTCTTTATTGTTGAGTAGGCTTGATGATCGCCACTTTTAGGTCGTCCATTGCGCTCCAATAGCCCATCGCGTAGTAGCGTAATTGTATTTGGTCTATTGTTGTTAGTTGAAAAGTGATTGGCTTGCTGGGAGAGGACCACGTATTTTCGCCGCTCCAGTCGCAATATGCTTGGGCGTACCCTTCGGATACGAGTAGTTTGACTGCAACCAAGCCAGTGCCCTCTGAAGTTTCATAGTAGGATGCATCTTCAACTTCTGATTGTGATTTTTTTCCGTTGATGACTGCTTCCACGGTTACCGTCGGAGTCTTGGCGCCTCCTTTCACTTGGATTTGGACATAATTATCCTTATCTATGAGTCGCATGGAATAGATGTAGAACTCTGGAGAGGCGTCTGTTTTTACTGCGGCCGAGAAGCTCATTTCGATGGCTTCCTCCGGGGAGAGGGTCGCATTCAGGTCTCTATTGTAGATTTGGAAGTCCCAGGTGCGGTTTGGTGCATAGCTGAGAGCTTGGCCATTTAGTGGGCGTCCGTTGCCTATGATTAGTCGTCCTTGTTGAGCTTCCCATTCTAGTCCTGCGGACTGTTCCAGGAATGTTCCTTTTGCTGATCTTGAGAAGGTGTCGTTTAGTAGGAGGTCTTGGGCCTGGCTTGTGATTGCCCCCAGCGCTAGCGCGCAAATGCAGGCGGCAAGCTTCCTGCGCTTGGGGTGACTTTGAAGAGGCTTGTTGGGGGATGGGTGTTGCTGGAAGTTTTGCATGCTTATGTTAAGTTGATTGCTGTTGTCGCTGGATTGTTGTGTGGTGCTTTGATGTCTGTATCAAATCTGTATTGTTTGTGCTGTCAAATGAATTTATATTGCCCACGAGGAAATGTTTTTTGCTGATTTGGGTGGTTTTTTGTGGGAGGGCGGGTTGAACTATTGTGCGTTCTGTGCTCTGCTCGATGTGTGTGTGTGGGCGGTTTGGTTGATTGTACTGAATTATTGTCGTAGTGGTCTGTGGTATCGTGGTGTTTTGCTTGTCTGGTGTGTGTGATAAAGTGTTTATTATTATGTTTTTATGCTCTATTAGTTGTGGCGTCCCGTGTGGGCTGGTGGTGTCTTTTTAATCTGTGTTGCATGTGTATGATAGCTCTTTCTATGTGGTTTTTGGAGGCTATGCGTCTTTTTGTGGATCGTTGGGGTTGGAGTGCTACAGCGGGGAGACTTGGTTTGTTTTTGAGTGTGTTGGATCGCTTTTTATTGCTTATTATATGGGCGATTTGGGTGGTTTATTTGATTTTTTTATATTTTGGCAAGCCGAATGCTTTGTGGCTTATATTCTTTAATTGTGATCAAAAAAGACGAATGTCGACTTGACTCTTGCTGATTTTCTGTGATGGATCTGTTAAAGGAGATGTTAACTGTGACAACCAATAAGTAAAATAAACCAACAATAAGCGTACTACCGCGACCCATATATATGAAAAATAACTCAAAACTCATCTGGCGGGGGGCCACCACATCCGTCATTCTTTTAACGCTTGGATTTAGTGTTAGCAGCCTCTCAGGCGATGTCGTTGTTGCTAAATACCAATTTGATGGTGGCAGTGCTATTTCAACTGATACTGACTCGTTTACTCTAGCGGGTGATTACAGTATTAGTTCCGTGTCTCAGCCGAATCTCACAAATGGCCAGCAGCCAATGGGATACGATGTCGATGATGAGAATGTTTACTTTTTCTCTGGTGGGACAGCTGACAGTCTTGCGAATTCAATCACATACAATGATTTTCATTCGTTTACTCTGGAGACGGGTGGGAATTTTGTTTCTTTGGACTCGCTTGATTTTGACCAAGGGTTTGTGAGTACACACCCGACCTTGAGCTTTAGTGTGGCGGTTCTTAGTAGTTTCGACGGTTTTGCGACCGCAGGAACTGTTTTGGACAGTTTTACCATTTCAGACTCATCATTTGAAAATGGTGGGTCAGCCATAGAAAGTCGCACTATTGATTTGTCGGGCATTACTGAGCTCCAGAATGTGTCCACGGACATTGAGTTTCGTATTTATTTCTACGACAACTCAAGTGCTAATGATAGAAGTCACACGATTGATAATATTACTTTGACGGCCAGTAGTGTCGTGATTCCAGAGCCTTCATCAATGGCATTGATATTCGCAGTCGTCTCTTTTGGCTCGACGCTTTTAATGCGCCGTGGAAAGCGGAATGCGTAGTGGCTTGTCATTAACGATGGGGGTTCACTTGCTTGCGTGTGTTGCCGTGCGCCACACGCAAGCTTGTAGCTCACTGATTTCTTTCAGTGAGCTACAAGGGCCGAGTGGGCCAATCCCAAATTATTGTAATTATCATATTGGAGGTAGGCTAGGATGAAGCGATCCGGGAGTAAACAAACGAGGTATTGCGTCGGTAGTAGGCAGTCAAGAGTCCAGGCTTTTAGTTTAATTGAACTACTGGCTTCAATCGCTATTATCGCGATCCTGATTGCAGTTATCATACCAGCCATTTCGAGCACTAGAGAAAAGGGGCAGCGCGCTGCATGTGTGTCTAACATCCGTGGACTGTTGACGGCTACACTACAGGAAGCTACCTTGAATAATGGCGTATTTCCGGATCTGCATCATCCTGGGCTCAATTATCCATATTGGTTTGAAGCGGATAGTTTGGAGTCTTTTCGTGAGTCAAACGGATTGTCCAGGGATGCCTTTTATTCTCCTTCTAATTCGGATTGGAATGCAGAAGCGTATTGGGACTATTCATCCGGTGCGCGAGTCGGTGGTTATCTTTATATGGGGAATGATAATAATTGGGGAGCTAGTGCGACCGTCAATGGCGCTAAGGCGGTGGATCTTCCATTCTTTGCGAAAAGAATGGTCGACGAGACAGCTTATCAACACCTTTGGGTGGACCTTACCAGAGAATTGAGTGGTGGTTGGGGAGCTGGTGTCAATCACCAGGAATCAGGCATACCTACTGGATCTCATTCTGGATATCGGGATGGGCACGTTGAATGGGTGCCATGGGAAGACCTGAGTGAGCGCAACCTACAAGTCGGTGGGGTTAAAATGCGATTTTAAGTATAACAAAATTCATAATAATACTATTTATTGATGCAGCCTTCGATCCATTATAGTGAGCTGGCTGGATGCCTAATGTGTTGATTAACCATGCTGCTGAGTATCGGAGACTTGGTATATGGCCCTTTAGGGCAGAATCCGGATTTTCTGCGTGAGGCCATCAAGATCGTTTTGCTGTTTAGCGTAGGCACTGAATTAATTGCGTGGCATTTATAGAAAGTGGGCGATGGTCTTCGCGTGAATTCAATAGAGCTCAGCTATGGGCGCCCGCACTTGTCGGTGCCCAGTTGGTGTTATGATCATTCGGTAATCGGCCATAAATCTCAGGGTTTAGCAAATCTGCAGGGTTCAGTTTGTTTCGACTAATTGGCCTGGTGTGATGGTGGGTTGACTTGGTGCGTCCGCTCGCGCGCTTT
Source organism: Thalassobacterium sedimentorum (assembly GCF_031127905.1). Lineage (GTDB taxonomy): Bacteria > Verrucomicrobiota > Verrucomicrobiia > Opitutales > Coraliomargaritaceae > Thalassobacterium > Thalassobacterium sedimentorum. The sequence continues at coordinate 288,387 of NZ_JARXIC010000001.1, read as the reverse complement.
AATCTGGAGATTGTGGAAGTGATCGCGTACATGCACACGCTCGTCGTCTTGATATGATTTTGCGAGTGTTGGCTGCTGTCCACATGCCGACTGAATTCGGCAAATAACTAGATGTAATTGCCATAGATGATCTTCTTTTTTCTCTGCACCACTATTGTTGGGAAGTGTGATTTGTTTCTCATTTCGCATTGAGCGTGCAATCGATCGAGAGGGTAATTGATTTGAATCTGGCGGGATCGAGGCCATTAGATTTTCTGTAATGGCGAGTGCATCCGCGAAGGCAATGCTTGCTTTCTGAATGAGGCGTTCGACGGTGAGCGCAATAGAGGTGCGCACGTTTAACAGATGCTCATGGTTCGCTGATTCAATCACTAGAGTTTGATTGCATGTGTTGGTGCCACAGCGACGAAGTAGGATGATTGCCAGTAACCAGAACGGGATGTCGATTTCTTGTCCATAGGCGCCGGCATTGTCTTGTGGATTGATCGCGCCGATTTCTTTGTTATGTATAGCTGTTAGTAGACGCGTTTCTGCGGTGGGATCATTCCACATTGCTAAGACACATGCGGTATAAAAAGTTGCATTCAGGTTGTCCGAGTTTAGCGTTGATTTGATTTGTGAGCTATAGGTCTTAGGTGACTGGTAGATTTGCCAAAGCGACAAGCCTGACTGTCCATTCTCGAGAGTTTTCAAAGGAGTTGGATCACTGGCTGTTTGTGTGCCATAGGGATCCGTCGGGTCAAATGTTTCCGTCTGGTCGCGTAGTAGTGTAGATAGCTTTATATCACGAGCGGATACATGGTTATTTTGTGCGGCTAGCTGGGCGGCTGCTTTGCCGGCAATCTCTCCTAAGCGCTGCATGTCACGCTGCATACGTATCGCATAAAATGCGTTTGGACTCATGCCTGCTGCGCGACATGCGATCCACACATTGGTGAGTCCACGAGGAATTAACATGCGATAGGGGAGCTGTGTGCGCAATGGTGCTCGAAATAAACGACAAGCCCAATAGAAAAAAACCATTTCATCATCCTCAAATTCGAAGTCGACAGAATGTGAATCCGCATGACAGCCAGCTTCGCCAATACTATCGGAAAATTTTCTTTGTGAAACAAGATCGTCGAGTTGTAGTATATAGTCCGTGACTATTTGTCGTGACTGACGTATTCCAAGAATGGGTGCAATCGCGATCAGCGTGCCATTCTTGTAAGCATTTGAATTTTTATACAGCCCAATACCAGTGAGTCGGGCGCGTGTTAGATCTAATGCGGAGGTTGGGTCTAACCAGCCTGCATCATAGTTGAATGTTTGTAATCCAAGTTGTGCCCCCTTGCGTTCTAATGCGAGTGCGGCCAATGAATAGGCTAGATTGCGGCCATCTCCGCTGCGCCCTATGGTGTAGGCGGCACCGGCACGTGTGCACAGGTCCCCATCTCCAGTGGAGTCTATGAAACTACTCGCTTCATATTTGACGACCTGACCTGCGCTTGCTGCGTAGACGGCGGTAACTTGCCCATTTTTCTTTTCTACATCGAAGAGCAATAAATGTCCATTAAAGGTGATCTGCTGCTGTTCAAAAATTTGAAGAATGGCTAATTTTTTGGCATCGTGATGCCAACTATCTTTACTGGGAGCATGTCCCAGTAAGAGTTCTGTTATTTCATTGGTGAGTTTGTCTACTTGAGTTTGAAAGCCACCTGAGATGCCATAAAAGTAGCCAGTGATGCCACCACCTGCTCCGATTCCACCTGGATGCGTTGCAGAATCAATGGCTATAGTCTTGGCGCCCTTTTGTGCAGAAGCCATAGCGGCGATGGATCCTGCGGTTCCAGTGCCTGCTACTAGCACATCGCATGAGATAACCTTGTTAATGGCGATGACAGTTTTGGCTGTGTTACCGGTGAGCTCGGAATGCAGTGGGCGGGGAATGTGACTAGTTGCTCCAACTAAGAAGCGCTCTTCTATTGAATTGGGAGCAATTTCTGCATTCACGGATGGTGATAGCACCGTTAAGTTGTTGCACTTAATTGAGAGTGGAGAGGGCGTCTTGGATATTTCGTATTTTGGGTAGGGCATCATGCCGCAATGGCTCACGATTACGGAGGCTTCTTTAGGCAGTTCCTTGCGTAATGTTCTGAGTTGTTCAACTAAAGGCTGTCCCCATGCGCCTTGATGCGAGATCCATGACAAATACTGCTCTTCTTTTTTGAGACTTCCTATGAGTGTAATTGGTGTCGCCGTGTTGCGCTTCTGAAGTTGATCTATCACAATCTGCCATTGATTAGATTGTAATCCGATGCGCCAGATCTGTGTCTGACGGCGGCATGTATAGTCTGCTTCAGGTTCGGTGAGTTTATAAATTTCTGCGTTCTCAGTGCAATCAAGCCAGTGTCTTGCTTGTATTTGCTGTAAGCCTGATTTTGTTGCAAGTGTAACTGAAATGATCTGTTGCGAGAGGACTTCGACAGATACTGTCGGTGCGTATAAAACTGTATCAATGTTGGGGCAGGCGGCTTTCGAGGATAACCGCTCCGCGGCCAATATTTCTGCGCCTACTGGGTCGAAATAGTATTCATTACACGCTTTGAAAGCTCGTAAATCATCGATCCAATCGAACCAAGCAGGGTGCTTACTTTGCTTGCTTAGTTGGTTTTCGAGCGCGGCGGTTGATTCCCACAGCAACTGTCCGCTGGACTCAACGAGCAGCACTTGATAGTTAGCTTTTGCTAGGCGTAACGCTGCAGAGAATCCAATATACCCAGTTCCGAATATGACATAGTCATAAATTGTCGTGGCTATTTGCTTTGTTGAATAGGTGAACGTCTTCTTCAAAATATATGTAAACGATTCTTAGGTTAGTGTCATCGGAATGCATATATATTGTAAATACGAGCTATTGACGTCACCTTATGTTTTATTCAAACATTTGATATGGCATCTTATATTACTATCAAAGACATCGCTAGAGAGGCCGGCATGCACTATTCAACCGTTTCGTTGGCTTTGCGGGAGGATCCTCGATTGTCGGAAGCGACTCGTTCGAGGATTCGTAAAATTGCAAATGAGATGGGATATGTACCAAGCGCCGCAATGAAGGCTTTATGTGCGTATCGTGAGCAAAATCGCACGCGTCCCATACAAAGTGCGCTTGCCTATTTGACGGATATGCCGCGCTCTGATCCATTTAATGCGATGGTGATGCGTCGAGCCAGAATGAAGGCGCAGCAGTTAGGTTATGAGCTAAATGAATATAATTTGAGCGATGCAGGTAGTAGTTTAAAGCATTTCAAATCGGTCTGGTGGAATCGTGGAATTAAGGGAGTTCTAGTCGGCCCCTTTGCCGAGTCAGGTGCTGATTTGGGAGATGAATGGTCGCAGTTTATTGTGATTGAATATGGTTATTCAGTCAGTCAGCCAAATTTTACTAGAGCGGTGTTAGATCACTATCACAATATGTTGACGCATTTGGATATTTTAAGGAAACGAGGATATCGTCGGATAGGTTTAGTGCTGTCTCAAGCACTGAGTAACCGAACTCACGGAATTTTACATAGTGCATATCTTTACGAGCAGGTGGCTAGTGGTTCTGCTAAAATAGAACTTCATTCGAAAGATTTCCTGGATGCTACATCGATTCGTCAGTGGATTGATCGCAATCAATTGGATGCTGTGATCGCTCATGAAAGAGAACACGCATTGATATTGGAATCCGGCTTGAAGATTCCAGAGGAGGTCGGTTTTTCCATTATAGGCTGGAAGGGCTATTCGCCGAAAACTCCAGATGAGATTTCGGGCTTTGATACCAAACCTGAGATACTTGCAGAAAGTGCGGTTAGTTTTTTGGTCGCTCAAATGCATGAGCATGTCTATGGGGTTCCCAAGACTCCAAAGTCTCTAATGGTTGCAGGTGAGTATCATGAGGGAGGCACCATATTGCCTGCTGTTGCGGCTTCTTAATTATCAAGAAACCACGCTTCTGATTTATCGCTAATTTCCTCCATCGTGTGTGCCGCGGTATGGCCATCATAGTAGATAACTGCGGCTTTGCCACTGTATCGATAGGCGACTGTGCTGCCTGAAGAGACTTCCACTCCGGTGTATTTTTTTGTGCCATAATAAGAGACGATCCAGTCCAATGCATCGGTCATCGCGATTGTTTTCGCTGGTTCATCAACTTTGTAAACTGAAAGCTGCCAGAGGTTTCCTGGGGTAGAATATCCAGTTAAGCCTGTTATATTCATTGCATAAGAGCGGTCAAAGCGTGGCTTGCCATGAGAATCTAGAACATTTGCGTTGGGCGAAAATAGGTCATCGGGCCACTCCTGATCCTCCTGTAGGCCTAAAAATGCTCTATATTGATCATTCTCTAGCCACCGAAGTAAGGTGCCATTGTTATCACGAGAGGCGATTGGGACATAGTGGCCGCCATTATCATTTGCATACATTGTATTTGCAGCATGGAGCTCCCGGATATTGCTTAAGCTTGTGGTTAACAGGGCTTTTTCGCTTACCCGGCCCAGTGATGTCATCAGGATACTGGCTAAGATTGCGATGACAGCAATCACCACGAGAAGCTCGATGAGTGTAAAAGCGGTTGCAGGCTTTCTTTGTAATGTATTGACGGGCATGGTAGTTAATCCAAATGCAGATTTATTTTTGGAACATAATTTATACTGTGGAGGAGGAGCATAGTGCAACTCTGCCTCAATTCAAACACTTGAATTATTTTTCAAATGTTTGAATGTTAAAGCTTTTGATCCTCTGCTATGCCAGACTAGATTGCAAGGTCTGCGCGTCTCATGTCTGGACGATATACCTAACAATCCATTAATATTATGAAAATACCCAATCAGAGTAAACACGGCTTAATGATCTTTACGGCAGTATGTCTTGCTTCGGCTAGCATCCAGGCCGAGACCTTAATTTCATACAGTGCGAGTAACGGTTATGTGGCTACTGATGCCAACTTTGCGCGTCCAACTGCGCAAGTTGCGAGCAACCCCTATGTATACCGTACTAGTTTTAGCGATACGAATCAGATGAGTCCAGTATCTGGATATACGGGGCCTACGTTCTATGGTGGGCATGAGTTTTGGTCGGATAGTGTCGATGGTGGCTTCAGTCGTCGACAGATCCGCAACAATACGGGGTCGGACAATACGGATCAAATTTACTTACAATCTTATAGCAGTGGAGGCTTTTTGAATGAAGAGCTGCGATTGGCTGGAGTTTATATTTTTAAGCAAGAAGATTTCTCCAATGACTTGAACACAGGGGCGGTGACTTTAACTAGTCTGACAGTATCCACTGCAGGTTTTATTAATTCGACGGATGAAAGTTTAGATTTCGATGGACGCTATGTCGTTCAGGTTGCCGGCGGTAATTACTATGTCTCTCAAACTGCTTTGAATTTACGTCAGAATAATGGGAGTTTTTCGCTGAGCGGTACTGCGCTATCGAATGAACAATGGGCACTTTATACGCCATCAACTTCACTCAATTTTGATCAAAATGCGGCATCCTATACTTCGATTTCGCTTTCTGAGATTACTGCTGTTGGATTGTATTTTGAAGAAGACGAATGGATAGGAACAGATAGTTCCAGCACTGCCTATGGTTTGGGAATTCGTTCCTTTGAAGCGAGTGGCACCAGTAGTATTCCAGAACCTGCTCATGCCGGAGCGATGATATTGGCTATAGTTTGCTCAGTCGGGGCTTTTTTACGCCGTCCAAATCATTAAATTTGTAGTATTTATAATACTCACTTCGCTATGTCACAGCTTCCGTCTCTAGTTCTTACGTATGCACTCTTCTTGAGTGTAGGTTGCTCGCCAGCTGTTGATTCCGCAGTGAATCAAACATCTTTTGCTCCATCCCAGGGAAGTTGGTATTCCGAGCTATACGATGAGAGTTGGTCCGCATTGCCGGACCTAAGTTTTGAGACCGATGCATTCATTCAAGATTTTTCATATGCAGGTTACGCTCTTGGACATCAGGTGCCACCAGTGCTTGTAAATGTGCCCATCTTGAATGTGCTGGATTTTGGAGCCGATCCAATGGGAGTGCGGGATAGCACGGAGGCAATTCAAGCAGCGATTAATCAGGCGGCTTCGCTGAATCGGCAGGCGGTTGTGGTATATTTACCTGAAGGAACTTATCGCATTTTGCCGAAGCAACCTGGAGCGTCTACGCTGGCGATCCGTAAAGATGGTATCGTGCTACGGGGGGCGGGTATTGGCCGGACATTTTTGTTCAATGATGCTACGGTGATGCGGGGACAACAAATTATTCGTGTTACAGGTACACCTGATGCCGATTGGTTGCGTGAAGGCAACGAAAGCGTGCTGATCACTGCTGATTTGTCAGGACCTACGATCGAGATTCCCGTGGAACAGACGGAGCCTTTTGAAGTTGGTGATGCAATCATCTTAAGAGTCGACCCTAATCAGGCTTGGATTGAAGATCATCAGGAATTCGGGTGGCTGGGCTATGAGCAGAAGCTTGGCAGCATGCTTTATTATCGTAAAATAGTAGGCATTGATCGAGCCAGAAACATACTCACCATTGATGCTCCCACTCGATATACTATGAAGCGTTCTTATTCGGCACGGGTATATCCAAAACCTGGCATGGTTAAGAATGTTGGTTTAGAGGGCTTTTCGATTGGTAATCGGGAGCACCCAGGACGTGACGGTTGGGAGAATTTAGACTTCGCTGCGCCAAGTGGTGAGTATACTCAGCGTCTCGCTGAAAGTCGTGATCTTCCTTTGGATTTCGCACAAGAAAAGAAAAGCGCTTATGACGTTCACTTTTCCTATGTGATTCTTATGCAGAATGTAGAGAACTCCTGGATTCGGGACGTCGAGAGTTTTGCCCACAGTCAAAATGAATTGGGTACCCATTTTCTGTCTAATGGGATACGTCTAAAGCAGAGTCGTGCTGTGTCTGTATTAAATTGCTCGATGCAAAAGGCCCAATATGGAGGCGGTGGAGGAAATGGATATATGTATCGAATTGACAATTCGAACGATTGTTTCATTGCCAATTCATTGGCAGCCTATTCACGCCATGGTTTTTCCATTAGTGGAATGTCGTCTTCTGGTAATGTGTTGTATCGTTGCCGGGATAAGGAGACTGGCCGGCAAACCGCTGGTTCTGGAAAAACACATGGGAAGGGCAGTGATCATCATATGTGGTTTAGCCATTCTAACTTATTCGATAACTGCATTGCTGAGAATAGCTGGTTCGAGGCTCGTGATCGCTACTATGATCGCCTTTCGAAACCAAAGCATAATTCGACCTCCGCGCATACCGTAATATGGAATACTACTGGAATTTCCAATCAATTTCATCCGTTTGTAGTATGGAGCATGCAGGCTAGGTACGGATATGTTATTGGAACTCAGGGAGCAGTGGTTGACGTTCGGACTGATGGCGATTATCCCGCCCGGGAAGAGGTGAGTGCTCCTGTAGATATTGTTGAAGGAGTCGGCAAGGGAGAGACGTTATATCCACAGTCTTTGTATTTACATCAACTGGCACGACGTTTGGCTGAGTAAATGTTTTGGAGGCCTATTCTGCTAGCAGAGAGTCGTGTATGTTCTGGCAATGATATTGGCTGGCATCATTTTGTTGCGAATCCAGTGTCAAGATCGGCTTACGCGCTCAGCAAATAAGTTTTACCGTCGATTGCTTTGAATTGCGTGATGGTGATACCGTAGGCTTTCTTGAAGGTGCGGGCCAGGTGACTGCTATCGGTGAAGTTCAATTCGTAGGCGATCTCTTTGAGTGACTGGTCGGTGTGCAGCACCTTGGTTTCGACCAAGCGGAGTTTTGCTTTGGTAATGTAGTTGGCCAGGCTCTCACCGGCTTGCTTTTTGAAATACTCCGAAAAGTAAGTGGGCGAGATGCCGAACTTTTCCGCCAGCGCGGGCACGCGGATCTTATCCTTGTCCGCGAGGTGATTGTTGATGTAGCGCAAAATTTCGCCGAAGCGGTTTTCCACTTCATTGGCCTGCTCGACGTAGCGTTTCTCGATGCTGCGGGCGAGGATGTTGAGAATGGAGGCGACCGTTCCGCTGATGATGGCGTCGGAGTAGGCATCGGCTGACGCGTATTCCTGATAGATCGATTTGATGTTGTGGATGATGAACTCGCGCTCCCGCTCGGAGGCAATGATGTCGCCCGGCACCTTGTTGTAGTTTGCGAGAATATAAGCGATGCGATCGAACCATTCACGGTGCTGGGTGAGCCCGTCCTCGTTGATGAAATAGTGATCCGTGAAGCGGATGTAGTAAAAGCGCGAGGGCTCCTGCACCTTGAAAGAGTGGCAGTCCAGCGGCGGCAGCAGGAAGATGTGTCCGGCTTTGTAGGGAAATTCGTGCTGGTTGATGCATTGAATGCCGGCGCCGCTCTCGACGTAAACAATTTCAAAGAAGCTGTGTTTGTGCGGGCGCTTGCCCCAGCTGGAGAGCTCCTCGACTTCGATCTCAAAGATTTTTTTGGCGGATTCAGTGATCATGGTATATTTCTGGGTTCGTTGGACTAACTAGTGGGCATATTCTGCGAATTATCCACTATAATCTGCGAATTCCTCAATGGATGGCACAGATTTCCAATAATTATACCGAACAAGCCATGTTTCCTACAAGGCTTTGCATTTGCTGGTGGCAAGCGACGCTGCGACAGTAGGTGCACACTCACATTCGAGAACACGACCACACGAAACCACAAAATTATGAAAGCAATCGGATACACACAAGCTAGCCCCATCTCGGCAACTGACGCATTGATCGAATTGGAAATTGAAAAACCGCAAATCGGACCGCGCGACTTACTGGTCGAAGTCAAAGGCATCTCGGTCAATCCAGTGGATGTCAAAGTTCGCATCAGCCAGGAAATGGGACCTGAGCCCGGCACGAGTAAAGTGATCGGCTACGATGCCGCTGGAATCGTCCGCGAGGTCGGCAGCGAAGTCCGTCTCTTCAAAGTCGGCGACGAGGTCTTCTACGCCGGAGACATCACCCGCCAAGGCACAAACGCGGAATTCCACGCAGTCGATGAACGCATCGTCGGCAAGAAGCCGTCCTCATTGGACTTCGCCGAAGCGGCTGGCATGCCGCTGACTGCGATCACGGCCTGGGAGCTCTTGTTTGATTCGCTTGGTCTAAAGGAAGGCGAAGGCGCTGGTGAATCCATCCTCATCATTGGTGGCGCGGGCGGAGTCGGCTCCATTCTCATTCAGCTGGCTAAGAAGTTAACTGGCCTGACTGTCATCGCCACTGCCTCACGTCCCGACACTGTTGAGTGGGTCAAAAAGATGGGCGCCGATCACGTGATCAATCACCGCGAATCGTTGGTCGATCAGATGCAGGCCCTCGGCATCGCCCCGAAATATGTCGCCTCGCTCAACGGCACCGAAGAGCACCTACCCGCGATCATCGAGCTGATCCAACCGCGCGGACACATCGCCCTGATCGATGACCCTGAAACACTGGATGCCACTGCCCTCAAGCCCAAGTCACTCAGCCTGCGCTGGGAGTTCATGTTTGTGCGCTCCATGTTTCAGACCGACGACATCGAAGAGCAGCACCGACTCCTCAACCGCATTTCCGAGCTACTCGACGACGAGACCCTCGTCTCCACCGTGACCGCAAATCTCGGTGGCCTGACCGCCGAAAATCTGAAGCAGGCGCACGCCTTACAAGAGAGCGGCCGCGTGATCGGCAAGAATGTCCTAGGCGGCATCGAAGCCTAATTCTAAATCAACAAATAACTGAATAAAGAAAAGGAACTTATTATGAAAGCAATGCAACTCAATGCCTATGGCGCCGACTCAGTCTTTGAAGCCGCCGAAATCGAAACACCTGCCCTCAAGGCGGGGCACGTCCTCGTCAAAATCGCCGCCTCCAGTGTCAACACGGTCGACACCATGATCCGCAATATGGGCGAAGAACTCCCGCTCTCGCCGGTAACCTCGGCCATCCTCGGAATGGACTTTGCCGGCACGGTCGAAGCGGTCGGCGCAGGCGTCACAGACTATGCCGTGGGCGACGAAGTTTATGGCTGCGCGGGCGGTCTCGCGGACCTGCCGGGCACGCTGGCGGAATACATCGTGGCGGACAGCCAGTTGATCGCACACAAAGCGAAGAACCTATCCATGCGCGAAGCCGCAGCCTTGCCGCTGGTCGGGATCACTGCCTACGAAGGTCTCCAGCGCGCGCAGATTGCAGCCGGACAAAAGGTCCTCGTGCACGGCGGCTCGGGTGGCGTCGGTCACATCGCGATTCAATTGGCCAATCACTGGGGCGCAGCGGTTTACTCGACCGGCGGTGGCGATGCCCAGACCGCACTCATCGAGCAGCTCGGCGCGACTCCCATCAACTACAAGACCGAGACCGTGGCCGACTATGTTGCCAAACACACCGACGGCACCGGGTTTGATCTCGTCTTTGACAGCGTGGGCGGAGCCAATCTACTCAACTCCTTCGAGGCCGCAGCACTCAACGGACAGATCGCCACCACTGTGACGCTCTGCGAGCTCGACCTCAGCGCTGCGCACTTCAAGGGCCTCTCGCTCCATGTCGTCTTCATGCTCATCCCGATGTTGCACAATCATAAGCGCGAACAGCACGGAGCCATCCTGCGCGCCCTCACCGAGATCGCCGAAGCCGGCGCTCTCAAGCCGGTGCTCGATGCAACAAACTTCACGCTCGAACAAGCCGGCGAGGCCCACGCCCGTCTCGAAAGCGGCAAAGCCATGGGCAAGGTCGTCATCGAGAATTAATTCGAAACCCGCCAACCATCCGCACACCATGCCAACACCACCAGTCAGCCCCGCCTACAGCTCCATCAACCGCGCTTACAACTCCGTGTTCCGTCCCGGCAAGTTGAGTCTTGGACTGGTCGTGCCGATTGAGGCCAACCGCAACAATCCGGTGCCGACCATGGCGCAGCATCTGGAGCGGGTGCAACTCGTGGAGCGCTTGGGCTTTGCCGCGGTCTGGTTGCGCGATGTGCCCTTCAACGTGCCGTCCTTCGGCGATGCTGGTCAGCTCTTCGATCCCTTCGTTTATCTCGGCCTGCTCGCGGGGCAGACCGAACGCATCGCGCTCGGCGTGGCCAGCGTCGTCTTGCCGCTGCGGCATCCGGCTCATGTGGCCAAGGCCGCCGCGACTGCGGATGTGCTCTCGGGGGGACGCCTCCTTCTCGGCGTCGCTTCCGGCGATCGTCCCGACGAATATCCGGCCCTCAACTTGCCCTTTGAAAACCGGGGCGCTCGCTTTCGTGAAAGCTTCGACTATATTCGCCGCATGAGCGAAACCGCGCCGGAGTTTGCAAATGCCTACGGGCAACCGGGCCGTGGCATGGACATGCTGCCCAAACCGGTCGGCGGACAACTACCGCTGCTCATCACCGGAGGGAGTCAACAGGCACCAGAGTGGGCTGCAGCGCACGGGGATGGTTGGATGCTGTATCCGCGTCCACCGGCCACACAGGCGCAGCTGATCCGCAACTGGAACGACCGCGTGATCGACGCCGGCCGCTCACCGCAGCCCGTCATGCAGTCGCTCTACGTCGATCTGCTCGACGATCCCGATGCCGCGCCGCGTCCCATTCATCTCGGCTTACAAACCGGTGTGCGCTATCTGATTGAACATCTACAAGCCTTGGAAGCCGCAGGCATCAATCACGTCGCGCTCAACCTGCGCTTCAATCAGACTCCGATCGAACAGACACTGCAGCAATTGGCCGACGTGCTCTTGCCGCAGTTCCACTCATAAACCAAACACGCGATGCATAAAACCATTCTCATCACCGGAGCCACCGACGGCATCGGCCTCGAAACCGCCAAGCTGCTGGCCAGCCAAGGGCATACGCTCCTCCTACATGGCCGCAACCCTGAAAAACTGGCTAAAGTCGCCACTACGCTGGGGACACAGTCGCAGGTCGAGTCTTACGTCGCCGACTTTTCTAGTATTGAAGAAGTTGATACAATGGCCCAGTCCATTAATGAAAAGCACACGCAACTGGATGTCTTGATCAACAACGCCGGCGTTTACAAAACTCCCAGCCCATTCACACCCGCAGGGCTCGATGTGCGCTTCGTCGTCAACGCCATCGCGCCTTATCATTTAACGCAGCAGCTCCTGCCCTTGCTCGGCCAGTCCGGGCGCGTGGTCAATCTCTCCTCCGCCGCGCAGTCGCCAGTGGATTTGCAAGCCCTCGCCGGTCAGCATCGGCTCGATGATATGGCCGCCTACGCGCAAAGCAAACTGGCGATCACCATGTGGACCCGTCACTTGGCGCAAGCCCATCCTGACGGCCCGGTGGTCGTTGCGGTAAACCCCGCCTCCTTGCTCGGCAGCAAGATGGTCAAAGAGGGTTTCGGTGTCGCGGGCGGAGACCTGCGCATCGGTGCCGACATTCTTGTGCGCGCTGCCTTGTCGAATGAATTTGCTGCGGCCTCCGGTCAATACTACGACAACGACCGTAAGCGCTTCGCGCAACCACACCCCGACGCCCTGAACAAGACCAAGGTCAACGCACTCGTCGACGCCATCGAAACAATACTATCGAACCACTAAAACACATTATGACAAAACTCACCATCACCGCCACCATTATAGCCAAGGCCGATTGCATCGATCTGGTTAAGTCTGAACTCGAAAAAGTCGTCGCGCCGAGCCGTAAGGAAAACGGCTGTATCAACTACGACCTACACCAGGACAATCAGGATCCTGCGCATTTTTTCATGTTCGAAAACTGGGAGACACGTGAGCTCTGGCAGGCACACCTCGAGAGCGCACACTTTAAGCAATTCGCCTCCATTACCGAGGGAGCGCTTGAGAATCTCGCGATCCACGAAATGACGCAGATCGTATAAGCGAAATCAAGCATGTGGAATCCTTGTAAATCACTGCACTCACCAGCTCTATCATTCATAAAAGCCAAACTCACTCTCATCGCACTCTCGGCCGCACTGGCCACTCAACTAGTTGCCGCCACGCCCGCGGACTCCACGGTTGAAATCGTCCATGCCTCGCAAGTCGAGTGGACCCACCTCAATCCGAAACGCGGCGACCTGGCTCCCAAGGCGGGCACACTCTGGGGCGACCGCGAGGGCACTGGCCCAACGGGATTTCTTCTCAAGCCGCCACAGGACTTCGAGTCACCCCCGCACATTCACAACATCTCCTACCGCGGAGTCGTGATTCAAGGTGTCATACACAACGACGATCCCGGTGCCGCCAACATGTGGATGCCCGCCGGCTCTTTCTGGACCCAGCCTAAAGGGGAAGTGCACATCACCGCAGCCGCAGGCAGCGGCAGCCTCGCTTACATCGAAATCGAGGAGGGACCCTATCTTGTGCAGCCAGAAGAGGAAGCCTTCGACAGCGGCGAACGGCCTGTTAATATAGACAAGGACAACTTGGTCTGGCTTACGGCAGACGACATGAAATGGATCCAAGCGGACGGAACCGCCATCGCCGTCCTTTGGGGCAAAACCGAAGCGGGACAGCTCAATGGTAGCATGCTCCGACTGCCCGCCGGATTCAACGGCTCCATACTTACCGAAGCTAAGCGCTTTGGCGCCGTCATCGTGCAAGGCGAGCCCAGCTACACGCAAAGCTCAGGTGAAACATTCACACTTGAAGCCGGCAGCTATGTCCGCTCGGTTGGCAGGACCACCCACAAAATCAAAGCCGCTGACAACGAAGCCAGCACACTTTACATTCGCACCGATGGCCCGTATCGAGTCGTCGCGGATAAATGAGGTCACGCTCCACTGACTAAACCATTCGGCCCACCAGAGGCTTTTATAGCGGAAAAATAGGTGCAGGTTTTCTGACTTGAGTGTGTTTCATAGTTAAGTAAGAATTATATATGTTACTTAATTTTGAAACAATATGCCGTCACCAACTGAACAGCAACGTCTCCACGAACTCGCGATCTCTCGCTCACTTCTAAAGGAAAGCGAAATCAGAGAGCACGGCATCAGCAGCATGGCGATCAGTCGTGCCGTCGCCAAAGGTGAGCTAGAACGGCTTAGCCGCGGTCTCTATCGTCACCCCGAAGCACCATGGGACGAACATCTTAGCATCGCAGAAGTCGCAGCCCGAGTGCCACAATCTGTGATCGTGCTAGTCAGCTCCCTGCAGTTTCACCAGATCGGCACGCACCAAGCACATTCCGTTTGGATTCAACTTCGCAATAACGCCGTGCCCCCACGCATCGACTACCCCAAAATTGAAGTCGTCAAGACTGGCATCAGCGAGGCCTTTTCAATAGGCGTAGAGACTCACCTTCTCAACGATATCGATGTGCGCATCACCAACCCAGCTCGCACCGTCGTCGACTGTTTCAAATATCGTCGCAGAGTTGGCCTCGAACTCTGCCTGGAAGCACTCAAGGATCTATTGGCATCCAAGCAACACCGCACAACACCCGCCGATATTCTGGAATTTGCAAAACTCCAGCGAGTTACCTCAGTCATACAACCCTATCTCGAAGCTCTCGTTTAAGCACAATGCCAGCACCCAAAAATATCACCGCATCGATCCAAGAGCGTTTGAGAAATGAAGCTCGTAGCACGAAAGTAGCCTACAACACCCTGCTCGAACACTTCGCCCTCGCTCGCTTTTTTGCGCGTCTAAGTCAGAGCCAATACGCAGATCGATTCGTGCTAAAAGGAGCTCAACTCTTTCGCATCTGGAATGACAACTTACACCGTCCCACAAGAGATGCCGACTTCCTCGACTACCACGCGCTTCCACCAGAGCATTTGGCTCAGGTTATAGATGCTATCTGCGCACTCACGCCCGCACAGATCGACACACTCAAATGGCTCCCAAGTGCAGTCACCCCGATACGTTCCGAAACATCTGAAGGCGGCAATCGCGTTAAAATAACTGCGCTGCTGGGAACAATGAAAATCCACCTTCAAATAGATGTCGGCTACGGGGATACCGTCACACCTTCACCACAGGCGAGTCAATGGCCCGGAATCCTCGATTTTTCTCCAGTGCCACTCATGACCTATCCTGTGGAAACCGTCATCGCAGAAAAACTGGAAGCGATCGTCAGCTTGGCACTCGCCAATAGTCGAATGAAAGATTTCTACGATCTCTACTGGCTCCTCTCACGGTTATCGCCCAATCCAGACAACCTGCGACAAGCCATTCACAATACCTTCCAACATCGTCAAACAGCACTCCCACTGTCCACGCCCATTGCATTCACCGCAGAGTTCTTTCAAGACCCACAGAAAATAACTCAATGGCAGGCTTTTCTGCGAAAAAATGCCCTGAATGCACCCAGCTTAAAAGATGTCATTCAAATCATCAGACCTCTCTTGCAGCGGCAACCGTAGCATCGGATGTCAATCCAACTGTCCGACTTCCCCAAGCCCATCCAGCAATTGCTTGATATCTGCGTGTAATCGATAGAGATGCCTAGAGGACATATCTAGGATCGGCTCAAACATGAAGGAGTTGAGATGGATATTCTCTGGGGTCATGAGATTAACCTGATCAAGCGTTGAGATGACCGCTTGCTCTGACGTAAATTTGTCAGCGAATTTATCGGACAGGATCCGGGTTTGATTTACTTTAGGCTCCTCCCATTCTGGATCGTTCAGTCTTCTAAGCATAAATTTTTCTGCCATTAGTCGAATAGCTATTGCCAGAATTATTTTTTCTTCCAGTTCAATATGGTCTTTCGCTTCGGTAGCAATTTCCTCCGCAACAATTTGTATTCTCTCTAAAACGCGAAGTGAGCGATCATGCTTTATCTCAGGCAATGCCTTTTGAAGGATTATACTAAAATCGTCGACTAGGTCAGCATACGTTTTAGAGGCAGAATTTGCTTTAATGTGTAGCACCTCAGTTAATGACCTCGCCACACTCTTATGGCCACTGTATGTGGCAAGATTTCGAACAAATGGAACACTCGCAATAAACACGCGCTCATTCACCCCCATCTTGCCCCTCCAAGACACAAAGACATCGTTTTGATATTTCTCACTTTGGAGGTCAATCTCATTGGCTCCTCTAGTTGCGACTAGACGGTTATCATACGACAGTCCTAACCTACTGGCTAAGGTCCGATGAAAGTCGAAGTTATGGGTTAGGAATATTAGGTAAAACCCATCCCGCTTCGACAGTTCACGGAGATATTCGACTATAGCATATTTATTTCGATAGTCGAATGAATCTGCAATATCATCCACAATAAACAGCGTCTCTTGATTCGCCTCTTTCCGAGTTTCTACCTCAAACAATAGATTGAGAATGTAAAGTGCACGCCTTTCCCCTCGGCTTAACACTGAAAGCAGTGTTTTCTCATCAACACCATCAGCCGACTCGCTGTCTTCGAAGGAAAACGACTTAGCTGGCTTTTCACCTTTTAGTATAACATCAGCTTGATTCTGAATTGAAATATTGAAGGGGACATCAAAGCGCCTATTAAATATCTGAATCACCTTTGTCCATTTGGTTTCTTCCTCCTTGGCTGATGCTATGAGACGTGTAAGCACCTCCTTCGTATCATGTGAAGATTGCAGAAACTCATTCAATTCCTCTTCGCACTCCTGAAAATACGCAAACCAGAACTTCTTCTTAAGAGCCTCCAAATCATTCAGGTCAGCAAGTAGCTCTTTGTTGCTTTCTATCAAAGCCCTGAGCTTTTTAGTGTCCGCATTACCAAGAGCCTTATCAACTGCATCGAATCGCCTCTTGAGAGATGTGTCTGAGAGAATCTTTTCCCGTTCTTGCTGGAAGATATCCTCAAGCTCTTCAGAGCTTGATATCATTTTGGATGAATCCCCAACTTTCAATGTTACAAAGTGTCCAGCAGTATAAAACCCTGCATCTTTTAACCCTTTGCAAACTGCTGTTGCACCTTGGTGATTAAAGGTGCGACAAAGAATTGGAGATTCTTCGACCAGCTTATTGTAAAGTTCGACATACTCTTCAAGCTGCGCCTGGAAATCTCTCTGTTTTAGAACCGCTAAAGTCTTCGGATTAAATATTTCAGCATACTTCACGTCTTTTAGGTGAGCAACCGTGTGGTCACCTTGTTGCAGTGCTTCGATTTTCTCAGAAAAATCTTCTTCGGTTGCCCCTAAATCTGCCGCCAATACAATATCAGGAGTTTCTGTTCGGCTAGTGATGCCAGACAGCTGTTTCAATTCTCCCGTCAGGGTCTTCCTTTTAGCCAATAGGCTTTTAACTGAGATAGCGTATTCCTGCTGCAAGGAGGGATTCGCAATAAGAGTTGAGACTGTCTCAGACTCATAAATTTTCACGTAAGGCTTTATGACAAAAACAGTCTTGGGATCGAGTTCGCTGTTATCCCACTGGATATCACGAACCGTCTCTCTTGAGGGGAAAATCAAATCCTTACTCTCTTCTCCTTTTGAATGGTCAGCGAAGGTTCTCGCCAAAGAACTCTTCATGACTCCATTCGCTGCGTAGATAGAGAAAGCACCACCACGGCCTTCGTGCTTACCGAGATCGAATGAGCCTTTCAGTTGCCGAATTCCGTAACAATTGGTGAGGTTTATACTAAGAGTCGGCATAACATTTGTGGGGGTATTTCACTATACAAATTAAATAACGTCATATAGCAGTATATAAAAGGCTAAAGTCATTCCTTAGAGAAGATCACTCTTGAATGTCGATTCAATTAGAAACCAAGGCCTGTAATGCTACCTGCTCGGCACTCACCACTGCTGCAACAAGCGGGTGAGATTCCCTAGCAAATTAATTCATTTTGCCTCATCCACTCATTTGCTTGTTCCAGCAGACAGACATCCCATTGGAGTGCAATTTGTTCGGTCGACAGAATGCAATCAGAGGTTACCTTAGAGTAGAATGGATCGACTTCAATGAATGGCCACTTCACTCAACGGACTGAAACGATTGGCCAAGCAAGCAAGAAGCAACTTTCAAAGCGGCACAGATACTAATAATGGAAAACAGCTTCTCGAATACAAGATGAGAATGATTCTCAAGAATCATTAAATACTTGTTCGGCTCTGATTATTGAGACTCTATGCGCCGTGTGACCGATGTCATGACGCTCATTGCAGCATAAATGGCTGCGCAGCTGCGTCAGCTCATGATCCTTGTAGAGAGCTAAAATCAATCAAAATTAAATCCTAGTTATAAAATGTTATTGAATAAAAAATTGCATCTCTTGCAGTCAAAAAGCACAAGCAAGCCAGTCACCTGGTGTAAACATGCGCTCCTTGCCGCGATAGTATTGGCCCCGAGCAATCATCTACTGGCAGGCCCCTATGCCTCATCGACGGATAGCACGCATGCGATTGATGGCGGCATCTCGAGCAGTTCCGATGCTTTTGTAGGTTGGGCAGAGAGCGTCGAAGACGTGTACATCACCTCATCAGGTAGTGGTGATGCCAATAATGCTCTCGGGGAATATAACAGCAGCTTGCTTTCACTTGGGGATCTAGATGCCGCAGCAATCGCGAATGGTGACACTCCTGGCTCCATCACTTTGGCTTTCGATGGATTCCG
This sequence comes from Thalassobacterium sedimentorum, assembly GCF_031127905.1. Lineage (GTDB taxonomy): Bacteria > Verrucomicrobiota > Verrucomicrobiia > Opitutales > Coraliomargaritaceae > Thalassobacterium > Thalassobacterium sedimentorum. Next base: position 269,845 of record NZ_JARXIC010000001.1, on the reverse strand, counting down.
AAATGGCGAGGGCTGGGACTTCGCTGTATTTGAAAACGGCTTCACTTTCGATGGTGGACTATTTGCCGAACTAGCTTACGTCGAGGTTTCAAGTGATGGCATCAATTTTGCACGTTTCGATAGTATTTCACTGAATACAGAAGCCAATGGCCCCGGCTTTGGTTCAGCCTTTCAAGGCTTTGACATGACCAACGTTTATAACTTAGCAGGTAAGCATGCTTCAGGCTATGGAACGCCTTTTGATTTAGAACAACTGAGCGACCATGAGTTAGCAATCGCGGGAACACTCGACCTTCAAAACATTCAATATGTGCGATTGATCGATATCCCGGGTGATGGCTCTTATTTAGATAGCCAGGGCAACGGCATTATTGACAATTGGGTCACCACCGGTACCGGAGGTTTCGACCTGCGGGCAATTGGCTACGCCTATGCAGTTCCAGAACCTTCGATGTTCACATTACTAGCAGGAATCATCATCTTCAGCATTGTAGGGACTCGTAGACGATAGAAGTCAACTTCCTCAACGACCGAGCAGTCCCGCAATCCAGGCTCAAAGCATTGACCACGGGGTACTTTCAAGTCTCACAGGAATTTTGAGCCAATTGTGCTTGGGCTTTGGGATGGAGTGCTGTGGATCTACGGAATCGTCGCTGGATCCACCGTGCTGCGTTTGGCTTCCTTGGGTGCGAGTGCGTCGATCTTAGCGATTTGTGCGTCATCCAGTTCAAAGTCAAATAACTGAAGGTTGTGCGCCATGCGTTGCGGGTTGGAGCTTTTGGGCAGAACTACACGGCCACATTGCAATTGCCAACGCAGGATTACCTGGCCAGTGGAGCGTCCGGTTTGTTGGGCAATTTCAGAGATGACTGGATCTTTCAAGATGCCATAGGCTCCGGAGGCGAAAGGGGCGTAGGCTTCAACTAATATGTTGTGAGATTGGCAGTAGGCTTCCAGTTCCAGATCCTGGCAATAAGGATGAAGCTCAAACTGATTGACTGCAGGGACTGTTCGTCCGGCCGAGATTAAGTCTTCAATGTGGTCGGCGGTAAAGTTACAGACGCCAATCCCATGCGCGTCGCCGCGCTTGACCAATGATTCGAATACCTCCCAAATCGCCAGCCGTGCTTCGCGGGCGAAGCCTTTGTCCTTGTTGACGAAGTCGCCTGGCCAGTGCATCAGCAGTAAGTCAACATAGCCCATGCCGAGCTTTTCTTTGGAGGCTTCAAAGTCGTCCATCACGCGTTGTTGGATGTCGGGCACGGAGCCCCAGTTCCAAGTTAAGCGATGGGAGATTGCGACATGAGGTGGCGCGGCAGGGTGGGCCAGTTTGGTGGTGATAAACAAGTCTTCGCGTTGGACTGTGCCTGCGCTCAAGGCGCGTCCGACGATGTCGCCGACGTGGCGTTCGGTGCCGTAGCAGTGCGCGGTGTCTAAGTGCTGATAGCCGGCCTTGAGAGCTTCGGTCACTCCATGCCAGGCTAGCTCCGGGCGGAAGCCTTGCATTTCTGTTTCGTCGGTCCAGTTGCCAAAAGCGCATCCAAAGCCTACTGCGGGTATAATTTGACCCGTATTTAAAGTGAAATTTTGATGAATCATTGCGCAAGCATAGAAGGATTTTAAGCAAATGCAACTTGCGGCCGAAAAGAGATCTAAGGTTATGGGGGAACCTCGATTAAGCTGTGGTCCACCATCTTCGTCTCGTCAACAAAAGTCATTAGCGGATGGTGAGAGTTACGATCACGACGATTGGGATTAATTCAGGTTGAAAGGCACTCATACAGAGTAATGATATTGTGGAAAAATACTTCATGGAAGCTTGGCTCAATTTACAAAGCAGGCTGCGTTGTTGCGATCAGGTGGTCTAGCGGTAGTGTTTTGAGTAGAACCCGGACCAGATCCGAAGTCGGCGGGCCAACTCTTAAAGTCGGTGACTGAATTGTCCCCTACGATCAGAGCCACTTTCTCAGGATTCTTGATCACTTCGATACTGTAGACTACAACAGAGGAGTAGTGTGCTAATCGCAAATAGGGGAAGCAGTGTTTTCATATTAACTGGTTTCTGACTCGTCCAGGTGCTCTAGAAAGATTGGAGGGGCAATGAGCTGCTGGGGTCTTGTGGTGATGCTTGCTGTCAAAGTGTGACAAAACGTTTACTAGCTGTTGAGATGTGATTGATGCGACATGAGGTTTGATACAATGTCAGTATTTTTTATGCTGATCCGCTCCTGTAGAAGCTGAAATTCCTTTTGTTTGATGTATTTAATGTAATAATTAATGTCGAGTGGAAGTGGAGTAAATCACTTGACTTAATGTATTCATGTCGTAATTTTGCGGGTGTTTTACTGAAAAGGTATGCTCATTAATCTTCCCCATATAAATTATTGATATGACTAAGAAATACTTATCCCTGTCGCCTCTTACTCTTAAGGTGGGTGCTTTATTGGTAACCGGCATTGGTTTGCCCTGCATGGTTAATTCTCAAACGCTACCATACTCTTATGATTTTGAAGACCTGTCTCCTGGTAATATTGCTCCTACTTTTTTGGCGGGCAATTTGAATGAAATCACCGGAACCGGGCGTCAGGGGAATCCTTACGGCTGGTACGGTAGCGCTTTTGGCACTAATGAACGAGTCACCATATCTCCGGATATGAACTCTCCTTGGGATGTTGGTGGTAGCCAGTCGGCTGCTTTGGTTGATAGGAATGCCTCATCCATTGCCCCTTCCATCTATAACTATTTCACGGACCGCACGGGTTTAACAAATAATAATCCTTCCTCGGTTGATGTGGATGGCTCGCTTGGTGCAAGCCTGACTGGCAGCGGTTATACAGTCGCATGGGATTTCTATGGTGCGGATCTTAATACGCAGCCTCATTTTGCTTTTTATTCATCAAATGGTACTGAAGCTTTTGCTCTGGATGTTCGCTATTCAACGCATTACCTTCGCTACTCAGACGGTTCCGGTTCGACTCAACTTGTTGAATATGCAATGAAGGATGAGAATTGGTATCGCTTCGAGGTGGTCGATATCGATATCGATAATCAAACCTATGGTTTTAATGTTTATGAATGGAACGGCACCAGTGGGACGACTGTGGCAACCGTTACTGATGCCGCATTTGCAAATTCAGTTACTGACCTCGATTATTTTCGTCTTCGCGTGAATACAGCAAACACTGAACCTGAGTATTATTTAGATAATTTTTCGATCATTCCTGAGCCGTCCTCTACGGCTTTGCTCTTTGGCTCATTTACTTGCATGTTGGCGATCTTTATGAAGCGCCGTCGTCAGTAGCCATATGATAAATCAAGCAGTGTGGTTTGTCTTGAATCAGGTCTGCTTGGCGAGAACTTAATCGCATACATGCCTCCCCGATGATCCGCGGGGAGGCATTTTTATATTCGTTCATATGCTATATGTGAATGTGTATTTCAACTCAAGGTCGCTATTCGTATGTCCCTAAATGGCAGTTTTTTTTTGCTTTTATCGAATATTGTTTGGAGGCGCTCTATTGCTACTGTCTGCTCTTCATTTGAGAGCGGGGGGAGTTAATGCAGCGCGATGCCCTATCATTATGGCGATTCACTCGCTGTTGTTTTCGGCCTGATGTTGGGGAATCAATTCACCAAGTTTGAGAACAACCCTCTGCAGCGTCGGATAGGCCCTTGTGATGTGAGCTTTCATTAAGAGCAGTATTATATTTATTTTGCTAACACCAAGTATGACGGAGTTGCTCGCCGGAATCGGCCGTATGTTCGTGGCGCACGCTCGCAAACAGGCTTAGCCTCCGTTTTGGTCGATACTTTCTTTGGGTGGTGCGGTCATTGGATAGGGCTGCTGAAATACGATTCAAAATATTCAAAGGGCGGTTCGAGGACTCGCGAAGATTGTGTAGGGGTATTACCATGAGGTGGCGCGTGCAGATTATTACTTGGGCATAATGAATCAACTGCGTTAAATTGTAATTCTACATTAGTTTTGTCAATGTCGTGAAATTCTAGGTTGATTCTTAAGTCGCTCGGTTCATTTCGGTATCTTTGTTTTCGCTTGTAATATGTGTGCTGCTAGGGCTTATTTTCTGATGGGACAGGGGCGATTCGATGCAATGAAGCAATTGTTTAGAAAATGTGCTTTCTTGTGGCTGAATATGCGTATTAATCAATTGACATAGAAATGTATCAATGTAGCAATTTAAACTCATATGAAATTGACCACTGAGGATATTGCAAATGAAGCAGGCGTGTCACGTGCAACGGTTTCCCGAGTATTGAATGGGCATGGTGGGGTCCGTCACGAAACCGTTATCCGGATAAATAAAGCGATGGATCGCTTGGGCTATGTTCGGCCGGCGTTGCGGCCGGGGCCGCGTCCTCGCAACATGACGCCACAGCAGCAGTCTTTGAAGTCCGTAGGCTTGGTGCTTCTGGGGGGAGCTGGAGGGATGTTCACAGAGCCGACGATGGCCTATTTGATTGAAGATTTGCAGCGTGTTTGCCGCGCACGTCGTATCAATTTGGTTTTAGAGCAGACCAGTGATCCACATGAGCTGCCTCATTGTGTAGGGAGTGGCCAAGTTGAGGGGGTTATTTTGATGCCGTTCGGCTTGGCGGTGGGGGCGCAACGTGATGCCTTGAGGTTGTTGTCCGCTCGCATTCCCTGTGTGCATGTTTTCGGGCCGAGTCATCCCTTTCCGCTCATGGACCATGTAACGGTTAATGATGTAGCAGTGGGCGCATTGGCTTACAAAGAGCTGGTTGAGCGCGGTTGTGATTCCTTTGTCCTCGTGGATGGTTCAAATTGCTTTCATGAGGCTCAAGTGGTGCGTGGGCGTGCCTTTTTGGACCGTTGTTTATTGGCGAAGCATCCATCGGCTGTGATCAGTGCCAGTCATACTGAGTTTGCTAAGGAAGGGCTCTGGCCAGGCAATGTGCATGTGATGGATTCCCATGAGGCTGCTGTTCGAGTTTGTGCTAAGTTGAAGTCGAAGGGGGCAGTCGGTTATTTCTTTTCTCTGGATAAGGATGCCGGTGCCTTTTATCGAGCCCTTTCGGAGGCTGGACTTTTTGATGATGGTCGTGGCGAAATGGTCGTGGCTGGAGTGACTCCTGCTTACGTGGACTCGCTGCAGCCTCGTCCGATACTTGTGGATACCTGTCTGGGGGAGGTTTTGGAAGGCGCTTTGAGTCGCTTAGTGGTTCGTATTGGTCAAATGAATGAGCGTTCGGTTACTACTTTGATTGCCCCTCGCGTTCTTGATGAGAGCGATTAGTGCGAGGGGTGCTGGCCTGTCGCGTTGTAAGTGCCATGAACCCAGGATGCGTGATTCGGGTTGTCCAGTGGAATTGTGCGGCCTGGGGCGATGGATGGCTCAGGCAAATAGATTATTCCGAGTATGCAGAGTTGCTGATAAGGGCGGGCCCAGAGCCTATTCATTGGCGCGTCGTATGGTAGGTGAGGCCTGTGCAGTGGCTGCAAGCTACTGAAGCTTGGGGTCAATCTGCTCTGGTTCGATTGTTGCTGGGTCGACTGCTGCGACATGATAGTCTGCAAAGAGAATATTGGCTTTTCCATTGTGGCGCGCACCTATGTTCTCAGTGTAAGGCCAGATGTTTATGTCAAAATATTGACGTGTTTGTGGGACTAGATTGTCAGCTGCGTTGTCGGTAACCAAAATTGTATCGGGGAGGTCTGGGATGTTGATGGGGTTAATTGGTTTATATAGCGGGTTGTAGGAGCTAGCTTGCCAGCCCATAACAATAGCGTTAAGGGCGTAATCGCGATATGAGTTAGTTGCCTCTGAGCTGGGGCAGTTGAATATGTGATTCGCATCCGATTTCTCGTATGCTTCCCGGGGGAACTTGTCGGTGCCGTAGCCTGCTTTTTTTGCAATGGCGCCTGATTGAGATATTGCTGAATAGCTGCTTGCAACGGCGGGAGGGTAATCGCCGTTCTCAGCTACGATGAGCCCGATGGTTTGTCCAATAGTTCGAAGATTGCTGACGCATTTGGTCGCATTCGCAGATTCCCGGATTCTTCCTGCTGTAGGGATGAGGATGGCCGAGAGAATCGCAATGACGGCGATAACGCAGAGTAATTCAATCAGTGTAAATGCGGCGTTACAGTGAAAGTCCTTGGGGTTCATTGGGGAAATAGATCGGTCATCAGTCATGCTTGCAGGTGTGCAATGCTTGTTGTTTGAGTAGTTGTAAGGTTGTTTTTTGGTAACCGTCAAGTGGAATAAGTAAGACATTAATGTTACATTTATAGTCTTTATGATTGAATGTCTTTTGTAGTTAAATCGTGTTTTATGGTTGTTTTGATGTGTATTTGTGGGAGGGCATGTATTCTTTGTGGTATGTGATGTTTATGAATGTAGATTATAATGTTGTGAGTATTTGATTGATTTTATGAACATTGTCTGAGTTATTTGCTGCATATTATTTTTTGTGGGCTAGTGCTGGGCGCGCGCTGTCGCTACGCACATGTCCACTAATTCTAGATGATTACCCACAATGCTTAAAAAAAGAGATATATTTGCCGATATCGCTACAGGATCTGCCCTCGCTCCGCGGGAAGGGCTCTATCAGCCGAACGCCCCGATGCCAAATCTGCGTCGTTTGAATTTGAGCGGTGCGCCTGTTGAGATTCCTCGGGTGCGTAAAATGACCACTCATGATGAGCTCTTGGCTGCTTTGGAGACTGAGCGCGAGCGTACCCAGCCATTTATGCAGGATTTAGCTCCAAAGTTGCCTGGGTTGCGTTGTCAGCACGTGTTTGAGTCTTGCGACTGGCGGGTGAAGACAGCTGAGGACGTTGCAGACTTTGCTGCTGCTGAACAAGGTGCTGGGGACTGGGAAACTGTGCAAATCCCGCATTATGGGCCCCCATTGGGGAAAGCTTCGACCTTGTACCGTGTAGAGTTTGATGCGCCAGAGGAGTTGTATGGATTGCCTTCGCATTTTCTTTGCTTTAAGGCTGTGGACTATAGTTGCCTCGTTTATTTAAACGGAGTTTGCCTAGGGGGGCATGAGGGGATCTTTGAGCCTTTTGAGTTCGATGTTCATGGGGTATTGAAGGCCGTGGGGAATGTGCTCTTGGTACAGGTCGACAATGATTTCACCATGTTGGGGCAGGCCTTTGAAGAGGGGCAGGCTGATGGTGATAAAGTCTATGCCGCCACTGGTTTGGGCTACGATGATCCCCAAACTGGATGGCATCATTGCCCTCCTGGTATGGGAATTTGGCAGCCTTTCTATTTGGAAGGACGCTCTATTATTGCGATTACCGATTTGTTTGTTCGCCCTAGTTCCGAATTGGACTCTGTGGAAATCTGTGTTGAGGTGAGCAACGCAGGTGAGGGGCACGAAGAGGTGGTGAGTCTGCGGCTTGGTATCTGGGGGCAGAATTTTGAAGCGAAGGTGTGTTCGGGTTATTTGTATTATCCAACGACGGTGCCTGAGGGTGGTTTTGGTGATTTGGATAAAGAATTGCCCAGTGAATCGCCGTTGCTCGTTGGGAGTGGGAAAAATTATTTCTCATTTACGGTGCCTATCGAGAATGCGAAGTTATGGCATCCGGATTCACCATGGTTGTATCAAGCGCAACTGGAATTGCTGGACGAGCAGGGGGTGGTATTGGACTCCAGTGTACGTCAATTCGGAATGCGCACTTTTGTTCAAAGCGAAGAATCGAATCCGAAGGGGAAGTTTTATCTCAATGGCGAAGAAATCCGGCTGCGAGGCGCGAATACCATGGGGAACATTGACATGTGTGTGTTCCGGGGGGATTACGATCAGTTGGCGGATGATATTTTGTTGGCGCGGCTAACCAATATGAATTTCTTGCGCTTGACACAGCATCCCGTGCAGCAAGAGGTCTATGACTACTGCGATCGTCTGGGGATGATGCTTCAGACTGATCTGCCGCTATTTGCTTCCATCCGGAAAAACCAATTTTGGGAGTGTGTGCGCCAAGCGGGTGCTATGGAGAAGTTGGTCCGTTCGCATCCTTCGAATATACTAGTTTCGTTTATCAACGAACCGATGCCTAATGGCCGTGGGCGACCGCACCGATTTATCGACCGGGAAGACATGCAGTTGTTTTTCGAAATGGCGACCGGCGCTGTGCGTCGGGAGAATCCGGATCGTGTGATTAAATGTGTGGATGGCGATTACGATCCTCCTGCCAAGCTGGGTATGCCGGATAATCATTGCTACTGTGGTTGGTATTTAGGGCATGGAATCGACCTAGGGCGCTTGCATGCCGGTTATTGGTTGCCTGTTAAAGAGGGCTGGCACTTCGGTTGCGGTGAATTTGGTGCTGAAGGCTTGGACTCCTTTGAGGTGATGAGTCAGTTTTATCCAGAGGATTGGGGTGCAACTGCCTTAAATAAGGTCTGGAATCCAGGTGGTATTCCTCAGGCGCAGACTATGAATTTTCACTGGCTTTGGTATTCAACTCCTGAGACGGTTGCCGAATGGATTGATGCGAGTCAGCAGCATCAGGATTGGGTTAATCAGTTAATGACCGCTTCATTTCGTCGAATGGATGGGATGAATACATTTGCCATTCACCTCTTCATTGATGCCTGGCCAGCGGGATGGATGAAGACGATTATGGATGTTAATCGTATCCCTAAAAAATCCTGGTTTACTTACCGTGATTTGTTGTCTCCGGTCATTGTTTCTCTGCGCGCGGATCGTATGACTGGTTTTTGTGACGAGGAGATTCCGGTTGATTTGTGGGTCTCCAATGACACTAATGAGGATTTGGATGGTGCAACGCTGATGTATCAGGTTGCTTATGATGGAACGATACTGGCGAGCGGACAGCAAGCGGCGACGATCCGTCGCTGTGCGCCTGATGCGCAGGGGCAGATTATGGTTACTCTGCCAAATGTTGACTGTGTCGGTTCGGTTCAAGTGTCTGCTGTGTTGGTTGATGCCAGCGGTCAGGCGGTCCACGATTGTGATTTGCAAATCGGTGTATTTCCGCGTGAAGTGGAGGCGGCTAAGTCCGTCTGCGTTTTTAGTGATGACTCTCAGTGGAATGACTTTGTTGAATCGCTCGGCTTACAGGTTTACCCTGAGGATTCCCTTGAGGAGGCTGATGCCATTTTGGTGACTACTGAGTCTCTGGGCGACTGTCAGTCGGCGCGCATTATGCAGGCGGTTCAAGCTGGAGCTACTGCGGTTTACCTTTCGATGTCGCCTGGGCAGTACGAAATTGGGCAAAGTGAGGTTTCCATTACTAAAGCGGGAATGGGGCCGAGGCACTTCGCCTCATGTGGGACTGCGGCGGAGATTGTTGCCGACTTTTCCGACGTTGACTTTAAGTTTTGGTACGATGAGTCGTGTGGCTATGTGACTCCATTGCTTACGACTGTAATGGAGTTGGATCCCGATTGGCAACCTGTGCTGGAGAGCGGTGATGGTGGCTGGGGGCGTCCTTGGAGGGCGGTGCCTGTGGCTGCAGAGCGGCCGGATGGTCTTGGAGTTTGGCGGATTTGCCAAGTGAGTTTACTCAATCGGGTGCAAACGAATCCAGTCGCACGTAGATTTGCTCGCCGCTTGTTCCTCGGTGTTCAATCTTGATTTGATTACCACCTAGTCACACACGGTACCCCCTCTACCTTGGAATTATTTCATGTCTAGCTACACTATTTTTGGTCTGCCACTCATTGACATCGTAGTTATCATTGCATACTTCGCTGTCGTTTTATGGATTGGTTTTCGTGCGATGAAACGAATCAATAGCTCGGAGGATTATTTCCTAGCAGGGCGTAAATTTGGTAAGGGCATTCAGACTTTTGCAGCCTTCGGTCAGGGCACGAGTGCTGAGTCTGCGGTTACCACAACAACAATGGTCAGTACCAATGGTGCTGCCGGTATTGGGATGGGGCTGATTAGTGGTGTCATCGGAATGCCGCTCTTTTGGATGACTACGATGTGGTATCGTCGCTTGCGTTACCTTAGCTTAGCTGAGTTTTTTACCGAGCGTTATGGATCGAAGCGGATGGCCGGTTTTTATGCAGTGATCCAAACAATCATGTTTATGATCGTGGCCGCAGCTGGCTTCACTGCTATGAGTAAGACTATAGCGGCGATCGCTCAAAAACCCGCGGAAGCCCTGACTCAGTACGAGTTGGAAGAACAGGCCTTGGCTCAAGAGTGGCAAGTGCTGAAGGATAAGGATTTTCGTTTATTATCCGAAGTCGAAACTGATCGCTTGAAAACACTGTCTGAGCTTAGACCACAAGCGACTTTCAGTTACATCAATCGAACGTATCTGACGCTTGCTTTAGCTGTCATTATTTTGCTGTACGCTGTTTCGGGTGGTTTGGAGGCTGCCTTTGTTACGGATATGATTCAGGGGATCTTTATAATAATTTTGACGCTAATGTTGATCCCTTTTGCGATGTCGAAGATTAATACGCTCTTTGGCTATGAAGGGTTCATGGGGACCTTCCATGCATTGCATCAGAATTTACCGGAGGCTTTTTTTGAGGTCCTGGGTTCTCCGAATTTACCGCAATTTACTTGGTATTATATTTTGGCTTTCGGGCTACTTTTTTTGGTGAATACAGGGGTGCAGGCGAATCAAATGACTGCGGCTGGATCGGCGAAGGATGATGAAACTGCTCGTATCGGCTTTTTAACAGGTATCTTTATTAAGCGATATTGCTCGGTGATTTGGGGCTTTTTGGCCATGATGACACTCTTACTCTACGGTCAGGAAGTGACTGACCCGGATATGGTTTGGGGGATGGCGACGAGAGATCTTTTGCCGGTGGGATTGGTCGGTCTAATGATTGCTTGTTTGATGGCTGCTTTGATGTCGACTGCGGATGCCCTTATGCTGACGAGTTCGTCATTGCTTACGAACAATTTCTATAAGCCATTATTCCCCGGAAGAAGTGATGGGCACTACATTATGATGGGGCGTCTGTTCTGTGTGCTTTATATCGTTGGTGGCTTAGTGATCGCTCTTCTGTTGGATGATGTATTTACTTTGTTCATCTTTATGCTGACCTTCAATTCGGTTATTGCGGCTTGCTTCTGGATGGGGATGGTTTGGCGTAGAGCCAGTCGGGTGGCTGCTTGGGTATCCATCTGTGTTACGACGGTCTTTACCCTGTTGCTGCCAGTCTTCTTGCCGATGATTCCTTCAGTTCGTAGCAGTGAGTATCTAGCGATGGAGACCAATGGCTATGAGGTGGAGCGTACGTATACGGCTAAGGAGTTTGATGTGCAAAATCGTGAGGAAGAAATCTTGCTTTGGGAGACCTTGCAGGCTCGGGGGGAGGTGAATGGGAGTGCTCCCGAATCTCTCGAGCTTGGGCAGAAGTTTGAAAAGAGTGATTATGTCGAGCCGCGTAGCATTTTCTGGCAGGGGGGGCTAACTACGGATGGCAACGGTATTAGCTCGGGGCGTGGCATGTTGAAGGTGGAGTTGGTCGTCCTCAGCTGGTTGGGAGTGGATCTGACTGCGAATAGTTTTGCTTTTAATGAAACACTGACGGCTATTTTTCGCTTATTGGTTCCCTTTGGCCTCTTGATTCTTGTTTCCATTTTCACCCGTTCGGAGCCGAAGGAGTCATTGGATTTCTTTTATGCCCGTTTGCGGACGCCAGCGAGTGGGGATCCTGTTGAAGACGCGCGTCTTGTCGAAGCCGTTCGTTTAGAGCCATCTTTGCAGGATGATAAGCGATTGTTTCCAGGGACCAACTGGGAGTTTCGGAAGTGGACTAGGTCTGATTGGGTTGGGCAGGGATACGTCATCCTTGGAGCTGCGGGTGTCCTGCTTAGTCTCTATTTAATCGTCAACCTGGGGCGTTAGGGGGCGGATGTCTTAGGTTGATGCGATTCGCTAGGAGATTGATTTTACATTGTGGAATAATGTAAATGGATGTTTGGTTGATTTATGGAAAAGGTCCGCATTGAAGATGTCGCTCGAATTGCGAAGGTTTCGAGAGCAACCGTGTCTCGAGTGATTAATGGAAGTTTCTTGGTTGAGGTTGATACGAAGGAGCGTGTGCGGCGTGCTATGGAGCGGGTCGGTTATGTCCCTTCGTTGAGGCGTCCTGGGCCAAAGCCGAAACTGGGGCGCACTCCTCAGCTCGAAAATGGAACCATCGCGCTGATTATTATCGGGGCGACTTCTCACTTGCTGCAGGAGCCCATTATGATCTCGGTCATTGATAAGCTGCAAATGGCCTGTCGCGCGCGTCAATTGAATTTACTTTTGGATCAGATGTCTAGTGTTAAGGATATCCCGCATTGTGTGCACAGTTGTCAAATGGATGGTGCTATTCTAATGGTGGCTGAGCGTCTGGACTCGCAACGTGAGGCAATTGCCCGTCTAGCGGAAATTCTGCCCTGTGTCCAACTGTTTACCCCTGGGCACCCGGTGGATACAGTGGATCATGCAACAACAAATGATGTGGCGGTAGGCGCGATGGCGTATCATGCATTGGCGGAATTGGGCTGTCGCCAGTTTGTTGCGGTGTCAGCCAATCATGACTTTCATGAAGCTCTGTTAGTTCGAGGACGAGCCTTCTTGGATCGCGCTCAGGATCAAGGTTTTTCAACGGTCTCCTTTGCTAAGATGATGTCGCATGGGCGTGCGGAGCGGATGTGGCCGAGTCCCTTAAGCGTATTTGAGCAGATTGCGGAAGTCGCTGCCGCAGTGAGGCAAATGGCAGCTACGAGTGCAGGGCCTGTGGGCGTGTTCCTGACTTTGGAAGATTATGCTCTTGAGTTGCACCATGCACTTTGTCGAGAGCACTTACTGCAGGATGGACTGGTGTATCTCGTTGTGGCTGGAGCGACTCAGCACTATGTCGGCGGGTTAGTGCCTCGTCCAGTGCTCATCGACCTATGTTTTCAGGAGATCATTTGCACTAGTGTGGATCGGCTGATCTATCGTGCGTTGAATCTTCCTTCGGATCGAATCACACTCATGGTCGCGCCTAAACTGATGGACTGTGCGTGATTGTGTTTGTAGGATTTATTGTAACTTTAAATGACGCATCAATGTATTTATTATTGTTGCCTATTATGTAACTTACTTAAGTCTGTGGATTGACACTGAGACAAACCGATTTGTCTCGGTTTGATCGCCGTTATCCCGATGAATCTATTCCTTAAATTACTCAGAGAACGTAGTCTTCTTGTTGCCTTGATCTACTTTAGTTTGGGCGCTGTCTTATCAGGTGCATCAATTTATGTCTCTCCAAATGGAGATGATAGTGATGATGGGAGTGTTGAACGGCCATTTGCTAGTCTGCAACGTGCACAGGAAGCTGTGCGTGAGATGCTAGCCGAGCAAAGCGAAACCGAGTCATATCGGATACATGTGGCTGCAGGAATCTACCACTTGGAAACATCCTTGAAGTTTGGTTCGGTTGATTCGGGGCGCAAGGGTGCTACGGTAATCTGGAAGGGAGATCCAAATGGTGGAACCATTTTGACGGGAGGCGTTGGTATTCAGCTGAGTGACTTGAAGCCAGTGGAGGATGCTCAGGTTCTAGGGCGTATTCCAGTGGGAGCCCGTGATCAGGTCTTGTCGATTGATTTGAGAGCAATTGGTTTTGAGCACCTGCCGGAGATGCCTTTATACGGCCACAGTATGTCGTTCTTAAATGTTCACACTGAGTGGAAGACGGGGATTGCTGCCCCGGAACTGTATTATAACGGAATCGCTCAGACATCTGCACGGTGGCCGAATCAGGAAGAAGGCTTTGCACGTATTGACGAAGTGATCCGAAATGGAACGGTGATTCGGAATTGGATGGATGATATGAAAGGTTCTGACGGAGGGAGCTACGTGGAACCAGAGGACCGTGAAGACCCTCCTGTGGGGTTCTCCATCCGTGTGGAAGGGGATCGGGCGAAGCGTTGGCAGGATGCGGAGGATGCTCGGTTGTATGGTTTTTGGTATTGGGATTGGTCAGACCAAAGTGTTCAGTTGAAGTCAGTCGATCCTCAAAGTGGGGTGTTGAACTCATGGCAACCATCCGCTTATGGGGTTCGGGCTGGACAACGCTTTTATGTCTACAATCTTCTGGAAGAATTGGACCAGCCCGGGGAATGGTATCTAGATCGAAACACGGGGATTCTCTATCTCTACCCGCCAGATGATAACGAGGATGCATTGATTCAATTATCAGTTCTCGGCGAAAATCTGATCGAACTCGAGGAAGCGAGCCATATCGAATTCGATTCGTTTCAGATGGAGTTATCACGTCGTTCAGGTATGTCAATTCAAGGAGGTCAGGGGTGTCGGATCACTCGCTGCACCTTTCAGAATTTGGGCGGCACCGCGGTTGTGATCAATGGGGGCGCGGAGCATGTGCTTCGTGACAGCACTCTACGTAACCTATCGGCGGGCGCTGTCATCGTCACAGGCGGGGACCGTCAGACTTTGGAAGCGTCTAAACATCGGGTAGAAAACAATTTGATTCATTCATTTGCCCGAGTGCGCAAAACCTATACGCCAGCCATTCAAATCGGTGGAGTTGGACAGAAAATAGTACATAATGAAATACATGATGGTCCACATGCCGGAATCATTTTTGCGGGGAATGATCATCTCATCGAATACAATGAAATTTATGATGTAGTGAATCAGGCTCAGGATATGGGTGCCATTTACGCTGGGCGCGATTTAACTGCCCGCGGCAACCGCATTCGTTCCAACTATATTCATGATATCCCACTTTTGCATGGGGGGCATGCGCATATGGTTTATGGCATTTACCTCGATGATCTCTTTTCAGGCACTGAAGTTTCCGGAAATATTTTTCAGCGGGTGCCCACAGGCGTAATGATCAATGGAGGACGGAATACCTTAATTGAGAATAATGTTTTTGTTTGGGATTGGAACAATGTTTCCTATTCACCGGTTCTCTTGACGACATGGGGTTTGATGCCGAGTAATCGTTCACATTGGGCGACGCATGCTTTTGGTTTAAAAGAAGATCCCCGGCGGGATGATGTAGAGTTGCAGGCGGGAAACGCGGTTCCTTGGGATTCTGAGATCTACGGTAAGTATCCTGAACTTTCTAATATTCTAGAGGATGAGCCCAAGTTACCAAAATACAACGTCATCCGAAAGAATGTTGTTGTTCAGGGGAATGAGGTCCTTCGCATTTGGCTGCGGACCTTTGACGATGATCTGACCTTGTCCGACATTCGTGGTTTGCTGACGATTGAAGATAATCTGGTAACGCAACCAGATTCGAATCTGTTCAAGGATATCAAATCGGGAGATTTTAATTTAAGCAAGGGCTCGCGCATATACTCGCAAATACCTGATTTTCAACCGATTGAATTTAATTTGATGGGGCTCCTCGAGTGAAGCCTTCGTCTTGGTTATCTGCCTATTTTCATTTAAAAACATGAAGCAATTAAAAACCATATACACTCTGCCACTATTGATTTCGGCTGTCGGGCTTTTCTCGGGATGTTCCGATTCTTCGACGACCGAGCCTGTTGAGGAGATCCCGGTCGTCGACTCACCGACGATTGTTGAATTAGTTGAAAGCACTAAAGTTACTCAAGCAGTCGTCGGAAAGATTTCGACCAACATACTTTTACAAAGCTCGTGGGCCAATGACTCCACAGAGGGTGGTCTGTCGCCATCTTGGGAAGTTCTTCCTGAGTCCAAAAGTCAGTCGCTACAAATCGATTCTAATCAAGCTTCACCATTCAGTCCCGATTTTGCAGTGCTTCGCCTTGAAGATAACAATGCTCAAGCGAGTGGAGCGAGTTTGCGTGGCCGTTTTGCATCGACGGTACAGGATGCCTTGCGTGTGACTTTTGATTTTCGTTTGGAAGGGCACTCCACCAATCAGCCAACCTTTGTGCTTGAGGATTCTGAAGGGACTCGGGGGCTTTTCTTCACTTTGAACAACAATAATTATCCGACGACGATTCCAGGCCGCAATGCGATCAATCGCACTGGATCCGCGGACGGACAGCTTGTGGCTCCAGTTCAAACGGGTAAATGGTATCAGGCGGAGTTGTTGATTTGGCCGGCTGATGTGGGCTATTATACCGTGACTTTATCCGAGTATGGTGGGGAGCCTGTGCGAGTGGAGAGCTTGCCGCTTCGTCATAAACTAAAAGATTTTAGTTCGATTCGGTTTATTCCGAATACTCAGTCTGGTGAGGGCACAATTCTAATTGGCAAAGTTCTTGTGGAAACAGGCATTGACCTTAGCCTGGCTGGTGAATTGCGCAAAATCGCTTCGACCGAGGAGACTCCGGTGCAGCAAACAATTTGGGTCGATGCAGCCGCTGAAGGCAGTGGAGATGGTAGTCAGTTGCGACCTTATTCGAGCTTGGAGGCCGCTCGTGACCGTATTCGAGAGTGGAATCGCAGCGGCCGATATCCAGAAGAGGGTGTCGTAGTTGAGTTGGCCGGAGGCATCTACAATCGGGAAAGCACATTTAAACTGACATCGGATGATTCCGGTGAGTGGAATCGTCCAGTAGTTTATCGGGCTGCTCCGGGCAGTACAGTTCGCCTGATTGGTGGTCGAAGTTTCCAACTATCAGATTTTCGTCCGGTTCAGGATTCAGCGATCTTGCGACGTTTACCGAATGTGTCCCGTGGATCGGTGCTACAGTTGGATTTGAAATCCAAGGGAATTACTGAGTATGGAGAATTGCCTCTGTATGGACACAGTATGAGCGCGCTGCAGGAGCAAACCCAATGGCGTAGTGGGACTCAGGCTCCCGAATTGTTTTTTGATGAAGTTCCCATGACCTTGGCACGCTGGCCGAATGAAGGATTTGCCCTGACCGGTAAGATCATCGAGCGCGGTGATCGGATTCGGGATTGGATGGATGATTCGAAGAATACTGAAAAATATGTGCCACCTGCAGAGCGCAATAATCCGCCCAAAGGATTTATTTTTGAGGTGGATGCCCCTGAGCGTTTGCCTCAGTGGAAAGAGGAGAGCGACCTGAGGCTCTACGGTTACTGGTTCTTTAATTGGTCTGACCAAGCCTTGAGCGTGGCCGAAGTGGATGTTGATCAAAGCACTGTTCAAAGTTTGCAGCCATCCGCGTATGCCGTGAAGACTGGTCAACGCTACTTTGCTTACAATGCCTTATCCGAATTGGATGTCCCGGGAGAATGGTATTTGGATCGTCATAGCGGAGTGCTTTATTTGTATCCACTGAATGAGTCATCCACTGCGACCATTGATCTTTCCTTGATGGATCAGCCATTATTGAAGATGGATCAAGTGTCATATGTCCGATTCGAAGGTATCGAATTCGTTGGCACGCGCGCCGATGGCATTCAGGTAAAACAGGGGACTGAGGTCGTCTTTGATCATTGCCGAATTGGGAATGTCGGTGGTACCGGTATTCGTTTGGACGGACTACGAAATCGCTTTCAGAATGGCGAAGTTTTTCAAACTGGACGAATGGGAATTCGTCTGGATGGAGGTAACAGAGCCTTGTTGATTGATGGTGAAAACGTCGTTATCAATTCACACATACACCATTACGCGCGCATCGAGAAAACTTACCAGGCTGCGATCAGTATCAATGGTGTGGGGCAATATGTGGCTCATTGTGAAGTGAATTATGGTGCGCATCTGGGGCTCGCGATTAGCGGTAATAATCACCTGATTGAGCTCAACCACATCTACGACGTCAGCCGCGAAACAGATGATATGGCTGCAATTTATGGTGGTCGCTCCTGGACCTCGCGCGGCACCGTCATTCGTCATAATCTCTTCCGGGACATTACAGGCTACCGTAATGGAACCCACCGCGTATCCGGAATTTATTTGGATGACGGTTTCAGTGGAACGACTGTGACTGGAAATGTATTCATTAATGTGGCGCAGGGACTGATGTTCAATGGTGGTCGTGAAAATCGGGCTCAGCACAATATTTTTATCGATGTAGAAAACACGATGCGTGCGACCGATATGACTTCAGCATTTCAGACTTGGGGTAAAGTGAGCTGGGGCACCTTGAATCAGGACCTTAAATCGAGTCCCTATATGACTGAAGTGTGGAAAAAGGCATATCCTCGATTACCTTCAATTTTACAAGATGAGCCCAATAAGCCGAAGTATTCTGTGATCAAAGACAACGCACGTTATCAGTCGCCAATTATCATGGGAGCGACTGGAATTCACGATTCGATGCGTGCAGTTGGCTGGGTGGAGAACAATTTGGAGCTCTCGCAACGTCCGGGGCACTATGATCCCGATAGCGGCCGCTTTATTGTCAATCCGGCATGCGGCTTATTTGAGGCCATCCCTGAGCTCCAACAAGTTCCTTTTCTATACATTGGACGATACTAGTTCACGGGTACTACACTGAATATGCATGCTCCACAGGCAGAGATTGTCGAAGTTCAGGATCTGATAGAATGGCCTGATTTTCTCCGTCAACATGATCCAGTATGGGAGTATCTGCCTCAATCCTGGGGGGAGGGCGCGTTTTTGGGGGATGGGCATCTCGGTGCTATGATATACAGCGGTGGTGATGACATACACCGTTTAAAATCAAACCAAGTTCGATGGGAACTTGGTTTGGCTGGGGCCACCGCGCAGGGGGATCGGTCTCAATATTTAGAGCCACGTCTTCTTATTGGTGATTTTCTGCTGGATCCAAAGGGAGTGATTGGCTGGGAAGCGAGCCGGATGCGTTTGGACCTATGGCAGGCAGAGCTGACTGGCGAGATCGTCTCCTCTAATGGCAGCATCCGTATTAATTCCTTTGTACATGCCACTCAGCGGATACTTGTTGTCGACTTAGATTATTCGGAATGTACTGAGCTGCCGAGCTTTGATTTTCATCCGAAGTCAGGTGTGAGTGCTTTTGATGAGTTTCGTGATGAAGCGTCTCGATCAAAAATACCACATCCTCCTGAGCCAATCAAATTGGTAAAGAATGGAGTCCACATGCATGTTCAACCGCTATTGACCGGTGGTGAATGCGTGACTGCATGGTATGAGGCAGTGATCTCAAAAGATCATAGACGTTTTTGGATTGTTGTTGAAGTTGACCATGGTTCACAAGAAGCCCGTGAAATCGCTTACCAGCGTATCGATTCCGCGGTGAAGACGGCTTGGCAGGAATTACTTTCCAAACACCGGAATTGGTGGTCTGATTATTACCCGGCAAGTTTCTTATCCATTCCGGATACACGGCTTGAAGGGTTCTATTGGATACAAATCTATAAAATGGGGTCTGCGACTCGAGCCGATGCACCATTGCTCGATATTTTAGGACCTTGGATGACTCGAACTCCCTGGCCGGGTAACTGGTGGAACCTCAATGCGCAGTTTAGTTATGCTCCATATTATGCTTCGAATCGCCATGTATTGGCTGAATCGTTGTCACGTGCGGTTGAATCTCATTTTGACAATTTGATCGCCAACGCACCTGAGCAGTGGCGCCATGACTCAGCCGCACTCGGTCGTGCGGGGAGTGTGGATATGCTGGCTTCGACAGGGCCGGGAGACGAATTGGGCAACTTAGCTTGGCTTTGCCTCTGTCTCTGGCGTCATTACCGTATGGATATGGATACGGCTTTCTTAAAACGTGTACTGTATCCGGCGCTCTTTAGAGCCATTCAGCTGTATCTACATGTTTTGGAAGCGGGGGACGATGGACGTTTGCATCTGCCCGCGACGATCTCGCCTGAGTTCTCTGGTCATCAAAATTGTGGGACCAGAGATTGTCACTACGATTTGGCTTTGTTGCGTTGGGGGTGTCGCGTTTTGATTGAATCTGCCGAAACTTTGGCTATCGACGCGGAGAAGGTTCAGCAGTGGCAGAATGTTTTGGAGCGCTTGGTTGATTTTCCTGTCGATTCGACTGGTTATCGGATTGGTGCGGACCTTTCGCTGAATCATGGACACCGCCATTTTTCTCATCTGATGGCAGGCTATCCTTTATTTGTCATCGATCCTGCTTCAGCTAAAGAAAGTAAGCTTTGGAAACAGTCACTGGAGCATTGGTTGGGACTAGGAGGTGCTCTGACAGGGTTCTCGTTCACCTATGCGGCGGCAGCATATGCGCATTTGAAAGAAGGGGGATCCGCTCTTGCTTGTCTGAATATACTATTGGATCGCTTTCTAAAGCCGAACACCATGTACACAGAAAAAGGGCCGGTGATCGAGACTCCCTTACATGGTGCAGATGCCCTCCATGAAATGTTACTCCAGAGTTCACGAGGAGAAATCTCGGTGTTTCCTGCGATTCCTTCTGATTGGGAGAACGCTACATTTGTGGGGCTCGCCGCAGAAGGGGGCTATCGAATCAGTGCGATCCGCGAACAAAAGAAGACCCGTTTGGTCTACATCAAATGCCTTGTAGATGGTTTGTGTCGTCTGCGTTGCGATTTCGTCGACCCGCTACTCAAGGATCAATCCGGTAACTTCCAGAAGTGCCTTCGTAACCGCTGCGGGCAATATGAGTTTCCAGTGAGTGCCGGTAAAGAGTTTTGGATGCATGAACGGGACGACTCTGGTCCATGGGCATTTCGGGGGGTGCAAGCGGATGCCCGATACGAAAATTATTATGGTTCACCTAAGTATGTCTATACTTCGAATCCGGTGAACATGAAACAAGGAGACACTAACGACTCATGACTTCACTGGATTATTTGATTTTGGTAGGCTTTTTTGCCTGCCTCATCTTTATCGCGTTCATTACCAACCGAATGACGCGTTCGGTGGCCGGATTTTTGTCCTCTGAGCGTTTAGCCGGACGTTACTTGCTGACTATTGCTCAGAGTATGGCGTTCATTGCTGCGATTGGTATTATTGGTAATTTCGAAGCCATCTACCGCAATGGCTTCGGTGGTATTTGGTGGGGCATGATTTTCGTGCCGGTCAATTCTATTATCGCTCTCAGCGGCTTTGTGGTCTATCGCTACCGCGAAACTCGTGTGCTGACCATGGCGCAGTTTTTACAGCTTCGCTACTCTCGTCGACTTCGTGTTTTTTCAGGCTTTCTAGGCTTTGTGTCAGGTGTGCTAAATTGTGCGGTCTTCCCCATGGTGACAGCTAATTTCCTTGTTTATTTCCTGCAATTGCCGGAGAGCTACAGCGTCCTTGGTTTGGCCTTACCGACCTATCATTCATTGATGATTTTTATGGTGAGTTTTGCGGTTTTGATGGCTGTATCCGGTGGGCAGGTGACCATTATGGTGACGGATTTCTTTCAAGGGGTGATCGTGACTATCGCTTTTATGGGTGGTGCGTTCTATGTCCTCCATTTATTTGGCTGGAGTGGTATTATTGAGACCTTACTACGGGCAGAGTCTCTAAAAAATCCGACTGAGCTGGAAGTACTCTCCAATCTTGTCAGAGAAGAGGGCGTTTCCATGGTCAATCCTTTCAAGATGGATGGCTTGCGTGATTTCGGAATTCCTTTTTTCTTAATGACCGCCTTCTTGTTGATCTTGCGAACCGGAGTGTGGCAAGGGGGAGCTGGTTACATGGCCGCTGCCAGTACGCCGCACGAGGCGAAAATGGGGCAAATACTCGGTGGATGGAGATGGCTGTTGGTGGGCCTCGGGACGATGGCCTGTGCGATCGGTGCTTATGTGCTCCTATGGCATCCTGAATTTATTGAAGCGAGAATGCATGTGGAAGCGGCGGTCAATGGCATTCACGATCCGTATCTACAATCACAGGCATTGGTTCCATTGGCTTTGTATGAGTTGTTCCCATCCGGGTTGCTGGGATTGTTTCTCGTTTTGATGGTGGGGGCATCGATATCGACGGATAATTCCGCCTACCATTCCTGGGGATCGATTTTTCTGCAGGATGTAGTGATGCCCTTTCGAAAGCGTCCATTTACGCAAAAGGAACATTTGAAATACTTGCGCTGGTCGATTGTAATGATCGGTGTCATTGCTGTGGTCTTTAGTTCTGTTTGGACGATGAAAGACTTCATACTTATGTGGTTTCAGATTACGGCATCCATTTACATCGGAGGCGCTTCTTGTGCCATCATTGGAGGCCTCTACTGGAAGAAGGCTACGACTCAAGGCGCTTGGGCTGGTTTGATTACCGGGAGCCTCTTATCTGTCGGGGGGATTGCGTTCCGACAATTCTACCCCGAAGTGACTTTCCCCGGGAGCGAGCAGGTGATTAATGGACTTCATTTGTCTGTATTTGCCATTGTTGTGTCCTATGCGGTCTTTATCCTGGTTTCTTTGTTGTCGTGGAAGCAGGATTACAATTTGGATAAGTTGCTGCATCGCGGAGAATACGCAGTTCAGACAGATCATCTAGAGGCAAATACGAGTGAGCAGAAGAAGGGCTGGCTGCAGAGGATTGGGATTACCCGAGAGTTCACCACCTTCGATAAGGTGATTTATCTGACTTTGATAGCCTGGACGCTACTTTACAGCGGGATTTTTATTTGTATAACGCTCTACAATTTGGTTAATCCATTGGCTTCGACTTCGTGGACTTCGATTTGGAGTTGGTTGCTTGGACTCAAATTTACCGTAGCGTTTAGTGCTGGCATTTGGTTCATCTGTGGTGGTTTGCGAGATACGATTCGTTTGTTCCGTAAGCTGAAGACTGTCAAAGCCGATGAATCAGACGATGGGACGGTTCGAGATGAGGAAGTGCAGTCATGAGGAGCAAAAAGGTTTCAACTTAATTATGAGACAACTAATGAATCGAATCAAAGCAGCTGGCAGTATTGTCAGTTTATTCGCGATCTGCGCTTCGACTATGGCTGACACCGCAGCTATTCCGCAGTTTCAAGATGGTGACCGTGTCTGCTTTGTCGGTGATAGTATCACACATGCAGGCTATTATCATACATATGTATATCTTTATTATCTGACTCGGTTCCCTGAGCGGGAATTTCGAATTTGGAATCGAGGCATTGCCGGCGATCAAGCTCGAAACGTATTGCGCCGCTTTGATGCAGAGATTGGTTCTCTCAACCCGACCATTTCCACGGTTATGTTGGGGATGAATGACGTGGGGCGACCACTCTATTCTACTGAGAAAACTGACGAAGCGACGCTGCGAGAACAAGCCAGTGAGTATGCCCGTTACACGCGTGATATGCAGCGCGTGATTGAGGAGTTGCAGGGAGCGGGGAGCGAAGTGATTTTAATCACTCCATCCATTTATGATCAAACAGTCGAAACGGATAGGGAAAATCGTTATGGTGTGAATGACGGTCTGGGGAGATTTTCGGATTTTATTAAAGACTATGCGCGAGCAAATGAAGTCGGTTATGTCGATTTCTATGATGCGATGAATATCATCACTGCTGAACTTCAATCGAAGGACCCAAGCGCGAGTATCATTGGCAAAGACCGTATTCACCCGGATCCGGATCCTGGGCATTTTATTATGGGGTATCAGTTCCTCAAAGCTCAGGAGGTTCCTAAATATGTGTCTCAAATTGTCATTGATGCTGAGAGAGAAACCGTCCCGGTGTCGGTGAATGCTGAGATCTTTGAGATGCTTTTTGATTCAGGTGAACTTCAATTTTCTGTATTGGAGAAGTCACTACCCTTTCCTCAAACAGAATCCATTTCGAAAGGTCTTGAGTTGGTCCCTTTTGAGGAAACGATGAACCAACAACATTTTCAGGTGATGAATTTAGAGAGAGGATCGTATCGCCTGTTGATTGATGGTCGAGAGGTCGGAGTCTGGAGTTCGCAGGAGCTCAGTGAAGGAATTAATTTAGCCACGGTTACGACCACTCCCCAATACGAACAAGCATTGAATGTTCTGAAGTTAAATGACGCACGCCATCAACTGGAAGCCAAGCTACGAAACCGAGCCTATGTTTATTTCAGTAGTGGCTTGGCGTTTTCCGACGTGGATCAAGACGATGAAACTGCAATTGTCGCTTTCCTCGATGCCAAGCTTGAGACTATCAAAGGTCAATCTTGGTACGGATATGTTGAATCACAGTATTCTGAATACCTTCAGTTAAATGCTCAGACAGGAGCTCTATTGAAGCAGATGGATCAGGTTTATGTGGAACTTTATGCTGCGAATCAACCGGTGCCGCATCGGTACTCTCTGATTAAATCGAATCAGTAATTACTATTAAAAAAACGAAATATTAGGATATGAAATCTCATTCACTCATCGCTCTCGTTCGTAATGGAGCATGTATTTGTACGGGCCTTTGTTTCAGCCTGTCGGCTCAAGCTCAGCCTTTTTCTTATAATTTTGAAGAACTCGTTGCCGGGTCTGAGATCGCGCCTTTAACCGGGAATCTCAATGAAAGTACAGGCAAAGGTCGCCAGGGAAATGCGTATGGCTGGTATGGCAATCACTTTGCGACGAAGCAGCGAGTCACTGTTTCAAACAAAATGAATTCTCCATGGGATCAAGGTGGCCGACAATCGGCTGTTTTGGTGGGCGATAGTGATTCATCTTCAGCGCCTTCACTTTATAATTACTTTACCAATCGAACTGGTCTGACCAATTATAATCCTAATAAGGTCGAGGTCACCGGATCTCTGGGGAAGAGCTTAACCGGCAGTGGCTATCAAGTTTCTTGGGATTTTTACGCGATTGCGGACAGTTTAAACACGCAGCCCTATTTCGGACTGTATTCGAAGGAAGGGGATATTGAAGCGATTACTTTGGATATTCGTTACCAATCTCATCAGCTCCGTTATTACGATAGTGCTGAAGCCAAGTTGGTGGATCATAAATTCAAGGAGGCGACCTGGTATCGCTTTGAAATCGTTGATATCAACCTCACGCGTCAGACCTACGGCTTTCGAGTCTATGAGTGGGGGCGTGACGCTCCCGTTGTGACTCTGTCTGAGCTGTCATTTAAAAACAAAGTGACCGAAATCGATTATTTTCGAAACCGTGTGAATACAGAAAACACGAATCCAGTCTATTATCTTGATAATTTCTCGATCAAGTAATACCGAGCCAATACATCTTAGCTCTGTGCCTAGCAGGCTGCCTAGGAACTTTATTCTTAGAATTATGTCGTTTTCTCGAATTGCGTATCTGCTTTCAATTTACGTCATTTGCATGCTTCCAGAGTTAGCCCGGGGGCAGGACTCAACTATTGCTACAGTAGATCCACTCAGTTTTGACTATCGTTTTCCATCTAATTTGCAGCAGACGGTCGATTCGCAGCTGAGGAATAAGCAATGGTTTATAGATGCTAAGTACGGAGTATTTATCCATTTTGGTGTCTATTCTAAATTAGCAGGCGCTTATGATGGGAGAGGGCAGGACTTTAATTATTCTGAGTGGATTCTGACCTCCGCCAAGATGTCCGCGAAGGAGTATCGAACGATAGCGAGTGCCTTTAACCCTGCTTCGTTTGATGCGGAGCAATGGGTACGCACGTTTCATGAACTAGGGCTCCAGTATTTGGTGGTCACGGCGAAGCATCATGATGGATTCGCATTGTTTGACTCGACTGTAAGCGATTACAACATTGTCGACTATACCCCTTTCAAACGTGATATTATTCTAGAGCTGAGTGAGGCCTGCCAGCGCTATGGTATGCGCTTTGGAGTTTATTATTCCCATGCTCAGGATTGGAATGATCCGGATGCTCCTTATCTCACTCGAATGACTCAGAGATCCGTTCTTTTTCCTGAACTCGATGAAGATTATAAGCCTGATTTTGAGCGCTATCTGCGAACTAAGAGTCTACCGCAGGTAGAGGAGTTGTTGAAACGTTACGATTTGGATCTTATTTGGTTCGATACTCCAGTGGATATCACTTTTGAATGGGCCAAGCAGTTCAGTGATTTGGTCCGCCGTTATCAGCCGAATTGCCTGATCAACTCTCGGATTATTCATAATGGAGGTGATCAAATCTTACAGGATAATCTCGAACTCTTCGATTATGTGTCTATCCGGGATAAAGAGATCCCGACTCAAAAACTACCCTTATATGTGGAAACTCCAGACAGTGTGAGTTCTTCCTTTGGGTATAAAGCGCACGGCGACTTTCATTACCATTCCGAAGAAGAGATTCTACATCGTCTAATCAATACCGTCTGCTCGGGAGGCAATTTACTCTTGAATAATGGTCCAATGGGAAACGGGCAGCTGGACCCGGAAGCTTTGCGCCTTTATCAAGTGATTGGTGATTGGTTGAAAGTAAATGGAGAGTCGATTTTTCATACGCGACGCAATCCGTTTCCAAATAGACCAGCGTGGGGAAATTATACCGTGAGTAAAGATCTTCAGTCACTCTATGTCCATATTCTCCAATGGCCAGAGGACTCAAAGATCACTTTACCGGAAGGAATAACCTATGTGTCTAAGGCAACGATTTTAGGTAGTGTTGAGACTGTTACGATTTCAACAGATAACTCAAGGACAATCATTAGCTTGCCGTGTGAATCGGTCCATCCTTATGCGACGGTTGTTAAGCTCAGCTTATCCGATGAATTGTTACTGGTCTCTGATGTTGAATGAGTTCTGGTGGTAAGTTCTTGCCTTATGGTCTTTGTTGAATGGTATCTTGAGTTAACATCGTAGCCGTGTGCGTTAGTTTCTGTGATTAGGATCGGGAGATCGTCATTTTCACGGCTGACTGTGACTGCATTATCAATGGCTGGAATCATATTTCCTGTAAAGTCGCGCCATGATTCATAGTTGTCCAGTTCGAGGGGCCAGATGTATTGGTGTGCACTAAAAAAATCTACATTATCCGAGCCGGCATTGACGACTGCCCGCATATAGTTAATGTTCGAGAGCAGGCGTGGTCCGGTTTGTATGTCAGGATCAACTAACTTCATCGCATCGACCATTTGATGGTAGGCCGATACATATTCTGCCTGAGTCATCAAAGTAGGGTGGTGGTCGATCTCGTTCCCGATTTGCCAGTAGGCGACATTGTAATTTTTGTCTTTTGCATACTGCACCCATGCTGCCGCAGTATCGATCAGGTGTTCGAGAGTTGGACCGTTTGTGTACTTATGCGAAAGCATATTATAAAGTCGACGAGTTGGCCGGAGTCTCTCTTAAGACGGGCCGCCCACATTCTCGCAGGAGAATCGCCCCGATCTAAAAGTTGGGACAAGGTCTTCGGCGCGGCTAAGCAGTTGGGCTATGTGCGGAATCAATTGGCGGCCAATCTGCGCAGTGGTTCCTCCTCTGTCATCGGTATTATCGTGTCGAACATCAACACTCCGTTTTATGGCAAGGTCGTGTAATCGATGCACGACGCTTGCCTGGAGTGTGGCTTTACCATCCTGCTGGCATCCAGTTCCGACGATCCCGCAGAGGAAGCCCGTGCCTTACGCACATTGCAGACCTACCGGGTGAATGGGTGATTTTGAATGCTTCGCAGCTTGTCGAGCTGGTCTTTAATTATATGGGAGCTTTTACGGCTAGCACGCGTCCTGCGGCTCTTCTCTGTGGGAATGATATGATCGCGATTGCCACATTGAAAGCACTCTATCGGCTGTCTCTAAACGTAGCTGACGATGTTGCGATTGTGAGCTATGATGGGATTGATATGGCGGAGTTGATTACGCCGTCTTTGACTACGCTCCATCAACCTCAGGAGCAGATTGCGAGTGATGTGGTTGATCTGATGATTTCACGCATTCAGAAGGGGGCACGACTTCAGAGAAGTATTTGAGCTATGAACCTGAATTGATTATTAGAGACTCAAGCTAAAGCCTGAACTAGGGTTATCGCCGGTGCTCTAGGCGGCAGATTCTCTAAGATTTTGATATCCCAGACTGACTTCTTTATTTTTTTGGGAATAAACCTTTATTTATTTCCTCGCAGCTCTAACGCAACTACTGCTAACAATTTAATAAACCGCATGACTTTCGGGAAAAAATGCCAGTCCCTACTTACCATATTATCTTTATTCTCCTGTGCCGGCTGTGCTGTGCATCGGGTGAACGAATCGCCAGAGGCGCCTGTGCAGGCGTCTCACTACCAAACGGTTGTGCACACTGGAGACAAGGCCTCGGCTAGTGTTTGGTGGCAGGCCTTTGAGCGCCCGGAGCTGGACGCTTTGATCCAGCAAGCGCTAGCCGCGAATCCGGGGCTGGGGCAGGCGATGGAGCGGGTGCGCCAAGCGCGTTTCCTGGCGGCTCAATCGGCTGCCGGTGGCAAGCCGGAGCTCTCACTTGACGGCGCCGCGGGTCGCGACTGGGAGGGGCGTCAGCCGGATGATTGGACTTGGAGCGCGGGCCTCGGCGCGGCATGGGAGCTGGATCTGTTCCGGCGTATTGAAAGCCAGCGTTTGAGTGACAGCTACAGTGCGCAAGCGCGTCAGGCGGATGCGGAACTGGTCGCGCTCTCGCTCTCGATTGAGGTAGCGAATGCTTATTTTGGTTCGGTAGCGGCGGCGAATAAATTACAGCTGCTTCAGCAGCAGGTGGAGCTGGATCAGGATCTGCTGGAATTGATTCAATTACGGCGTGATCAGGGAGTGGGCACGGTGGTCGATGTGCTGCAGCAGGAAAGTCAATTGGCCGATAGCCAGACCTTGATTCCCCTGGCAGAGTCGGAGCTGCGCAGCTATGAAAACCTGCTGGATATTCTGGTCGGTGAGCTGCCGGACGGAATCAACCGTATCCCCGCGGCAGATCACCTGAGCTTTGATGCGGCCATGCCGCCGCTGGGTGTGCCGGCGGATCTGCTGGTGCAACGTCCCGATTTGCGGGCCGCGCTGGCCGACTTGGTTGCGGCAGATGCCTCGATCGCGGTGGCGGTGGCGGAGCGTTTGCCGCAACTGACCTTGAGTGGCTCGGCCGCGGTGGGAGCCACCAGTAGCTACGAGGGCGCGCTCAGCTCGCTGGCCGCCAATTTTACGGGACCGTTGCTGGACTGGGGACGACGCAAGGCGGAGGTCGAGCGCCGGAAATCCATTTATCAGGAGCAGTTGCTCAGCTTTACCGAGATCTATCTGCGCGCGGTCGAGGAGGTCGAGACCACGCTCTATCAAGAGCAGAAACAGCGCGAATTCCTCAAACGCCTGTGTCACCGCCGCGATATTTTGCAGCGGGCACTGGAAGAGACGGAGGCCCGCTTTAAACAGGGCATCGACGATTACCTGCCAGTTTTAACTGCCCTGCAAAGCCTGCGGGAGATCGAGCGCGACTTGATCGACGAGCAATTTGAACTCTTACAGCTACGCATCCGACTGCACCTGGTCACGGGTGGACGCATGCCAACACTTTAACCGACGATACACGATGAACCTTTTCAAATTAACACGACCCAAGTTTTACCTGCTGGCCACTGCGCTGCTGACGACGGCCCAATTTTCGACTGCGCAGACCGCGGTCAAAGTCTTTGCCACCCGAGCGGCGGAGAAAGCGATCTTCGATGAAGTCGAGGCGCTCGGCACGCTGCGCGCGAACGAAAGCATCGATCTCACTTCCACCGTCACGGAGTATGTCACCGCGATCAACTTCGACGACAACCAGCGCGTGAAGAAGGGGCGCGTGCTGCTGGAAATGGATGCCGCGGAAGAAGAGGCTGAACTGGCGGAAGTCATGTCCTTGTTGGAAGAGTCGCAGCGTCAGGTAGAGCGTTTAAAGCCACTGGTCGACCGTGGGGCTGCCAGCGAATCCGCGATCGATGAAAAGCGTCGTGAAGTCGAAGCGGCCAGGGCCCGCGCACAGGCCATCCAGTCGCGCATCAACCAGCGCCGGATTGTTGCGCCCTTCGATGGCGTGGTGGGCCTGCGCAATCTCTCGGTCGGTGCCCTGATGCAACCCGGCACCCTGATCACGACGCTGGATGACGACTCCGTGATGAAGCTCGATTTCTCCGTGCCCTCGGTCTTCATGTCGACTTTGCAACCGGGGCTACAAATTCAGGCTCGGGCGCGCGCTTATCCGGAGCGACTGTTTGAAGGAACGGTTGCTAGCGTGGACAGCCGGATCGATCCAGTGACGCGGGCTGTGTTGGCACGTGCTTTGATCGAAAACAGCAACCAGACGCTCAAGCCCGGTATGTTGATGCGAGTGTCCTTACGTAAGAATCCACGTGAGTCCATTGTCTTGCCGGAAGGCGCCTTGGTTTCGCAGGCGGAGAAGGTTTATGTGTATCGGGTCCTGGAATCGGAGGGCGCGCAGCAGGTGGAGCGTCGTGCGGTTGAGCTCGGAGTGCGCCGCAAAGGTGAGGCCGAGGTGCTGGGAGGCATCGAGGTGGGCGACTGGATTGTGACCGATGGCACCATGAAATTACGCCCCGGCGCACAGGTCGAAGTCATCGCCGAAGATGGCGGGAGTGAAACCCTGAGCGAGAAGCTTGGGCAAGCCAAATCGAAGCTCTAAACGATTATGTTAATTTCCGATATTTCTGTTAAACGTCCGGTCTTTGCGTCGGTCATTTCGTTGATTCTGATCGCCTTTGGGCTGGTCTCTTTTCAGCGGCTTTCCTTGCGTGAGTATCCCGACATCGATCCGCCGGTGGTCACGGTCGAGGTTTCGTATCCGGGCGCGCCGGCCAATATTGTGGAGACACGGATCACCAAGCTGCTGGAGGAGCGCATCGCCGGTATCGAGGGCATCGAGTATGTCGAGTCGAGCTCGCAGGACGGTGAAGCCAGCGTGACGATTGAATTTGCCATCGACCGCGACATCGACGGCGCGGCCAACGATGTGCGCGACCGCATCTCGGGCATTCAGGATAATTTGCCGGAAGAGGCCGAGCCGCCAGAAGTGCAAAAGGTGGATAGTAACGACGACGTGATCATCTGGCGCAATCTCGCCAGCGACCGCCACAGCATCGAGGAGTTGACCGACTACGCTGAGCGCTATCTGGTCGACCGTTATTCGACGCTCGATGGCGTGGCCCGCATCCGTATCGGCGGAGGTCTGCGCTACGCCATGCGGGTGTGGCTCGACCGGCAGGAATTGGCCGCGCGTGGGCTCAGTGTGTCGGATGTCGAAGATGCGCTGCGCGCTGAAAATGTGGAGCTGCCCGCAGGCTCGCTCGAGTCCGATGTGCGCTTGTTCAAAGCGCGGGTGGATCGTAAGTTCAAGCAGCCCGAAGATTTTGGCAAACTGGTGCTGGCAGAAGGCGATGACGGCTATCTGATTCGCCTCGCGGATGTCGCCCGTGTGGAACTTGGCGTGGAGGAAAACCGTATCATGTTTCGCGGTAATGAAGTGCCGATGGTCGGTATCGGCACGATTAAGCAGTCCACTGCCAATACCATCGATGTGGCCCGTCAGGTGAAGGCGCTCACGGCGGAAATCAACAAGAGTCTGCCCGAGGGCATGAGCATCGAAGAAAGTTACGATGCCTCGGTCTTTATCGAAGAAGCGATCCATGAAGTGTACACCACGCTCTTCATTGCGATCGCTTGTGTGATTGTGGTGATCTACCTCTTCCTCGGCAGTGTGCGGGCCACACTGGTGCCCGCGGTGACGGTGCCGGTCTCGGTCATTGCGACCTTTATCGTGGTCTATAGTCTCGGGTTTTCCATTAACCTGCTGACATTGTTGGCGCTGGTTCTGGCTATCGGACTGGTGGTGGACGATGCGATTGTGATGCTGGAAAACATTGTGCGTCGCATCCAAGAGCTTGGCGAGCCGCCCTTACTGGCGGCTTATCGCGGGGCCCGTCAGGTCGGCTTCGCGGTGATTGCGACCACCTTGGTCTTGGTGGCGGTCTTTGTGCCGATTACCTTTCTGGAGGGCGACATCGGACGTTTGTTTACCGAGTTCGCACTGACGATTGCTGCCGCGGTGTGTTTTTCCTCTCTGGTGGCGCTAACGCTTTCGCCCATGCTGGCTTCCAAGGTGTTGAGCCGTCAGACGGAGCCGAATTTCCTCGTTCGCGGCATTGATGCGACGATCCGCTTTTTTCGCAGCGGTTATTTGGTCGCGCTGCGGTTTTGCCTACGTGTGCCTGTGCTAGTGGTGCTGGTCTTCTTTGGACTGCTGGCCTTGATCGCGTTGATCTATAGCAAGGTGCCACAGGAATTTGCGCCGACAGAAGACCGCGGGGTGATCTTTCTTTTGGTCAATGGCCCGGAGGGCGCGACCTTCGATTACATGGAAGAGTATATGACCGAGATTGAGCAGCGTATGTTGCCCATGGTTGAAAGCGGCGAGATCCGGCGCATGCTGGTGCGTTCGCCACGCTCCTTCGGTAATCTGGAAAACTTCAATTCCGGCATCTTGCTCTTCTTGCTGGATGACTGGTCGCGGCGACGCAGTGCTTTCGTTATGATTAATGACATCCGTGCCAAGCTCGCCGATCTGCCGGGTGTGCGTGCCTTCCCTGTGATTCGTCAAGGACTCGGCGGCGGCACTTCCAAGCCGGTGCAATTTGTCATTGGTGGTTCCACCTATGAAGAACTCGCAGCCTGGCGCGATATTATCATGGAGCAAGCCGAGGCCAACAACCCCGGTCTGGTGGGGCTGGACAGTGACTATAAGGAGACCCGTCCGCAGATCGACCTATCGGTCAACTACGACCGAGCCGCAACACTCGGCGTGACTATCGAGCAAATCGGCCGCACCCTCGAAACCATGATGGGCGGGCGCAATGTGACGACCTTCCTGCAGCGCGGCGAGGAATACGATGTGATCGTCGAAGGAGAGCGGGAGAGTCAGCGTTCTTTCGCCGATATTGAAAACATCTACGTGCGCAGTGAACGCACCGGCGAATTGATTCCTTTGTCCAATCTCGTATCCATTAATGAATACGGAGCCGCGGAGACACTCTCACGCTACAATCGCGTGCGCTCCATCACACTGGAGGCGAATCTTGAAGACGGCTATACCCTCGGCGAAGCGCTGGGCTACCTGGAAGGCCTTGTTCGCGAGCACCTACCTGAAGAGGCGATTGTGGACTACAAGGGGCAGAGCCGCGAATTCGTAAAATCCGGTAGCTCGATTCTGTTTATCTTCGTCCTCGGGATCATCGTGGTCTTCCTCGTTATGGCTGCGCAATTCGAGAGCTACATTCACCCCTTGGTCATTATGCTAACTGTGCCACTTGCGATCGGGGGTGGACTGCTGGGCTTGTTCCTGACCGGGGGCACTTTAAATATCTATTCGCAGATCGGGCTCATTATGTTGATCGGTCTGGCCGCGAAGAACGGTATCCTAATTGTCGAATTTGCTAATCAGTTACGCGACGAAGGCCGCTCCTTCCGCGAGGCGTTGATCGAGGCTTGTGAAACACGCTTCCGTCCCATTGCCATGACCGGATTGACGACGATCGCCGGATCGGTCCCGCTGGTTTTGAGCAGCGGAGCCGGAGCCGAAACACGCTCCGTCATTGGTATCGTCACGCTCTTCGGCGTAGTGGCCGCGACCTTGTTCACGCTCTTCATCGTACCCGTTGCTTATGACCTGATCGCCCGCCGCACCAGTTCACCTCAAGCCGTGGAGAAAGAACTCGATCAGCTCGCTGTCGATGAGAACGCGATGAATATTTAGGTTCGTAGTGTGCTTCCGTATGGTGCTTCGCCAGTGAACTGTGGTCAGTTTATAGTCTGAAAATAGATTTAAGTTTCCAGGTTATGGCGGATGGATTTCTTAAGTAGAGGGTACATTCAAAAGGCTCTACCGGTCAAGTGAGACAGATAGAGCCTTTGTTGTGTGCCAGACCTATTTATTGGACTTCAGTTAATTTTGTGGAGAGTCAAATCAACTTAAAGTTTGAAAATCGCATCCATGGCGTTGCTGGTGTTAGTGATTAGTATTTCGGGTGCATGTTTATAGAAGGGCACTGGTGGAATCATTTCAGCAGCGACCCATTCATTGTAATCAATGGATGTGAGCGCATGGTTGACTTGCGGCCAATTAACGTCGCCAGACAGGAGATCGACAAAGCCATCTGCAGAACCGACATTGCGCCGATAGTCTTTGAAGTGAACACGTTTGATGTGCTTGCCCAGAATTTTTATCCATTGTTCCGGGTAGCCGGTGGCGAGGGCATTGCCGACATCAAAGTAAAGTGCAACATGTGAGTCGTTGAAGCTCTCGATGAAGGCTTTCATCTCCAGTGGGCTGAGCAGGAACTTGTTCCATACGTTTTCGATACAAATAGTAACTCCTAATTCACGTGCGAGTGGCAGTGCGTTGGAGATCAGTGCATGAGCACGCTCGTATGCCTGATCGTAAGCGACTATTTCGCAATCTGGGATGAAATCAACACCGACTGCGGCTGGTACGACTAGGATACTATCGACTCCGATGGCTGCGGCACAGCGAATTTGTTTGTCCAGAATCTCGGCTGCTTTGGCGCGTGTTTCTGCATTTTCACTGGCACCATTGGCGCCCCAGTAGAGACCGGTAGCCAGTCCACTGAGCTCAATGCCGACTTTGTCGGCTGTTGCGCGGACTTTTTTCCATGTAGCGTCGTCGCCGTTGAGGGCTAGATCCCCATCTTCGCTGAATTCAGGTTCAAAGCCAATGAAGCCTGCATCACGCGCGAGGATCATTTTCTCTTCTAGATTCCAGTCCCCGTAGAAGGACCATGTACTAATTGATTTTTTCATAATAGTATTTTGAATGTTAATTGATGCAGTGGATGTGTTTAAAGTTGAACGACTTTGCCAGTTTCTGCGGATTTGAGTTCTGCCAGTATTACGCGAAGGCTTTCAGTCGCTTGAGCGACTGTGGCGATTTGCGGTGCCATGTTCTCTGTTAGGCAGTTTATGAAGTATTCTAGTTCATTGTAGTAGCCTCCGAGAGAGGATAGATTGCCTTCACCGATGGTGGATTGCTTCGGGCCTGGTTGTATGACTTCGAGTTCCATGGCTGGGGTATCATTGAGCACAACTGTGGGTGCTTTCCCAGAGGCGGAGTCGTAGCTCAAGCTGCCGTTTTCGAAAATTGCTTCGAAGGCCATGGAGAAGCCGTAATGCTCTGGATAGTCCCAACCACCTTCGCCATGTACAGTGACATCGGCGTACTGATAGTGAGTGAAAATATGGTCGTTGCCGGAGCGGCCACGTGTCGCTTGAGATTTGACCGCATTAGGTAAACCGAATAGATGGATGATGAAGTCCGCATCATGTATGTGTAGGTCAACTGCGGCACCGCCACTTCGAGTCTCATCGTTTAACCAATCGTATTGACTGTATGTCGGACGGGCTGCCCGTCGATGGAGCGAGATACTTTTTAAAGCACCTGCTTTCCCGGAATCGATGAATTTCTTGAGTGCCACATATTCTGGCCAGAAACGTATGCAATGTCCGACCTGCGAGAAGACACCCCCTTGACTGATGGCAGCTTGAATAGCTTCACAATTTTCCAGTGTGAGGGACAGCGGTTTCTCGATGAAGAGATGTTTGCCTGCATTGGCAGCCTTAATGGCCGTTTCCGCATGTAGGTCTGTTGGTAGACAGATGTCGATTACGTCGACATCTGTGTTGGCGAGCAGTGTATCAAAGTCGTCAAAAACTTCGGCATCGAGGCCAAGTTTCGCGACTTTGTCTTTAGCGCCTGCGACGTCTAAGGATGCGACGGCAACCAGTTCAACTCCGGGGAGTGCTTTGTAGATTTGAGCGTGCATGCCGCCCATGAAACCGAGACCAATAATTGCTACTTTCATTGTTACTTGTGTTGTTTTTTAGATTGAAACGTTTTGACGGTTTTTAGCTGACTTGAGTTCTGCGAGTAGAATGCGGATGCTGTTAGAGGCTTGCTTTAGTGTGGCAATTTCCGGAGCTTGCTTGTTTTTTACGCAGTTTATAAAATAGTTAATTTCGTTAAAGTAGCCTCCCAATGAAGAGATGTTACCTTCACTGTGAGTGGCTTCCGTGGGGGTGTCGGTGACGTCTAATTCGATTGCGACTGGTGCACATCCGCGAGTCGTGAGTAGCAGGGGAGTGTTGGATGCGGAATTATACTGAATGCAGGCGTCTTCAAAGATGGCTTCAAAGCTCATGCTAAATCCATAATTGCCTGGATAGTCCCATCCGCCTTCGGCTTGAACCGTGGTGTGTTCGTAGTGGTAGTGGGAGAATATGTGGTCTGGTCCGGAACTGCCTTCAGTTGTACGACTGTAGACGGACTGTGGCATGCCAAGTAGGTGATTAATGAAGTCGGTGTCATGGACATGCAAATCGACTACGGCGCCACCGCAGCGTTCGACTTGATTGACCCAATGCAGCGGATTACCTCCGCCAGGGCGTGGTGAGCGTCGTGTTAACGATAGAGACTTAAGCGGACCGTGTGTGCCTGAATCGACGATTTGCTTGAGTTTCATATACTCTGGCCAGAAGCGAATGCAGTGGCCGACTTGAGCAAAGACGCCAGCGGCATCGGTTGCTGATTGAATCGCTTGACAGTCTTCGAGTGTAAGTGCCAATGGTTTTTCAATAAATAGATGTTTGCCGGCTTGGATTGCTTGAGTGGCGAGTTCGAGGTGCTGGTCTGTGGGGCCACAGATGTCGATGATGTCAACATCGGATTCTGCAAGCAGCGTCGTCAAGTCTGTGAACACCGGAATCTCAAATCCGAGTTGCGCAACTTTTTCCTGAGCGTGTTGTGTGGCGATATCTGCAATCGCCGTGATGTGGACGTCTGCCAAAGCATGGTATGCCTGAGCGTGCATATTGCCCATGAAGCCGAAACCGATGATGCCTACTTTTATCATTCTAGAAGGTGTTTATAGGAAGGGAACTGAGTCAGTTGAGTTGATTCTTAAGCTCTTAAAGTATCCCGCTATAATAAGGTTTTCGCTGCGGAATATTCTTGCCTAAAACGGATCTACTTTTGACTTTATCGGAATGCGCCAACTGTCGGATTTTCATGCTCAAATACCGCTCCGAATAAATGAGCCAGAGAACCTATATAGCGGTTTATGTGCTTCGGATCGTGTATTGGTAGATAATGTATTGATGTTTCAGCGGTTGACGCGTAGCGCTTTGAGTCAGAACTTATTGGGCAATCGCATGCATCATCGCTATGTGCTAACTTATGTTATCGAAGGCGCTGGTCGAGTTTTGCTGGATGGGACGGCGATCGCTCTAAAGGAAGGAGATGCTTTGTTGGTTGCTCCCTATCAGTATCATGATTACCGTGAGACCGATGTGGAGCAATTGCGTTGGCTCTTCATCACCTTTGAGGTTCTGAAGGGAGGTGGCTTTCTCTCTGGCCTTCGTGATCGCTTGCTACGACTTGATGAGGTGTCGCGCGATTTACTGCTCGCATTGGTGGATATTTGGCAAAATAAAAGTTCGGAGCATGTGCGAGGGGCCGAAATATTGCCGACTTTGGAGCGTTTATTACTGCGCCTTCGCTGCGGCGGTCAAGTGTCGCGGGCGAGTTCACTCAGCTCGGGAGAACCTGTCGATGAGTGGGTGTCGCAAGTGGAGGAATTGATATTAAAATCCGTCTATGAAGACTGGTCACTGGAAGAGGTGGCGCGTCGAGCAAATGTATCGCTGCGCTACCTGAGGAGTCGTTTTGAGAAGGTGCTGGGGGTTGCTCCCAGTGAGTATCGAGCGAATTACCAACTACATACGGCAATGCTGTTAATGCGTGATTCACGTCTCAGTCTTTCGCAGGTCGCAGAGCGCTCAGGTTTTAGTTCGCTGCCAGTCTTCTCGCGTTTTGTGAAGCGTCGATCAGGACTTGCGCCCAGTCAGTTGAGGCAGAGTCTATTAAAAGGAGCGTTTGAGTTTAGCTTTTCTTCTTCTAATCATGACCTAAGTATGTAGTGAGTAACTGAAGTCACCACGAATGGTGCTCGCCTGTTGCGAGGGAAGTTGCAGCGTTGCTTCCATTCCTTCAGGTAATTGAATGCTACCTTTGATATAATCGCCATTACGGGACCAAGCAGAGTGTATGTTTCCTAGTGGGCTGGGGATGACGACTGCTGCTGCGTCACCAGTGAAGGTGGGGGTGATTTTGATGTTTTCCCATCCCGGTGAGCTTTGACGAATTCCTCCCAGAATCTGCATTAAGTGATAGAGCGGATGTGCCGACCACGCATGTGAAAAGCTTTCGTCTGCAATTTTCGGAGCGAAGTTTTCCCAGGTGGTCCCGTGTGTGACCATGGGAGCCCAGCGCTTGCGAATGTCGGCGATCACTTCATTTCCGTAACCCCGCTCTGAAAGTGCAGTGTAGATGTAGGTGATCCAGTAAGCGGATGGTTGGATGTCGGTTTTTAGTTCACTGCGAATGTAGGGGAGTATACGTAGGTTGAGTATCTTGTCTTCGTTCTCTGGGGTGAGCCTAGTGAGTAATGCGAGGGTTTGTGCATGCACTGAGGTTTCTGTAACTACGTGCCCTTGTTCGGTATAGCCGTCCTGTATGAGTCCTTCTGCGTTGATCAACTTATGCAAATTCTTGCGTAAGTTGATTGCTTTTCTCTGACAGTTTTCGGCGAATACTGTGTCGCCGCATAGTGAATACATCTCATTCAGTCGATCGAGTGTATGCAAATACCAAAGGCTGTAGACGCTGGAGCAGCCGTGTTTGTGAATGTCTGTCCAGTCTAGAAAGAGCCAAAAGCGATGGTCGTAGTTGAGCAATCCTGTTTGGGCATTTGTTTGTCTCTCAAAATACTCCAGAGCTTTTTGAATGACCGTATGCTGTTGTTGAAAAGGCTCTAGCGAGCCTGTTTGCCAGTAGAAGTCCCAAAGGGTGAGCATCCAGATCAGTGTAAAGTCTGGGAGGATGCATCCGTGAGCTATAGTTGGGGCATGACCGTAGGTGACGCCATCGGGGGTGACTTGAGCAGCGATTTGCTGAATCCCGCGTTTGAAGAGTCGGTGGTCACCGCTGAGGTGGAAGGTGTTCCATGCTTGCACGCGAGCGTCACCCCACCACTGGGCCTGTTCACGCCAAGGAGTGTCGACGTAGGCATCCATACTGCACACTTCTTCGGTCCAAGCGCAGGTTTCCCAGATGTCCTTGAGTAGTGATTCGGAGCACTCGAATGCCCCTTTGCGAACAACAGGATAGAGACTCTTGCGCAGGGAAGATTTGATTGTTAATGGAGTCTTGTTATCGCGCACTGTCACGATCATATATCTGAAGCCAAAGGGATGGTAGAAGCTGTGATGATTTTTCCCCTTGCGACAGATGAGCCGTTGGCTAAATGCCATGAGGCTGTGCGCGTCTGGATTGTAGTCAGGGCAGAGCGTGGCTTGGTCCAGAGTTTCATAATGGTGCGTTTCCACTATTTCGCCGCCAGTCGGTCCGACTATTTCCAGGCACACGCAGCCGACATGCAGTTTGCCCAGATCAATTAGTTGGCTACGCCATTCTCCATCGCTGCATTTGGCAAAGGGCAGCTCCGTGGCGTCCGCTGAATGTGGGGTATGCGATAAGCCCTCTTCTAGTTTATTGTGCGACAAATTGCATGTCGATTGATAGTTCGCAGTAGATTTGCCCTTGGCCTGACCGATCACTTTCCCGATTTTTAGGATACCTTCATCGAGCATCGGGATTCCACGAGCTTGTAGGCTATACCATGGCATGCTGTTCCATGGTACCTCACTGATTAGACCGTTCCATTGGCTATCATTAAAATTCGGTAGCATCCAGTCTGGGGATTCGATGCGTAGATCAATAACTTCTTGTGAGAAAAGTTGGAGGCTCGTGGGGACAGTGTCCTTACGTATGCCTGTCTGACGGCGGCCTTTCCATGTATTATTTGAGAGTAGTTCAGTTTGCTCCCATTGTGCAGCAACGAGTAGTCCCGCATAGCCCTGATGTACATATTGAAAATTTCCAAACCCCGGGTTGTGGGCGCGAACAGCTATTAAATTCACCCCGGGGACAAGCCATTTCGCGATATCGACTGTGTCGTAGGGCCAAGTTCTCTGAAAGCCACGAGCTGGACCACGACAAATATAGTGGCCGTTTATATAAAGCTGGTAGGATTGGTCGGCCGTAATATGAAGTGGCGCCTTCTCTGGCAATGACTTCAGATCAAAAGATTTTCTAAAGAGAGCATAGCAATTATGTAGGTTCCAACTAGGACTTTCTGGCCAAATCCATTGAGCTTTCTTAAGAATTGAGGGAACGGCGGGGGGCTGTGTTGCGGTCATGCTTGATTAAAGCACGTTTTTAATGAGTGGTGTTACCTAAATTTAGCTATAAAAACTCCCCAAAATTGACATTTATTTGTGCGATTAATTGGTGTGAATTGATAGAGATACGTCAAAGGGAGCGTCACAGTTGATAGGTCAGTGGCAAAATTTAAAGGTTTCCTGCACTTTTGATGACACCGTTATAAGTGGTTTAGAGTATATTTACTTTGACGCTTGGTATTATACTTGTATGTTAATGATGTATCTGAAGTGGCGTAATTTTTAATCTCTAATGTTGAGCCGTATTCTTCCTTTAGACGTTAGTTCATCATGAAAGCAATAATTATTATGTATGATTCTTTGAACCGCCATGCATTGCCACCTTATGGTGGAGACTGGGTTCAAGCGCCAAATTTTCAACGACTCGCCAATAAGGCTGTTACTTTTGATAATAGCTATGTTTGCTCGATGCCTTGTATGCCAGCACGTCGCGACTTGCACACTGGGCGACCTAATTTTCTGCACCGTGGATGGGGGCCACTCGAACCTTATGATGATTCAGTTTTTGAAATTCTCAAAGGTAAGGGAGTGCATAGTCATTTGATTACTGACCATTATCACTATTGGGAAACCGGTGGGGCGAATTATCATACTAAGTACAATACCTTTGAATTTATTCGTGGCCAAGAAGGGGATCCGTGGCAGGCTCAGGTGAAGAACCCTCCGGCGGATGTAAATGCTGTTGGTCAGAACGCGATTCATGACGCATGGCATGCACAAGATTTGAAAAACCGGGCGGCGATGACAGTTGATGCAGACTTTTGTCAGACCAAGACATTTGAAGCGGGAAAGCAATTTATTCGTGATAACTTAAATGCTGATAATTGGTTATTGCAGATCGAAACCTTTGACCCGCATGAGCCATTTTTTAGTCCGGATAATTTTAAAGATCTCTACAAATCACACTATGACTCATACGCGGGGCCGGAATTCGACTGGCCGCCATATCGACCTGTGAAAGAGTCGCGGGAAGCTGTCGAACACGTTATTGTTGAAAATGCTGCATTGGTTTCGATGTGTGACCAGAAGCTCGGTGAGGTGCTCGATTTAATGGATGCAGAATCGATGTGGGAGGATACCATGCTAATCGTTTGGACAGATCATGGGTTTTGTCTTGGAGAGCATGATAGTTGGGGGAAGTGTTGGATCCCATTCTATCAGGAAATCGCTCACACCCCATTTTTTGTTTGGGATCCGCGCACTGGTAAATCCGGGGAACGTCGCGACGCGCTGGTCCAACCGGCGATTGATCTTGCGCCGACTTTGCTCGATTATTTCGGGGAGCAGGCGAGTCCTGACATGCTGGGATACAACCTCGCCGCGACTATCGACGCGGACGCAGCTGTTCGTGAGACCGCAATCTTTGGCATCTATGGTGGACAGGTGAATGTGACGGACGGTCGTTATGTCTATATGCGGGCTGCGCAGCATTCTAATCAGCCGCTCAATCAGTATACGTTAACGCCCGCACATGCTAACGCGCTTTTCGGCCCAGAGGAGTTGCAGGCAGGGATCGAATTACATCCGCCATTCTCTTTTACAAAGAACTGTCAGGTTCTCAAGGTTCCAGCTGCTGAAACGATTCGAGCCACGGCTGCTGGTATCCGCGAACCTTTACAACAAACTTGCCTCTATGACGTTAAAGAGGATCCAAAACAACTGAACCCGATTCGATCTCAAGCAGAGATTGAAGAGCGTATGGTGAATGCGCTTAAGCAGCACCTTTACCTTAATGATGCGCCTCAGGACCAATTTGTGAGACTGCAGTTGATTTGAGATATAGCGGGCGCTTTTGTTCTGTTCCTCATTGATTGAATGAGTGGGGTCTATTGTTTATCGCGCTAGAGTTTGTAAGTCGATTTTAACAACCAATTTTTTTACTGATTTCGGTTGATCAATGCATATCATTGGCATGTGGGCGTCCTGTGGTAAGAAGAACGCGAAGTCTCCAGTTCGTAGGTTGATCTGTGCACTGAACGAATCTGGACATTCGTAGAAAACAAGGTCTTGCTTGGGGTTGTAGGCTTCGCTGCTTTTTAGAAAATCTGTTGATGTTACAGCAATACGTTCTTCACCCGAAAGTATGACTTGAATGTCGGCATACTGTTTGTGTGCTTCTAATTTGCCCTCACTAGGTTGCTTTGTCATGTAGCTCATTACTAAGGCGTAGATACGAGCTCCATCGATTTCATATCGGCCGTCGGGAGTCTCTGGTGTAACTTCATGAATAAAATCAAAGGCTTTTTTCCATGCTGAGCACATGGTGTATTGAGAGGCATTATTAGATTTATCTACTATCATGGCTTGCTACTCGACTTCGGTGATGTGTTTGCGGAGGGAGCGTTCCATCGCGACCTGGGCAGCTTTTATGCTAGGATCCTCTGAGTTATATATGTTAATTGCTTCGTTGGGATCGTTTCTTAAATCATAGAATTCGTTTGGAACGGTTTCTTTTAAGTCGAGCATGAGTTTCCATTCATTGGTTCGCCATGAGCGCATCGCAGCTCCTGTTTGATGCCAGTCCCACATCTGGTATTGTCCGAAAATAGGTCGATCGGTAAGGGAGCGTTCTCCTTTTAAAATGGAAGCGATACTTTCGCCCCGAAGCTCCCAGTTCGCTTTAGTTTTGATTCCTGCAAAATCCATGAGGGTGGGGAACCAATCCATCGAGGTATTTGGATGATCACAAACTTGGCCTGCTTTTACGCAATTTGGGTAGCTTATAATTGCGGGTACGCGCATTGAATGGTCGTAAAGGTTGGGTCGATCACCACGATTGTCAGTGAGTATCCACCAGCCGTTGCCTTTGTGCCATATTCCATTGTGACCTATATTGTATCCGTTGTCTGAGGTGAACACGATAATCGTGTCGTCGAGGGTACCTGTACTTTCTAATGCTCTAATTAGACGGCCAATATTTCTGTCTACACTATGCACACTCGCCAGATATTCACGTGTCATACGTTGAATTCTATTTATGTCTAGCTTCGGATAATTGGGATTCGGAACTTCTGGAGTGAGGTCTTTGAAAGGATCCCAGTCTTCGTCTTTGAGAGGGTGCCAAGTTCGGTCGCCATCTTCTGTGCTGACGCCTTGATTGGCGTGCGGAGCCCAGAAATGTAATGAGAGGAAAAATGGGCTTTCTGAATCTTTTGTTTCGATAAAATCGAGAGCGTGGTCAGTCAGGATGTCCGATGTATATCCTTCGACTTTTTGATACGTTCCGTCAATTTCAATGCCTGGATCTTTTGAGCTGAGTGGCCCTTCTTCGCCACCGATTCGAAAGCCAGTGAAGCTGTCGTAACCATGTTGTGTGGGATGGTACCGATCGTCATCGCCGAGGTGCCATTTACCAACGAGAGCCGTGCGATATCCTTCCTTCTGAAAGGCCTTGGCGGTCGTCGTATATTTAGGGTCTAGGCCGACACCTTCGCCAGTGCATAGGATATCAGGAATGCCAACTTCAAGGCTGTACTTGCCGGTTAATAAGCAGGCGCGCGAGGGACTGCAAACTGCCGACGCACTGAAATGGTTACTCAGACGAGTTCCATCACGAGCGAGTCGATCGAGGTTGGGAGTCAGGGCGTTGGGGTGTCCGCTGCATCCCATTGCCCATTCACCCATGTCGTCGCACACGATAAAAATTACATTTGGCTTTTTATTGGGCATTGTGGGGATTTATTTAAGTAAAGTAAGGTTTTGTAATTCTTTAGCCCGTTTGTTGAATTCCTTCTGATAACGTGGTGCTTTAATTTTATGATCCGGAATGTGCAAGGAAAGTTCAGTCTTTATTGTATCGTAGTTGGAGTCATGTGCTAAATTATTCCATTCGTTGGGGTCTGTTAAATGATCGTAAAGTTCTTCGCCACCATCTTCATAGAGAATGTATCGGTAACGTTCGCTTCTTACTGCGTAATTATGCGTAGCTTGTGTCGTTAAGACTGGTTTGGGGCGCTTCCAATCTGGATTCGTTAAAAGTTCAGATAAGCTGTAGCCATCCCATCGATATTTGCGCTTCGGTAGGTCGCAGAGATCAGCTAGTGTTGGGAAAATATCTAGCGAGCTGACAGGGGAGGCGTGCACTGATTTCGCGGTAGTTTTGCCTGGCACGCGCATCATCAACAGGGTGTTGGTTGAACGCTCCCAAAGGCGATGCTTCATCCAGTGCTCTTTTTCTCCAAGATGAAAGCCATGATCACTCCAAATAATCACAATGGTGTCTTCAGTGTGACCGTTTTCTTCGATTGCATCGAGTACACGGC
Organism: Thalassobacterium sedimentorum; assembly: GCF_031127905.1. Classification (GTDB taxonomy): domain Bacteria; phylum Verrucomicrobiota; class Verrucomicrobiia; order Opitutales; family Coraliomargaritaceae; genus Thalassobacterium; species Thalassobacterium sedimentorum. The sequence goes on along the minus strand of NZ_JARXIC010000001.1, from coordinate 225,563 downwards.
CCACTTGAACATCCATAAAGTCTACGGAAGCCAGATAACCTTGAATGGCTCCGTTTAACCAACCTTTTTCATTCAGACGTTGGAAGATGGGGTCGTTCGGTGTTAGTTTGAATGCACCAGTGGGTAAGTCTTCTAGATCATTGGCTTTGTAAAGCGGGAGAGTGATTTCTTCCAGAGGACGTGCGTCAAAGTACTTTTGGGGGACGAACCACTCGGCATGCGGTTTGTGAAATCCGACTGCTAGAAAAAAAGGTTGATCTCCATGGTTGGCTTCTAGCTTACTGATTGCGTAACTAGCTACATTGTAATCGAACATCTCGCTGTCGTCTGTATCAATGCCTCCCCAGTCGATCCATGGTTTGACGTCTTCCATTGGATGGACTGGTTGGTTGTTTATGCGGGGAGTTGGAGAATCGTTGGGCACGAAATACTCATCCCAGTCTTTTTCGAAGCAGTACTCTTGAATTTGTTTTTGTGTGTTTCCATGGAAGACCTTTCCTGTGCCATATACGGCATAACCTGCTTTGCCGAAAAGCATGGGCATAGATTGGAGGCCAGGGAAGCGAACTTTCCAGTAGTCTTCGTTTCTGTAGAGCCCTGTGGTGTTAGCATCAAGGCCCGTTAACATCGCTGTGCGGGAGGGGCCACATTGCGCGGTGGTGCAGTAGGCATTCATAAAGAGTAAGCCACTGTCAGCCAGCCGGTCAATGTTGGGAGTGCGTGCATCAGGATAGGCGCCCATACAAGATGCCCAATCATTGAGATCATCTATAGTGATTAATACTACATTGGGGCGTTTTGCATAGCTTGCTAGATTCAAGCAAAATAGGCCTAGTAGGAGGTATTTTATGTTTAGATATTTCATAAATTATTCGCCTTCTCTTAGACTGTTTTCATTCTATGTTGCTTAATCGTGCTCTACTTCAGATTTGCACAGTTCGTAGAGATTACTGATTGTCAGTTTCTGTAGCCAGTCGTTACTTTTACGGCTGTTGTTAAGAGCTACGTTGAGTACTTGCGTATCATTTGGAAACAAGTGCACGAAGTTATCGGATGCGCGAAGTTCTTGATCTGCTAAGTCGACGAAAGTAAACGGGCTGGGGCGATTGGTCTGTAGTTTAATTTGTAATTTATTTTCAGCTACCTGCACATCGAATTCGACCTGGATCTCTGGTTTCTCTAACTTCACATGTTTCAGTGGTATGAAATGATGCAGCGCCGTACTCACTTGCTCGTTCATTCTAAATTTTACTTCAATGATCACCTCTTGCTTTGAAGCTTTTTTTAAAAATTGACTGTTTTGATAACGAGCAATCGCGTCACTTAGGATTAAAGTGGGACCTAATGTGAGATTTTCAGTGTGCAGCAACTCTCCAGAGGTACGCCATGCTTTGACCTCAAGCTGGCCGCTTATCTCGCTTTCAACATCTTGAGTCAGCCATATTTCGAAGGCGTTGCCTTCACCTAGTTTTTTTACTGATAGTAGCAGTGGTGCAAAGTAGCGACGAGTCATGTAGTGAGATGCTTTCCAACGTCCTTTATAATCTAGTGTTGACCAGCTGGTCACGGGCCAACAATCGTTGAGTTGCCAGTATAATGCCCCCATGGTGTGGGGTTGTAGGCGTCGCCAGTGTTCGATTGCTTCGCGCATGATATCACCTTGTGTGATCTGGCTGAGCCAGACAATTTTCTCAAATGAGCTGGGTAATTTGAAACGCTTGAAAATATGATTGAGTATCATGCCATCGCCCTTGCGGTTTCGTTGGTGCTGTCCGAGTACATAGGAACCGATGATACGATCTTCAGGGTCGGTGAAGGAATTAATTGTCGTCGGGTGTGCAAAGGAGGAGAAACCAAATTCGCTGATGTAGCGATGCGAGCAATCTAGGTGGTAGCTGCTTTCTTTGTCATGAAACCAGACATCCCAAATGTGTGCATCGCCACAGGATGGATTGTTGTAATCCAGTCGATTTCCCTGAGGGCTGTGGGGGCTGCCCGGCCAATAGTTGCATTCGGGATTAAGCTCTTTGACTAATTGAGGCATGAGTTGATCGAAGAGCTTTGCGTACTCCGACCATGGCATGTGCATTGCATCCCATCTGTCTCCAGTATGATACATTTCTAACTCGTTGTTTCCGCACCAGAGGCAGAGAGAGGCGTGGTGACGTAAGCGTGTGATTTGCTCGCGTAATTCTTGCGCAACGTTCTGCATGAAAGCATCATTGTCGGTGGGGTAGGTGCTACAACAAAACATGAAGTCTTGCCAAACCATTAAGCCTAGCTCGTCACAAATGTCGAAGAATACATTTGGCTCGTAGTATCCGCCTCCCCACACTCGAATCATGTTCATGTTGGCAGCTTTTGCATCCTCTAGCAATTGACGCATTTTGCTCTCGCTGACATTGTTTGGGAAACTGTCGGCTGGGATCCAGTTTGAACCTTTAGAGAATATGGGTTTGCCATTCACCTCAAAGTAGAAGCTTTGGCCGTTTGCTTCATCTTTGGTTATGAGTCGAATTGTACGTAGACCGATGCGGTAGTTAATGGTATTAATTACTGCGTCTTGGGGTGATTTGTGTTGGACTTGCAGTTGGTAGAGCGCGGCTTCTCCCATGCCTGCTGGCCACCATAAGTCCGGGTCTTTCACTGTTAGTGCGTGTGGTTCAGTCGTTTTTTGAATACTTTCTGTGATCAAAAGATCATTGCGATAAAGGCGGACCACAGTCTGGCCAGTAGTCTGTTTGTTGCCTTCGAACTCGGGCGAAACTTTTAGTTCGACCTGTCCATTTTTGTGAAATTGTTCGATCTTTGCAGTTTGTAGTTTCGTGCCTTGATGACCCTCGAGGTAGATGGGGAGCCAAATGCCGCAGGTTGTCAAGACCGGGCCCCAGTCCCATCCGAAATTGCAAGGTTCTTTGCGTAGTTCTGCCCGTGGAAGCGCTTCATAACTGCCGACTTTTTGCAAAGCTACTTTAGAGCTTTCTTTACGCTCGCGCAACCAAGGAGTAGCTGCTTGAAATTCGATTCTCAACAAGTTTTTCCCAGGCTTTAAATATTGTGTGACATCGAAAGACCAATGGCGATACATGTTGTCAGTTTGCCCGATGGTGTGTCCGTTCAAGTTTAATTGGGCAAGAGTGTCGAGGCCCTTACAATGCAAGCTGTGAATTGGTTGCGCCAGAATATGCTCCTCCACTTTGAACTCTTTTTCGTAAATCCAATTCTCTTCGCCGATCCAAAAAAGTTTGGCTTCGTTGTCTCTGAAATAAGGGGCATCAATTTTTCCCTCTCTTAAGAGATCTGTATGGATGCAACCTGGTACCGTGGCTTTGCCACTTATTTTATTATCGCCCTTGCTGTGGTAGTTCCATTCGCCGTTTAGCGTTTGGTGCAGTTTGGGTACCGTTGATTGTGAGCTGGAAATGCTTTGTGTATCTGTGCCTGCGAAATTCATTGTATTTTTATTGTATACTAGTGTGTGCTAGGCATCCCCAGCCAGTCCAGCGTAAAATTAGGTAATTAAGTGTGTTGTGGGGCAGTTCTTAGTTTTCGAAACATCATTCGCTCGCTGCAGAAAATATATGCAGATGGGTGGGGTCTGGTTCATATTTTAGTGGAATTCTGAGTGGTGATGTATACTATTATAGTATGGCAGATCAGAAAAATTTAAAACGTAAGGCTGTGGATCACGTACATGAGCTATTTCTCAGTGGTAAATTAAGATGGGGGGATCTTGTTTCGGAGGAAGCAATTGCAAAGGACATTGGTATTAGTCGGACGCCTGTGCGGGAGGCCTTGCATATATTCACTCAAATGGGAGTGCTACAGCGGGTTCCGCGTTATGGCACCATCGTTCGAACTCCTGAGTTGCGTGAGTTTGAAGAGCTATTTGATGTGCGTCGTGCTTTGGAATGTTATGCAGTTGAAGTTGCTGTGTCTCTGATTACTGCAGAAGAGCTTGAATCGTTGCGAGGGCATTGCCTGGGTATGCGTGAACTATTGCGGGGATTGGGAGAGTCTTCTCGTCTACGGTTAAATACGGATGAAGTGCTTCAGATGTTTCAAATTGATTATGATTTTCATTTGGCAATTTTGCAAGCGACTGGTAATCGGATGCTTGTGAAGCATATTAATGATAATCGAGTCTTGGCTCGATTGATGGGAACATCACGCGTGCCACAGTTGGATGTTGCGAATATCGCTGATATTTGTGAGGATCATGAGGCCATTGTAGATGCCATTGGTCGTCATGACCGAGATTCCGCTCGTAAGTTATTAGCTGATCATATCGATTTGAGTAAACGTGGAGTGGTGGCTTATATGAAAAAACAATTGAACCAAATTGAACAAAAGGAAGATGATCACGGTCGTTTGGGACTTACGTTTTAATACAAACGAGTTGGATTGATCGCTTTGGAGTATTTTGCTTAATTTGTCGAGAGTTCAAGATTATCAAAGCTGACTCGGCCTGCAAATTTACCGACGCTTAGCACCAGATTATTGACCACACCTTCGATATTTGCATTCGCTTTTAACTGCCACTGGTTTGTGTGGATCTTCGTCGGGAGTGTATCTTTGCTTACGATTATTCTAACTTCGGTGGGTTCTCCTTTCGGTGTTAGGTCGATTTCGGCTCTAAGGGTCCAACTACCGACTGCGTCTAGGCGCTGAGTCGTTTTTTGTGCGGTGTTGCCGAAGCTAATTTCGAGTTCTTCGTTTGAGGTCGTACCTATTGCTATTAAACTGCTGCCAGTCGGATTGCAGAGATTCAGTAGTGTGATGGCCTCGTAACCTAGATTATTCGAGCTATCTTCCCGTTCCCAGTCTATGGAGTAAACGAGGGTAACGGCTTGGTCTTGATTTAGATTGAAGGGCTGATTTAGATCACGTCGGATGCTGCCGTTTTCTTTGCCATCTCCGGATATTTGGATGAATCTTTCGTGCTTATTTGCGGCGAAAGCACCTATAGTGTGAAGTGGGATTTCGAGAATATTCGCTTTGGGTACGTTGGTTTCCCATGGACTGTTCCAGCCCTTCCCGTTGTTGAGTGTGCCCTCCTTAACGGAGCCTAGAGGGTATTCCCAGCCTTCAAAGAGTAACTGCCCTTGAGGTAGATTTTGGGAGTTTTTTAGTAATCTAGCCTCGGTAGCCATTGCCTGTTTAATTGTGTCGACTGATTCATCCCAAGCGAGCTGATCACGCATTTGGTAGAAAACGAATCCTTCGTCTTCGCCAAAAATAATGTCAAGATGGCCGTCGTCGTTTAGGTCCGTGGGAAATGCGCTGAACTCGTGGCCATTCACGACGATGGGTGAGCCGTCTTTAAAGGTGATCAGACGTGAGGGGTCGAAGACTGGATGCTCATTCGTTCCGACGTTGCGGAACCAGTATGGCGCTGAACTAGGAGATTCCGTGGATCCGTAGCGGAAGTAGGCTTGCAGTCTGCGCTGAACGCCACAAACGAGATCCCATGTTCCGTCCTCGTCCCAGTCTGCGATCGCGAATTTAACACGGCCGGAGTGCCCTGCTGGCCCGGAAAGGATGATAGAGGAACCTGATTCATAGGTGACTTCGACAATTTTTTCCATGTTAAGGCTACCGTTTTTCTCTGGAATTGCATAGGCGAGTTTGCGATCCCAAGTCATGAATAGTAAACAGTTTCGATCATCTCCAGCCACGCCGAACTTACCGTCGATGACGGCAGGCCGACTACGCCACGCGAGTGGGAGAGGCTTTCCTTTATACATGAAGCGTTCGCGCTCCTTGACGTGTGGTGTGCCGTTGCCGCGGTAGAGAAATAGTTTCGCTTCGTTGTCGTTGGAAATGAGGTCTAGGTACCCGTCGCCATCCCAGTCAAAGAGTTCTGGTTGCGTGTAACTCCATCCGTCTTCGTTGCTGCCTTGGAGGTTGCCATCAACTGGACGATGACGGACTACACCTGAGTCTGTAGAGAAGAAATCGCAGGACTGATAGACGAGAGGGTCTGCGCTGCCTCGCCACAAAGAGTAAAAACCCGAGGCGTCACCTAGCACGATATCTGGATAGCCATCATTGTCCCAGTCGCCGCGAATGGGCACACTCAGTGTATCGCCAGAGATCCGGCCACCTTTAGTGAAAATATTGCCAATTTCTTTGAATTCACCTATGCGAGTGCCGCTGATAACGGTCAGTCGACCATTCGCGCCCGATCCGACTATAATGTCCTCATGTCCGTCGCCATTCATGTCGGCTAGCCCCATTACATTGGCAAAATTAACCGTTATTAAAGGAGCGTTGTCATTCATCAGTGGAACTGATTTTCCTGTGCGCAGTTCCCCATTGTCTTCACCGCGTAGAGGGAGCGCCATTGATTTATCCACACCGGTGAACAGAGCTATATATTTTTGACCTTCGTCTTCGATGACCACTGGGGATAATTGTGTGCCGAAGTCCTGTAGCTGAACCGGATAGTCGGTTTGTCCGTAACGCACGTGACGAAAAGCTCCGAACTCTAGTTGTTTTTTTTCATTTAGACTTCCCTTTGCCCACCACAGATACTTGCGTATAGGCATGCCCATCCAGTTGCCTGCGATGTCATAACCACGAAAGTTTTGGATATCGGTATCAGGGAGCGAGCCCATGTTGGGGTGATCATTGCCAGACCAAGGGCCTTTTTCTTGTGGCCAATCCGGGTATTGATTAAATCGTTGAGATTTATCGGTGAGGCCGCCTACCAGAATGTCTGGGATTTCATCGCCATTTACGTCGGCAATCCACCTTTCGTTGGAAGGCATTTCTTGTGCCATTTTTATCACATAAGGTTCAGCGAAGATTGGGGCGCCGGGTTCTCCAATATTATGGAAGTAGTAGGGTGCGTCTGACTTGAAGCGGATGAGGTCAAAGAGTCCGTCTTCACGGTTAATCGTTTGATAGTGTCCAGCGCCGATTGAGGCAGCTCGTCCCAGGTGGGCCTCGTCGAAGGGAATGGCTTCGTAAAGAGGGTAGTCTGCGGGTAAGGCATAAGCTTTGCCACTCCCGTCATTGCCTGTTGCACGATAAAGATTGGTTCGGACGGGGAAGTATTTGCTGTGGGTGCCGATTAGGATGGCAGGCGCTTCATCGGGCCCGAACCATGGAATAATTGAACGTCCAGTAAAACCTAGAGAGAGCGGATGAATGGTATCTTTTTCGACGCGTAGATGTGGTAGTTCAGTGAATTGCTGCGAGAAGGTGTTGGATTGTGGTGCAGTCAGCGCTAGTAGAGTGACAGTCGCAGATAAGATCGATTGCTTTTTTATCATGTCTATTTGTTCGTTCTATCAGATGTGATTGTTAGTTTGCCTTTTCCTGAAAAAAACTTTGCACCGAAGAATTTGTTTAGCTGAGAGCTAGTGTAGGTGCCCGGACCGATTGAGGTATTATTAATGACAGCGTCCGCTATCCTCATGCTGCCGTTGTAATTTAGATTAATGCTGGAGCGGAGTCCGAAATCGAGAGTGGCTGTGTGGTGGATGGATTTCGCATGACCAAGTATTAGCCGTCCATCAGTTAACTTTATGTCGCCTGTTCCTAAGGTGCCTTGCTTGTTCGTTGTTACGGTTCCTGACTGGATAGTGGTTCCGGCTGTGAATGAGTTGTTCGCGTGAAAATTGACGCTGGAGTTATCAGTCCTAATGATGAGAGCGAGTTCACCGGAACCGTCACTAATCGTGCCCGCCATATTGATGCGAGCGTTTGAGGGCATAAAAGTGATTACTTTTTTGCCTTTAGATGCGGCGCTAATTGGGGAGTTCACGCCGAGAAAAGTTGTCGTGGAATTGCTGATGCGCAGGTCTGACAAGAGGGCGACAGCTGGATCGATACGGGCGGCGCCCGCACCGCTGTTTGTGAGGATTGCTGTGGGCGTATTGTCGAGTGTGAGTAAGCTTTGGTCGTCGCTTGTTATAATGACGTTGCGTTGCTCTCCGTCGGTGCCAGAGTTTATGAATAATAACTTCCCTAAGGTGATGGATTTGTTGAGTAGTATCGTCCGTCCGAGGCTATAGTTAGATCGGTCAAAAGTAGCAATAGACCGGGGGCCGTCTGCAACGATTGAGTCTTGCCAATTATTTTCATTGGACCAATGACCGTTCGTGTCGGAAGTCCACGTGCCATCGCTTGCTGATATAAACTGTGCGCTGAGAGTGAGTATGCAAATGGCTACTTGCTGTTTAATTTTCATTAGGGTTCAATGTTTACCTATGTTTTTGCAAAAGAGGAGGGAGATGCAGTTGGCTTTGGCGTAGCTCATCTTCCGATTCCCATTCTCTAGCAGTTTAGTACAATCGAGTACTGACGAGTTCGAAGGAGTGGGAATGTATGCTTTACCTTTTACTCGGAGTGTGGCGACGACGGACTATTGTGAATCCGCCAAGCAGGCATCCGAGTAGTATGCCATATTGACTTGCTTCGGGAACAGCCGCGATTGTTAGCAGGCCAGTGCCCGAGAAGCTAGTAGTCCCGAAGTGAGTATTGAGTTCAGAAATGTCATATGTTCCGTTGGAGATCGTATTCAATCCTGAGGTTAGGCCTCCAATTGTCATGGCACCTGCATAGTTGAGCTCAATTGATGCAGCGAGGTTGAAGTTTAGAATGGCGGCTGAGGCGATGGAATTAGCATTGTTCATATCCAGCCTTCCGCCGAGCAAATCTATATTGCCCGTGCCGAGGTTACTGGTGGAGGTGTTTGTGGTGGCTGTTCCAGAGTGGATAGTTATGTCACCTGAAAAAGTATTAGAGGCTAAAAAATTGACTGGTACATTCAAGCTACCGGTATCTACAATTATAGCAATTTGGCCGGCTCCGTCGCTGATGGAGCCACTTAAGTTGATTCGGTTATCCGAAGTTCCCAATGTTATGTTTTTTAAGCCACTGCCTGAGGAAACTGCGTTTATGCTCAGGAAAGTAGATGTAGTGTTGGTTACTTTTAAATTTGAAAGTAAGGAGATCGTAGGATCAATGCGAACCGCGCCATCGCCACTATTGTTAATTATGGCATCGTTGGCACCGTTATTCATCGTCAGTAGACTTCCATTACTAACCTCAATAATGATATTTTTACCAACTCCATTGTAGGTATTAATGTTCTGGATCTGGCCTATTGTACGATCAGTGTCTAGTACGATATACCTACCTGTTGCATAGTATTCTCGGTCAAATGTCGCAGTGGCTCCGACTCCGCTTGCTATCTCGTCATCAATCCATTTCGTCGTGTCGCTCCAGTCTGAACGTGTTGCAGAGGTTCTCCATGTTCCATCAGTGGCTAGAGCCATTGAAGATACGAGAGTCATAAGCAGTGCAGATGTAACGATGAAGGGGCGAGAAGAGGTGAATTCTTGTTTCATTATTTGTATATGGTTTGGTCTTAGGGGTAGTATGATTTTTTTCCGCTTCTTTGTGTTTTATCCTAAGTTTAATTGCTCAGTTTTGCGGATGTTGTGATGTCGATGCTAAAAGGGGCTGCGGGCAAGCCCGCTTTGCTGTAGAGTGCAACGGGAGGGTCGTTTGACCACGCGTAACGGGCGGCTGTTGGATTTTTAACTTTTGGTGAGGAGAGCGTGACGGTGTTGCCGCTAAGGGATACGTTTGCGAGTTCGTAGTCGCTGCTGCCGCGGATTTCAAAAGCTGGTAGCACATCTTCGCGAAGTTCGAGTCCATCGTGCGCTTTAAAGGTTAGCAGCATTTCAGACCCTTGCGCTTTTGCCTGCTTTAGAGTCGGACTCGCGTAGGGAATCTTTTTGTGATAAGTTTGGCTGAGTGCGATCCACGCTAGGCGACGTCCGACATCCAGCTTGTTCTTCGGGTGAGTGTCTCGTGAATCTCCGATGTCAATGGTTACAGCCATTCCTGTGTTTGGGAGGGTGAGTGCTTTTGCTTGCTCTAAGCGAAGCGCTGCCCATGCCACGCGAGATCCGTCGCTTTCTAGGTCTCTGTTCGGGAGTTGTACAAAGTAGAAAGGAAGGCTTCCTTGTGCGAAATCATTGCGCCATTGCGTGATCATTGTCATGAATAAACTCGCGTATTCGTCGCTGCGAAAGGCGTTGTGCTCACCTTGATACCATATGAAGCCTTTCGCTGCATACGGGATCAGTGGATTGATCATCCCATTGAATAAGGCGGAGGGTCTGTTTCGATCCTGCGGGCCTGCGGGTTTACGGGGAGCTCTGGGCAATGGGCTTATGTTACGCTTTATGGCGTCTTCCCGGGCGTTCTTCCAAACTTCGACATTTTGTTTGAACTGCTCCATTTTGGCTGGATATACCGCCATGACTTGCTGCCAGCGTTGCTGTATCGCAGGGTAGTTCGGATCGTTCTGTAGCGCTTCTTGACTTGTCCAAGCCTCAACGCCAGTGCCGCCGACACTCGCGTTAATTAGGCCGATTGGAATGTTTAGCGATTCATACAGTTCGCGCCCGAAGTAATAGGCGACTCCTGAGAATTCACCTGCGGTGCTTGAGGAGGCGCTTGTCCATTCTGCTTTTACAAATGATTGCGGCTTATCTCCACTTGGATTATTGGGCATCAGCAGTTGGCGAATCAAGGGATAATCGGCCGTTGCGATTGCTTCGTCGGCATTCTCCGTTTGACGAAGTTTAAACGCCATATTTGACTGTCCAGCGCATATCCATACGTCACCGACCAGAATATCTTTCACTCGTTTTGTTTGGCTTGGTGTGCTGATCGTCATTTCTAATCCTTGGCGAGAGATCGGTAATGGTTGGAGTTCAACCATCCAGTTGCCTTCTTGGTCGGCTTGGGTCACGGTTGTTTGTTCCGCAAACTTAAGCGTGACGCTTTCTTTTGGCTCTGCTGTGCCCCAGATTGGAAGGACTTTACCATGTTGTAAAACTGCGCCGTCTTGAAATGGTGTTCCTGTTGTTAGTTCAGCTCCACTTGCACATTGATAGAGTATCAATGCGATTAGGATGAATCCGTTCAGGTGAAAACCCGAAGTGGGCCTGATTGCTTTTGAAAAGGTATGTTTTTTTCGCATTTTATTGGAATTTAGACTAACCACAGTTAGTCGGTCGCTTGGGATGTTCCATTGCAGGGTAGTTGATGATTAGTCCTTCATCGTTCGTAGAGGGTGGATTTAAGCTATGGTTAGGGGGGGGGGTAGTATACTATTGCTGGTATACTAGTGGGGTGTCAAGTGGATCCTTCTAGAGGTTTGCAATGCGCAGTATGTGTTGTGTGAACTAGAAGCCTAGTTCTCTTAGCCAGCGCTCTGCTAAAATACGCCATTGATCGGCTGATCCTTGTCGACGCCTGCCGATCGTCCCTAGTCCTAAGCCGTGGGTGCCTTGCGGGAAAATGTGTAATTCGTGTGGTATTTTTGCTTTTTGTAGTGCTAATCCCATCATGTAGCTATTCTCGACTGGCACGAGGGTGTCTTAGTTTGTGTGCCACAGGAAAGTGCTTGGGTAGTTTGGGTGAACGTGATCTTCCCAGCGCAAGCTATCCATCACTTTTGTTTCGAAGCGTTGTCCTAGTAGCTTCTCCATGCTGCTGTGGTGGGCATATTGTGTGCCGGTGCTGATTACGGGGTAGGCTAGGATGCTGGCATCCGGTCGTGCAGAAACTTCACTTAGGGAGTTGTCGGGATCAAGTTGCCATTCTGCCCGATTAAATCCATTTGAAACGCAGCAGGCGAGATGGCCTCCCGCTGAGAAGCCGATCACTCCAATTTTATCGGGATTAATGTTGAGCCTGTGTGCGTTGGCGCGGATCCAGCGAATCGCATACAGTGCTTGTTATTGTGGTCGTGGGTAGATGTCGACTCCTTCTTTGGAGCTGACTGAATATTCCAGCACGGCTGCTGAGATTCCCATTGAATTGAGCCATCCTGCGACGGGCGCACTTTCTTGGCAACTGATACCTTCGTAGCCACCTCCGGGAATCACTAGCACAAATGGAAAATTATTGTCATCTTCTAATAGGTATGGGTGCAGCCTGGCTAGGGATAGGACGGGGTCCTGTTCATGGAGTCGTTGTGATGTTTTAAGCATAAATAATTGTTTTCGCCGAATTACGCCTGTTTTGAATGAATCATTTTATATGAAGTTACCATTGTCAGTTGGTATATTATTAATACACTATTTCAATTGTATAAGATTCTACGCTAGATGTGAAATGAAATTTAAATTTATTTATTATGACAAAAATCTATAAAATTGTGTCAGGCGTGTGTCTATTTTGCTCACTTCCAGTATGTGTGTTTGCTGTGGTTCTGTTACAGGACGATTTTAATTATCCCTTGGGGCCGATTTCGGGGCAGAATGGTGGCTTTGGGTGGAATGGTGCTTGGGCGGTCGGTGGGGATGCCGCTGCAACGATCGAAGCTGAAGCGCTTGCTCCAATGTCGAATGGCGGAAAAGCGGTGCGTTTAAACAGTTTGCGTCTTGTTCCTGTCGTACGAACTGCGGAAGTTCGACGAAGTCTGGATTCGTCCTTTACGCTGAACCCTGCGCGTGAAACGACACTGTATTTCAGTTTGCTTTTCTCTCGAGTGGATCTGGTAGCGGGGGCCTATGAGCACTTAAGTTTTTTATTCTTCCGCGATGTGAATGGTCAACAAGTAGTTAGTTTCGGGGCCAACTCCTTGGAGGGGCTTACTTTATCGCTTTCGGAGGTAACTACAGGTGTTAACGCATCGGTTGCGACTGAGGCAAATGAGCTCTATTTTTATGATGAATTACATCCGACTCGTCGAGCTCACGAGATCTGGGCAGAAAGCATTGAGCCTTTTGTACGACGTTATGTGGACGCTCAGTGATGACTAAGCTCAGCTGTTGATTCAGTCTCGACCTGACTGAATTAATCGAAAAAGGTTTGTTTGATCGATTGTAACTAAATGTGGATTAGTCTGAATGTTTTCTGTATGCCCTCGGAGATAAGCCATATTGTTGCTTGAATCTGCGAGCAAAATATTGACTTGAACTAAAGCCGCAGTCCAAACCGATATCTAGAATGCTTTTTGACGTGAGTTTGAGTAGTTCTTTTGACTTTGCTAGCCGCAGCTTGAGTAAGTAGTCTGCTGGTGTACAGCCTGTTTCTTTTTTGCAAATTCGATTCAGCGTTTGGCTAGAAACATTTGTGACACGTGTTAAGTCTTGCAGCTGGATCGATTGATCAAAGTGCTCATAGAAATAATTGATGACTTTTTGAAAGATATACTTAGAGGATTCACTGGCAGGTTCTTGTCTGATTTGTTGTAATAGTTTTACTAAGATTAAGCAAAACAATGAGCGTAACTCTATTAAGCATATCAGGTCTATTTTTGTAGCGCTGAAGTGAACTCTTTTGAATGTGTCCATTAGTTGGATAAATTCACTTTGCATTTGTATATTCTGGAGCTGCACCTCTTGGAAAGTGTGTGCAGCGTTTTCCAGAAAATTCTTATCAAAGGAGGTGTGCTGCGTGGCTTTTTCAGCTTCGAAATTCAAATCAAACCAATAATGACTATTGGGCTCATCAAATCCATGGCGTCCTTGAATCACTGTATTGGGGGGGATGATTGCAATACTGCCTCCAGTTAAATCCAGTTCAGTTGAATCGTTTATGATCCAGGTGCAACGTTTGCTAGTCATATAGATTAGATGCCAGTCGGAAATGCTGCGGCGCTGTGAAGATATGGAGCAAGTAAATTGATGAAAGCCTCCCGTTGTCAGAATTGGCATGGCCAGTTGCTGAATCGGGAGAGGAAAGGGAGCTTTGTGTGAGGGGGGAATGTGCACGATTATACCAGGTTAAATTGTGAACGCAAATTTACGGTACCATGATAAAATATACCGAAAATTGAATATGAAAATAGTAATTATAGGAGTGGGGAGCCATGTATTCGCACCAGGCGTCATCATGGACTTTATGACCGAAATAGACACTGAAGGCTGCACGCTTGCATTGGTCGATTTAGATTCCAACAATTTGGAGCTAATGAAGTCTTATGCCGAGCGTTTGGCGCTGGACGAAGGCCGTAGCGTAATGATAGAGACATCGATGGACTGGCAGCAAGTATTGCCAGGGGCCGATTATGTGATCTCTTGTGCTGCGATTCAGGGGCATCGACGTTGGTTGATGGACTATCATTTTTTAAAAGAGCGGAAGCTCGATCAGGGCTATTCCGGTGAATGTGGTGGCTTGAGTGGATTAATGTATGCATTAAGATCGATTCATTTGCTGATGGATATTGCCCGCAGTATGGAAATATACTGCCCCGATGCCCTGTTGCTTAATGTGACAAATCCTCTGCCTCGTGTTACTTTCGCGGTGAATGCCTTCACTAAAATCGCTTGTTATGGCTTTTGTAATGCAGCACATCAAGGGGCTACTGGTTATGAATTATTGGCGCAGACAGTAGGGCGCCGTGTTGATGAGATTGATGTTGTGACTGCGGGGTTGAATCACTTCGCTTGGCTTTTGTCTATACATGATCGTCGAACCCAGGAGGATTTAATGCCTGGTATAATTGATTATACTAGAACGAGTCAGGCGGATCCAGATTTGCGCTATCTCTTCGAGGAGTATGAGGCCATTGGTGTCTCGGGCGCATCACATATGTGTGATTACCTCTCGAAGCAAAAGGTGCGCAATCACTTCACTCTTGATGTTGCTCCCTTTCATGGAAGTGAGCAGGTCAGGCAAGCTCGTGTGGACTTGCTTTCAGCGATCGCGCGAGGACGGGTGGATTGGCGGCAGAACGGACCTGCTCATGCGTGGGAAAAACCGATTAAACTCATCAAAGCGAGAGAATTGAAGGCTACGCTCCATATGGATATGCTGAATCTACAGAATCGTGGATATGTTTCGAATTTACCTGAGTCGCACATTGTTGAGGTTCCCGCTAGGATTGTGGAGGGTCTTATTCAAGGTGTTGCGGTGGGGCATCTGCCTGAGAAAGTGGCGACTATTTGCCGGCAAATTTCTGATACGCATGTCATGCTTGCTAAGGGCGCGGTGTATCAGGACCGAGAGCTGATTAAAGCGGCGGCGAAAATGGACCCATCTGTAGGTTTAGTTGATTCTAGCACACTAGATGTCATGCTCGATCTGCAGCAGGATATTACCGGTTATTGAGCCAATTATACAGTAGCGCTGATCGCTGTTATTTTATACCAATTCGAAAAAAGTTTGGTCCTAATAAATATATCTTTTGTATCCTCGGTTTTCGGAACCGGGGTGATGTTAATCCCTCCCCGAAACAAAGTTTCGAGGTTACGCTAAGGCCAAGCTTATAGATCATATATTCTTAGAAGTGGTATGATAACCGAAGTTGTGAAGAATATCTCGATTAGCTTCAAACTTTATGCAAATTGGTATTACTTTTCATCTATAATTCAAAAAAAAAAAAAGGCCCCCGCCAGGAGAGCCTCATGTTATTTAAAGTATCAGTGATTCCTTCGCTGTAATCAACCACTAAGCCAATACGCTTCTATTCAGTGTAGCTACGTTTACGCCGGCTACCCATTATGCATAGGGCGCCGACTCCCATAGTCAAAGCAAATACGGATGGTTCAGGGATATTAGTGACATCTGCAAAGCTAGTTCCAATGCTAATATTGTCCCAGTAGGTGCTTTGGGCAAATCTTTGAGAGCTTAGATTGATTCTGCCGATAGTGCCGCTGATGTCGTCTGCTGTAGACAGGTCCCAAGATGTGGGCTCGCCAGTGATGCTTGCTGAGCTATCGAAAACGCTGAGGTAAAGCTCGTCGTCGGTGCCATCTTGATTTAGTAAAATTTTTCCTACTAGTAAATAGTTCCCTGTGGTGGTGGTGTTATTCGTAACTGAAAGTGTCTGAGACGCGTCAGAAGTTGTTGAGTCAAACCCCGCAAATATTTGTTCGTTACCGTTAATACCAACCTTAGCTAGTGGCGTTCCCGAAGTTGTTTGAAATGTGAATTGAGCTGCTTCTGATCCATTTGTTGCATTGGTGTCGGTGCGAGCCCAGAGAAAGCTAAAGTATAAGCTAGTTTCACTGCTTGGGCTCATGTTAATTCCTGTGGCTAGATTGCGATTGACGCTGAGTGTGCCGTTTCCGTCCGAAGCTATGCGTAGAACGGGGCTGCTGCTGCCGGAATATCCAGTGGGAGCGCTAATATTGTAATCTGTCGTCGGTGAAACCCCTCCGCTTCCCGCATTCCATGCTCCACTCCATCCAGTTCCGCCATTCTTTCCGTCTACGGATTCGTCTATGGTGTAGTTAAATGTTTCTGAGACAATTAAGTCGGCGTGTGACACCATGGTTAGTATACATGATAGAGCTGTGATTGTGATTGGGGTGTTTTTCATCATACTGGAGTTTGTATATGGAGGATTTAACAGTGGAACAGGTGCTTGCACTAATTAGTGTTTTATTAGTATACGTTTGCGACTCAGGATTTCAAGGAATATTTACTTATTTCATATAATTTCGATGAATTGGTAACATTCTTCCAGTTTCGCGGTCGAAGAGGTCTGGTGTAAGTTCTTTAGGCATTACATCATTGGTGCTTTGGATCCACTTATCGAGATCTGCGCTTAGAGTCTTTAATATGGATTGATATTCAGTTTTATTGGCTAAGTTTACGGTCGAATAAGGATCCATGATATTGTCATATAGGAAATCGACAGCGCGTGGTTGAGTAAAGGAGTCCATTTGGAGTGCAGTCAGCTCACCTGCATCGCGTAGTTTACGCATGGCTTGGTAAGTTGGTGAGCCTACGGCATCAGCTGGGGGGGTGGCTGCTAGTTCTGGCAGTGCGTTTCGTATGTAGGTATAGCGTTCATTGCGCACTGCTCTTTCATAAGCCTGGTAATCGTGCCAATTGTGCTCTGCGTAAATACGGTTTCGAATACTGTTTTGCGGATTCTCTAGCACGGCAAGGAAGCTTTTTCCAGATACTGTGCTTGGAATTGGAATATTTGCGATGTCTGCAATGGTAGGAAAGATGTCGATTGTACTGATCAAACTTGAGGTAGTTGTGTTGGATTGTACTCGCTGTGGATAGGTAATGATAAATGGAGTCCTGATGCCTTCGTCGGTTAGCCGAGTTTTACTTGCAGGGAAGGGTCTTCCGTTATCTGAGAGAAAAAGAATGAATGTATTTTTAGTAATGCCCTGAGCAGCCACTTCTGCACGCACGCGTCCTAGGTCGTGGTCTAGGCGTGATATTTCATTATAGTAATTCGCAAGATCTTTTCGTACCTCTGCGGTATCAGGATAGTGTGGAGGGACCACAACCATCGAGGGGGAGTTGCTTTGTTTGATTTTTTCTGGAGAGTAAACTCTGTGAGGGTCGTTTGAAGCCAGCCACAGAAAAAAAGGCTGATTTGCGGGGCGTTCTTGTAGTGTTTTTATCCACTGTTGGGTACCAGCACCTTCTTTGTCTTCAATTATCAGGTCAAATTGATCTCTGACATTTTCACCTAAATGCCATTTCCCGACAGAGGCTGTATAATAGCCTGCTTCTTTGAGAACTTTCGTTAGCATGACCTGGGTGGCAGGCATTTCGGAATGTAGCTCTGGGGCTCCTGTATTATGTGGGTAACGTCCAGTCATTATCGATGCACGGCTAGGGCTACACGAACTAGTTGTTAGAAAGGCTTGGTCGAAACGCATGCCATCTAATGCCATTTGGTCAATATTGGGTGTTTTTATGGTTGGATGACCATAGGCACCTGAGTCGGTCCAAGACATATCATCGGCGACGATGATAATAAAATTTGGTTGAGCTGCGTGAATACCAATAGGCAACAGCAGGAGTAAGAGTGTGTATATCCGTTTTTGTACTTTTTTGTCTGCCATGATATGTCTCGTTCATTTTACAAATACATCGAGAGTTCTAGATGATTTTGCCGGGAAGAAGTTATATGGGATCAAGTTTTCTACGTCGCTTGAGAGTTCTTCTCCGTCGACTCTGATTAGATACTTATGAATGGGTTTTGGTGAGTTGAGGGTGAAATTGATTGTCAATTTACAGTCACGTAGGATTCGTTGTACTGTAAAATTTTTCCAGTCTGCGGGAACGCAGGGGGCAAGTCGTAAGCCTTCTAGTTCAGGCCGGACTCCGAGCAAGTATTGGGTCGCTGCCACATCCATCCAAGCGGCGGTGCCGCTAATATGAGTGACGTTGGCCCAGCCAGATCGGGCGTTCTCTGGGCCCACAATATTGCTGGCCCAAGCGTAAGGTTCTCCTTGGTAGCGCTCTAGTCCTGCTGTTTTTAAGGCCAGATGTGGCATGAGTTCGCGATAATAGAGCCATGCGCGTTCGCTGTTTCCCAGCGAGGCTTCCGCGATTACCGCCCAAGCGTGTGCATGGCAGAATACAGCCCCGTTTTCTCCGCAGCCCGGCCCGTATCCGGTGAATGGATCTTGGTCTTCTGGCCAAGTTGGAAAGCCTGGGGTGAGCTTCTTGACGCCCATTGGAGTATTCAGCTGTTCATATACGGTCTGCATCGACGCTTCTTGTTGTGAACGAGAACCGGTGTTGCTGAGCACGCTCCAACTTTGTGGATTGAGAAATAATTTACCGTAAGTGCAGTTGTGACTTCCGATTGCTTTGCCATCGTCATCGTATCCGCGTCGCCACCACGCACCATCCCAACCGTGTTCGGCGATGCTTCTTTCTTGTTCTTGACGGCAATTCTGTAGCCATGTGAGCGAAGTGTTATCGTTTAGATATTCTGCCATCTCTATCATGTATTGTAGAGCTAATACATACTGTTGCCCCGCAAAGATGGATTCGCCCAAGCCCCGGGTGGAGAATCGTCCGATGATGTCATTCCAGTCACCAGCTAGCGTGAGCGGTAGTCCATGTGTGCCACGGTTATTCTGGGTGAACTTAACCGCTGCTAAGAGGTGCTGCCAGACTGTTGCTTCACCCTCGGTGTGTAGGTGATCTTTTGCGAGCCAAGGAACTGTTTTTTCAAAGAATACCCGGTCTCCAGTTTCAGCTAATATTGCGTATGCGAGGAAGGGGAGCCAGAGGTGGTTGTCACTGTGGGTATTGATCCCCGGCATCGCAGTTTCATCGAGTGGGATCATGTGCACGGTATGACCGTCTTGGTATTGCTTGGATAGCAATTTAAGAAAGAGTTCGCGGGCCCAATTAGGTTTTCTCGAAACCATGGCCAGCATGTCTTGGCAAGAGTCGCGGAAGCCGATGCCACGGATGCCGGGGGCGTTGGCATTAACAGAACGTGAGTAACGTGCGGTTTGTACACAGTTAACGGGGCCCCACAGGTTGATTTGGCGCTGTGCATCGGCATCCGGGAGTTCGCATTTGAAATGTGATAGATGCTCAGACCACCAATCCTTTAAGACTGTGAGTTCTTTGATTATCCTGTCAGGTTGTCGAAGCTTTTCTAACTGTATTTCGACTTCTTTTTTCGCAGTCTTGAAATCGACAAGGGCGCCGGTGATCGTACCTAAGTAGAAGCTTAGACGATTTGTTTTTCCAGGTGAGAGGATGAGTTTACGATGCAGTGCGCCGCAAGCTTCGCCCGTGGAGAGTTCTTCGTTCCCGCAGTGACCACGTTCGATCGCTTGTGGGGTACGCTCTGTTCGATAACTGCCTATGAAGGCATCGCGATCACCGGAATAAGAATCTACCGCTTTGTCTGATGCAAAGTAAACTAGTGGAACTTCGTCGATCTTGGGATGGAATTGATTGTGATCCAGGTAAATAAGAGTTTGTAGCTTTGGATCCCACCACACATTGAGCATGTGTCGCCAGTAGTAACCATGGAATTGCTCGCGTTGCCACATCATCTGTGAGAGTTCAACATAAGCAAATACATCGACTTCGATGCTGTCTTCTGAGTGAGCTGTGAGTTCAAGGTCCCAGATTAATGTGTCGCTGTTGGGAGCCACAAAGAGTGTTAACACTGCTTCAAGTCCCTTGTATTCCGCACGAAAGCGTGTGAGTCCCGGTTCGTGGCGTGCGCTCCAACTGTCGGGTCTTACTTCACAAGGGCGAAAAGTTGGGGACCAAGTGCTTCCATCGACATGGCGCAGATAAATGTAGAATCCTGGTGAGTCGACCGGTAAGTTCTGCATCCTATAGCGGGTCAAACGTCCGGTTACGGGACTCTTGCGCCAAGTAAAGCCACCTCCTGCTTGTGACACGAAAGCATGTAGGGTGCCGTTGGATAGGTAGTTAATCCATGGGGCAGGTAGATCGGGCTGTAGGATGTCGATTGCACCACCTTCGTCGTCGAAGCGATAAATCTCATCTAGCTGTATGGATGAGGGGGGCTGCGCTGGTGGTTGGGATACTTCGCTCTTCTGATTGCACATACTTTCGTGAGTCCTCAGGTTCACTTTACGGAAAGTTGAAGATTTTCAAAATCAACGAACCCGGCGTACTTACCTACGCTTAAGGTGAGTGCACTGATGATACCATCCACCTTGCCTGTTGCTTTTAAGCTCCAGTCTTCATCGTTGATATGCTTCGGTAAAACTTCTTCAGCTACGATTGCGCGCACCTCTATCGCTTTTCCTTCAGAGTTGAGATCAATTTCTGCACGCAATGTCCAAGCTCCAACGAAGCTGAGTTTTCCATCGGTTTTAGTGGTACTATTGTCGATGCGTATTTCTAGTTCTTCTGCGGAATTAATTTCGATCGCAATCAGGGTCTTACCTTGTAGTGTGGACAATCCCAACAGTTTTACACCTTCGTTGCCATCATTGTCTGAGTGGTCGGTCCGCTGCCAGTCGATCTGATAAATCAAGGTCGTGGGGACCTCTTGTTCCAAGTTGAAGGGCTGAGCCAGCATGCGCTCAATGCTGGCTGTTTGTTTGCCATCTCCAAGCATACGGATGAAATTGCCACTGCTGCGAGTTGAAAAAACATTCGGCGTATTTACATAATCGTTTGTGATCTTTGCTGTGGGAGCATGGATATTCCATGGAGCACTCCAACCCTGACCACGATTGAGCTTATTCGATTCGATTGATATTTGATTCGGGTAGTTCCAGTCTTCTGCAACGAGTATACCAGGCTCCAGATTTGCTGCATTCTGGTGTGCCTGGACTTCAGCATTCATCATCTGTTTAGTTGCGCTGATATCTTCATCCCAAGCGAGTTGATCTCGCATTAGGTAAAAGACGAAACCTTCGTCCTCGCCGAAGATTATGTCGAGGTGACCATCTTTGTTTAAATCAGTTGGGTATACGCTGAACTCGTGGCCTTTGACTCGTATGGGGGTTCCGTCCTTAAAAGTGATCATGCGTGCCGGCTCGAAAATAGGCTGATCATTCGTACCAATATTGCGAAGCCAGTAAGGAGCTGAGCTGGGCGACTCTGTTCCAGGTGCACGAAAGTATTTTTGCAGTGCACGTTGCACTCCCGTAACGATATCCCATACGCCGTCTTCGTCCCAGTCGACGGCTGCAAATTTGAGCCGACCTGATAAACCTGCTGGTCCACAGAGAATGATGGGAGCCCCATTTTCATAATTCAGATCAATGACCTTTTCGAAGTTGAGACTCCCATTGCTATCAGGCACTGCATAAGCGAGTTTATTGTCCCATGTCATCAACAAGAGGCAATTGCGATTGTCTCCCGCCAGCTTGTATTGTCCGTTCACAACTGCAGGACGACTACGCCAAGCGATTGGTAATGGTTTTTCGCCCAGCATAAAACGCTCGCGCTCTGCGGTTATGGCACTACCGTTACCGCGATAGAGGAATAGTTTGGCTTCATTATCATTTGAGATTAAGTCCATGTATCCATCGCCATCCCAATCAAAGAGCTCAGGTTGGGTGTAGCTCCAGGCCATTTCAACCTCTCCTTGTAAGTTTCCGTCGACAGGACGGTGGCGAATGACGCCAGATTCGGTGCGCAGATAGTCGGATGACTGATAGACCAGTGGGTCTTCTGAGCCACGCCATAAGGAGTAAAACCCGGATCCGTCTCCCACAACAATGTCTGGGTAGCCGTCATTGTCCCAGTCGGCGCGAGCCGGTACTGAGAGCGTGTCGCCTGAAATGATACCTCCTTTACTGAAGACGTTGCCCATTTCTTCGAATTCTCCCATACGTTTGCCACTCAGTACGGTTAGGCGTCCATTGGCACCGGATCCGACAACAATGTCATCGTGTCCATCATTGTTCATATCACCGAGACCAACCACGTAAGGTAAGTTTACTGAACTCATAGTGCGTTGCCCATTTTTGAGTAAGGGGACTGATTTACCTGTGCGCAGTTCGCCGCTTTCGTCTTCACCGCGAAGGGGCAGTGCTAATACTTCCTGTGGCCCAGAAAATACAATAATGTAAGTCTGGCCTTCAAGCGACATGACAATGGGGGAGAGTTGAGTTCCAAAGTCATGCCACTGAACCTTGTAATCGGTTTCACCGTAGCGGACATTTTTGAATACATCAAATTGAAGTTCCCCTGTGTCGCTTAGGCTTCCTTTGGCCCACCATAGATATTTACGTACGGGACTGCCCATCCAGTTACCTGCGATATCATACCCACGGAAAGGTTGGATGTCCGTGTCAGGTAAGATGCCCATGTTTGGGTGTTTGTCGCCTGACCAAGGACCTTTTTCTTTAGGCCAATCAGGGTATTGATTGAATTTTTCAGAGTCATGGTTCATGCCGCCGATTAAAAGGTCGACAACGCCGTCGTCGTTGACATCTGCGACCCATTTATTGCCTGGTTTAATCGATTGCTTCATCTCGATCGTGTAAGGTTCGGCAAAGTTCGGTGTGCTGATATTTCCAGTATTACGATAGTAGCGTGCTCCTGTACTGCTGAAGCGAATCAAATCGAAAAGACCATCCGCACGGGGGATCGCTTGAGCGTAGCCACCACCAATCTTGGCTCCAGTGCCCGCGTGTTCCACATCGAATGGCATGGGTTCGTAGAGTGCATAGTCGGCTGGTAAGGCGAAGGCTTTGCCAGTGCCGTCATATCCAGTGGCTCGGTAGATTTGATCACGTTGTGGGAAATAAGGTCCATGTCCGGTGATGAGCACGGCAGGAGCTTCATCGATACCGAACCATGGAATGAGTGAGCGTCCGGTAAATCCCAGCGATAGGGCATGAGTTACATCTGGTTCTACAGTTAGTGGAGGGAGTTTGCGAAATTCCTGTGCGTGTGAAATCGCTAGACTGCCGAGGAATAGGCTGGAATTAGTTACAAGGAGTCTAAGTTTTCTAATCATAATAGTTCATATTATTGAAAGGATTTGAATTACTTTATATAGTTTTGATTTGTATTGTGCCACTTACATGCGTGCATCCTTCTTTGGCTATCTTTCTTCTTCTTCTTTATCAGGTTTAGATTTTTGTAAGTAAGCTAAGGCAAGGCTGAGCACGATCATTACCACTACCACAAATGGATATACCCAGTAGGGATGAATATGTAGGTGGAGAAAGTTTGGAATGAGTTTTAATTCAACCAAAACTAAGTAAACATTTAGTCCGAAGGATATCGTGAAGCTCTGCCATATGATGCGGCGGTTTACCTGTGGTGCAAAAAATCCTAGTAGGTAAAAACAAACGACAACGCCAGAGAGCAGTCCCGCGACTTTGTAGTTGAAATCAAGTATGCTTTCACCCTCTGAACGGAGTAGCACGTAAGAAACTATAAACATTAATATTCCTGCCAGCGCTGTGAAGCCGCGTGCGAGTTTTGTGTAGAATTGATCTGTTTTACCTTTTAATAAATAAGGTTTCCATATGTCGGTGACCATGACTGTAGCAAAAGAGTTGAGGCCAGAACTAAGTGTGCTCATCGCGGCTGAGAGTATTCCTGCAATGACGAGGCCTGAAACGCCGGGAGGGAGGCTATTCAGGATGAAATATGGAAATACCGCATCTACGGGCAGTTCGTTAAGAGCTGGATCGGGCAGGATTTGGTAAAAAGCAAATAGACAGGATCCTATCAGGAAGAAGAGTGCCCAGGTCGGTAGCGATAGGGTCGCGCATAGAAAGGTGGCCTTGCGGGCATCTCGGGTACTGCGCGCTGACAGGTAACGTTGAATTACATTTTGGTCAGTCGTGAAACCTCCGGTTGCTCCGACGATTCCTATTGATAACATTGTCCAGAAGGTACGTTGCGAAGGATCCCATTCCATTGCTCCTAAACCAAATTTTCCATGTTCATTGGCTGTTTGAATCAAAGACGTTAGCCCTCCGGGGACTAAGTAAGCCATGACTGCAATTGCGATAAATCCACCGATATAAAGAACGAAGGATTGTATGACATCCGTCCACACAGTAGCGGACATTCCACCTAGGAGAGTGTAGATCGTTGCAGATCCCCCAGTGAGCAAAACAATCCATAATGGATCGATTCCAGTAATGAGGTTGAGCGGAATCACTAAAAGGTATAGGATGGCACCCATGCGTACTGCTTGAATGATTAGGAAGACAATCGAAGAGTAGAGTCTAACACCATTGCCATATCGTTTATGTAAATATTCATACGCAGAGACTTGAGCATTCTTGCGAAAGAAGGGTACGAAAATCCACATGGCGATTAGTGCAACAATGGGGGAGGCGAAGCTTGGAACTATCATTCGCCAGTCCAAAGCAAAGGCTGCTGCTGGCATGGCCAAGAAAGTAATTGAGCTCATAGAGGTTGCTACCATCGAGAGTCCGATGGCCCAACTTGGAAGAGTTTTGCCCCCTAGGAAATAATCTTCGGTACCTGAGTTTTTACGTGAGAAATAAACCCCCATCATTACCATGATCGCGAAGTAGGCGAAAATGATGATTATATTGGGTGCATTAAAAAAGGATTTTGCTGTTTCCATGGGATGAGATTGAAGGAGTGCGGATAGACCTTTGTCGGTATTGGCAGACTTTACTTAAGATGATCCCGGGATGTTGAGGATTTTTACTTTTAGATTATCACTGTTCTCCGCACTAGGATATACCATTACTAGCATACGTCTTTCGGGTGCAATGGAGAGCACTGTTGAGTAAAATACTTCCCAACCTGTTTCGGGCTCTAATTCTGCGATCATGAGTTTAAGCGAAGAATTCTTATTTGTGTTTTGTCGGACTATAGCCGATTCGCTTTGCGAGACATGAATCACCTTTGCTCCAACTTTAGCTGTGATTTCGCGCGAGGTGTAGTTGACGACGCGTAGTGCTCCCTTGGGTATTCGAGCATCGGATACATCGATTAGGTTTGCACGAGCGCTTTTGCCCTGTCCACGGACAAGTACTAGCCCCTGTTGAATTGAAATATTTACGGGAATGCGCAGTATATCGGAATCCGGAATAGTTTCTAATCCGATTGGATTGACCCGATAGAATTCGATATTATCATGGACTGCTATGGTTATGAGAGAACTGCGTTGCCCCGGGCGTACTTGGACGCGTTTTATTTCTTGGCCCTGTTTGTACCAGAATTGGATGGGTTCAATAAAGCGTTTTTCTCGCTTTTGGTCGATATTATCCTCGGTGAGTATAAAGGCGCTGTTGGATTCATGCCAATAGAAGAGTTGTAGTCGAATAGACCGCGTTTGCGTCGTGCTACTGTCTTGGGCTTGGATGCACGACAGGCTAAGAATAAATAGAAGCGCTAAGCGCCATGGCTGTATTAATGACATTACGTTGCGGGGGAGTTTTTATTATTAAGAGGTGGGGGTGCTGGTGCGTGGCACATTAGATTAGCTTAGACATCATCAGGACGAATCCAGCGAATTGAGCGGATGGTATAGCGTCTGCCTTGAGCTTTATTAACTGAATCCGATGGTGGAAATGCGGTTGCTTCATCCAGGCTTTCATTGATGTAGTTTGGAGTACGTTGAACCACGGCTTCGCAATAAGCGCGCGCAGAGGTCGTTCCGTTGAGATCTGTTGTCTCCCCGTAGGCACGGATGACGAAAGTGTCTGACCGAGCGCTCAGACGATTACCAATTTTATTGAGTAAGTCAGCTTGAGAAAGGTAACCAGGTGCATTTGCACCTACTTTACCGTAGAGAGCTTCTGTATTTGGATAGTTCGATAGCGGATCGAGCTCATTGTCAGAACTGTCGGATGTGATCGCTTCGACGAAGGCTTTATTAATCTGCGTTGCGTCGATCGCAGCTTGTAGAGCTCCCATTCGTTTATGTTCATCAGGTGCTTTGATGTCTATTGTGCGATTTACAAAATCAGAAACCGATGTGAAAGGACCTCGGCTTTTTATTTGCTTAACAATCTCCTGGCTGAGTTCAATAATCTCTTTGGAACTGAGAACACGATAACCGTCATAGGCGGATTGCTCGTCTTCACTATTACCTTTAAAGGCCTCTCCGAAGGCTAGGCTCTGTCGTAAGAAGTTCGCCATGTCCGCGTGTTCTTGTATGCTGCCATCACTTTTCTGAACATCACTGCCAAAGGTTGAAGCCAGGAGCATTTGCCAGGCTTTCTCTGATGTCGAATTAATGTTAAAGGCTCCTGCCTGCATCAGTTTTGCAGCTGCATGTGTATAAGGGCGCTCGTCCTCATTGTAGCTGGGAATTGTATCCTTGTTGGGATAGGATATGAAGCGAGGATCATGTGGTCCGTTACCGTTAAATAAATCGGTTGAGGAAAAATAGTCGTCCCAGAGCAGTTTGTTGATTTTGTAGGAGTAATCGAAATGCGAAAATTTATCAAAAGCATGACCGATTTCAATTTCACCATCTGGTAAATGCGGATCAGCTAGCGAATTGCCGATCACGTAAGCAGGGACCATATTCGCCGGATTTCGCAAGCCAGTATTGTGTGTGAAGGTACTGGCAAAGTTAACATTCATTAGGCTGCCAACTCCAGATACTGGAATGTTTTTTCGTGGGAGATTGTAAAGAATTGTTCGCTGTGATCCTGATTGGGAGGAGTAACCAAAGTATGTGTTTTGATTGTCTTCTCCAATAATGGTCGGCGAATAATAGAGATCCGATTGGTTGTCATTGGTATCGTAGCTACGTGCACGTAACTGGCCGATGTAATTTTGGTTAATTTGACCGACACTACCGCCGAGTGGGCCATATTGTTGTGATTTAGGTGCCCGTGGGTTGAAGTTAGCCAGCCAGCGTCGGCGGCGAAGTTGTGTATCGAAATTTTGATCGTTATACGCTTGTTTAAGTTCGTATAAAAAGCCATATGCAGGGAAGTCGTCCAAGCTGTTTTGCGCGTTTTCTCCTTCGATAATTCCGTAGGGCATGGCAGAGTTATCGCTCGCTGTACGAACTGTCGGATAATAGGCCTTCGGTCGACCGTCTTCGTTGATATTCCAAGTGTTACTGCCATAACTCGCGTCCGAAGTGGGAATGCTGTAAGTTAAGCCAGCGCGATTTAAACCAGCGATGGTCATTAACGTAGTCGTTCCTTCTGCACTAAAATACCACCATTCGTTTAAGAAGTCGGCATTTTTGGTGCCCGATAGTTGCTCTACGCCTAAATCTATTCTTAAGTCTTGAATCGGATCGCTGGCGTCTGTTTCAAACAGGTAAGGGCTCGCGTAGCTGGACCCAGACGGAGGGGCTAATTCGACATAGAAACCCTCTCCGGGACGAAAGCCTTCTTTTAAGACATTCTTGAGTTGATGATTCTGGTAAAGGCTAAGGCCTTCGGCCGTATAGACTTTTGTTTCTCCGGGTTCTAAGCCGTTCTCATCATCTATCATAAAGCGCATCACTAGTATCTCATTTGCGCCCTGATTGTATAAAATGGGACTACTATCGATACCATAGATACGAGGAGTTGCATCTTCAGTGACTCCGTCGTTCAGTAGCATCGCCTTATGCTCCCAGTTGTTGCCACCATCCCATTTACCCACGGCAAATTGTAGTTTTTGGTTTCCGGCACCACCCCACTGAGAAAGGTAATATTTTTGGGGTTTAATTGCGACGTCGTAGGGATTCCACAGGGCAATGACTGGCAAGAAATACAAGTTTATGCCATATTGGTCAGTGCCTTTTTCGATAAAAGCGGCATCGACGTAAATGCCTAGGCGCACTGGTACTGGATGAATGCCTTGTTGATATTTATCCTCTTCGTGGTTATTGGGATAATAAGGTCTGGCAGTAATACTGAGTGCGCCATTTGTATTGCCAGTGAGGTCTTCACTTAGATTTAGATATGACTTAATTTGACGCCAATCAGGTGTCGCAACATAGCCTTTAGGGTCTGTAAACATTTCTCCATCCGGTAGTTGCATATAGTCAGCCAAGTCTTTACGTAGTCCTCCATCCCGAACATTTGCTAGCACGCCTTGACTGCGGGTGGTGACGTCGTGGGCTAGCTCTTTGCTTACAGTGTTTTGAGTACTTAAGTTATCGAGCTGACTGAGGCTGACTAATCGGTTGGACATTAAGCTGATGTCTCCAAATATTGGAGCAGCCTCTGTGTTGTCACCTGATTGAAGTACTGCGCTTCCACTTTTTAGAGGGTAATTTTGATACTCTGCCAAAGTGATGAGATCTGATGGCTCTTGTTCAAAGGCAATGTTACCTTTGACTCCTTCATCACTGATCCAAAAGGCGTATTTATTTATTTTATTCTGACTTGATGTGAACTCTACGATTGGGGCTTCTACGTAGTCTTCTGCTGTGGATGCTGATCCCGGACCTAATAAGGTGACACTATCTGTGCTGATTTGTTGGCTAGGTAAAAAAGTGGTAGACAATGTATTGTTGCCACTGACCAGCCAACTTATGGCAGCTGTTTCAATCCCTAGCGCATCTTTGCTTCCAGAATTTGAATAATGTTCTAGCGTTTGTGGGGTAAAGCTGCTGTCTGCAGTGGCCCAAACGCCAACCCAATTTGGATGGGCGATTTTGATGTTGTCGTTTGGTTCTTCTAGGATCTCCGCGTTTGCGGTGACTCGTTGGTCATTTCCTGTGTATAATTGTAGCTGAGCTAGGGCTAGGTTGATACCTAATAGTGCGTTCAGTCGTGCTTGTTGTGTTTCTGTTTGATTATTTGCAGATTGTGTTTCGACTTGTACGAGTGAGGTGATTGAGATGCAAAGCAGTAGAATGAAGCCCATTAGCATCATTGAGATAACTAACGCGAAACCTCGTTTGCAGGACTGTTGACAGTGACTAATGTGATGGGGTGTGTTCATGAGGAGGGGATTATTGAAGGGGGGGGAGCCAAGTAATTTTCTTAGTTTAACTTTACTTTTCCGGGGGAACGACATCGGATTGTATTTTATCCAGGCTCGATTAAATCAGCATGAGTTTTAAGTGTGTCACGTAAATCCAATCAAATTTTTCAACCCATTCAGACTTAAAGCAATTCTCGCCGATTAAGGGGGCTTCAATTATATCCTCATCAATTAGCGTTTCGTGGATGAGGCCTCCGTTAGGGAGGAGTCGGGGCCATATTTTTTTGAAGTTTTTGTCGCTGCGCATGACTCTAGCTCATTTAATTCTCTTGGGGCTGACTCAAGGCTCCAGTTGGTAAGGTTGACGAAACTGTCTGTCATGATGATGTGTGGGACGAGGGGGCAGTAGCTGAGATCAATTAAACCTTTATTTTTGGCATATCATTGGCGTTTTAATGATGTTCTAGTGGGGGGGGGGCGGGCAACAATGAGGATTTTTGTAATCTGATTGTTTTCTTTATGGAAGCTTTGTATTCGGAGCTTTGTCACTTGAAAATATAGTAAGACCGTCTTCGATTTGTGTTTTTCTTGGTTGAAGTAGTGCAAAAATCAAGGCGAGTGAGATCATTAAGGCATTGACTAGGGCCATGACCCAATAGGGGTGAATGTGGAAGGGGAGTAGGCTTTTTATCCAGTCTAGCTGGACTGCAAGTAGGTAGAAGTTGAAGCTAATCGCGATGGTGAACGCTTGCCATAATGGCTTCTTGTGTACTATCGGAGCGAAGAAGCCTAATACGAAAAAACTAACGACGACGCCTCCGATGAGCCCCGTAATTTTCATTGAGAGGTCGAAGAAGCTCTCTTTATCGGCAAAAGTAAACGCAAATGCGATTGTGAACATGAGTGCTGCGGCAACTAGAGTCAGTGCTCTTGCGCTCCATGCGTAGAATTCGTCGCTTTTGTCTTTAATTAGATATGGTTTTAGGAAGTCGATAGTCGCAACTGTGGAGAATGAGTTTAAGCTTGAGCTTAGAGATGACATCGCTGCGGATAGCACGCCGGCAATGACCAGGCCGCTGAGGCCAACTGGAATATGGTCAAGTATGAATTGCGGAAAGATGGCATCTGTCTGCAAGGCTGTTATTACTGGCTCTGGGTTTTGTTGATAGAAGACATAGAGTGCCGTTCCCAGCAGGAAGAAAAAAGCCCATGTGGGCAGGCTGAGTAGTGCGCATAAGATTGTGGCCTTACGAGCCTCGCGCAGGTTTTTTGCGGCTAGGTAGCGTTGAATTACGTTTTGGTCAGCTGAGTAGCCGAATATCCATTGGGTTAGCCCTACGATGATTAGGGCCCAAATTGTTCGCTCACTGGGGGCCCAGTGGGTGGGCCCGAGGCTAAATTTGTTATCGATATTGGCGGCGTTTATCATTCCAAATAGACCACCATCAATTTGCCTAATCATCACGTAGAGTGCGACTGCGCCGCCGAAGTAAAGAACGAAGGCTTGAACGACATCTGTCCAGACGACGGCTTCAATGCCGCCAATGATGGTGTATGTAGCGACAAAGCCTCCTGTGATCAGCATGATCCAGAAAGTGGGTACTCCCGTGATTAAATTGATGGGAATGGCGATTAGGTAGAGGATGGAGCCTAGTCGGATGGACTGTCCGACCAGAAACATGAAGGCGGTGTATAGTCTTGCGGTTGAGCCGAAGCGCTTCTCGATATATTCAAACGCCGATGTTTGTGCGGTACGTCGAAAAAAAGGGATGAGTAGCCAGATTGCGAGTATGGCTATGATGGGGTTTGCCATGTTTGGGACGAGCTGTCGCCAGTCGAGGGCATAGGCAGCAGCTGGTAGCGCTATGAAGGTTACAGAACTGATGGACGTGGCAACCATTGAGAGGCCGATTGCCCATGCTGGTAGGTGGTTGCCGCCGAGAAAGTAATTGGCTGTGGTTTTGGGGCGGCGTGAAAAGTAATAGCCCATTCCGCCGATGGCGGTGAAGTAGCATACTAATACAATGATGTCGATGAGGCGGAAGTTTGATTCAAGCATGGGTGAAGCTTTGGGGAATGAATAGGGCGAATTACCTGTGGATCTGCCCTTGGGGGTGTGTGGCGGTACTCTGGCTATTCTCTACGGCGAATTGTGGTGCTTGTGCCGTCCCATTTGGGGCATGTGCTAATTTTCTCTGAGCGAGTGAGCTTAGAGAAAATTAGCTCTAAGTATTCCTAGTATACTAGGTGTATGTCAATGGAATTTTGTTCTTCTTATTCCCTCGATGGGATCTTATGCTTGTTGGATGCCACACTGTCTATTTCTCTGGCGTTAGGGCTTTGTCTTGTTGAGCGAATTACTTCCTGCGGTAGATTGTGGCGAGTGAGAGCGCTATGGCGCTTAGCAGAGCTGCGTAGCTTGAGGGTTCGGGGACGATGCTAAGGGTGGCTATGCCCTCGCCGAGGCCGTTGAATAGGAGTGGGCGGTAGCGGCCGTAGTCGTCGCCGTCGGTTCCTAAGTCGCCGTCGGGGTCGTCGGGGTTGAGGCGTATATATACGGTGGTCACTGTAGGGGTGCCGGCAGAGTAGAGGGTCTGTAGGTAGGGGGCGATTTCGAAGCTGATCGTTTCGTTGTTCTGGGTGGCGGGTGTGAGCAGGTTATCGTACAGTTTTGTTTTGCTAGAGTCGTCGCTGCCAATGTAAGTATCTGCGATACTCGGGCTTGTTGTGAAGCCGTAGGCATCTACGTTGAACCATGGGGCGGAGCTGACTGCGTCAGCGTTGCGCATATTGAATGATATTATTGCAGATGTGGGGGCGCTTGTAAGTGTGGGTAGGTCGAAGGCTAGGAAGGCCTGTCGCGAATCTCCTGGAGCTGTGCCGTTGACTGATCCTATGAAGTTGATTGCCGAGCTACTAGCTTCGATAAAGCTCGGGTTTGCTCCGTCCCATTCGGCGGTTATGTGGCCGCTGCCGCTTGCTTTTGCGTTGATTATAGTTTGTGCGCTGGCGCTTGTTGTGATTAGGACTGCGAGGGCGTAGATGTGTGTATGCATTTCTTTATGGGGTGAGGGGTGTTTAGGTAGTATAGATAATATCTTCAGTATACCAGTGTTGGTGTCAAATGTTTTGATTTGTATTCTATCTGCTACTCGAGGATGCTGGATATCGTTTTTCTTATTCTACAAATGGCTTGACGTTATACTTTAGGTATACGAATGGTATACAGAAGTCAAGGTGATTGAACTCCAGTGAATTTTGAAGCATGAATATTGTTTTATATAAAAAAAAATCCCAATGGGCTTTAATTTCTGAGTTTTCTTCGGAGCAATATGCCGAATCGGAGAGCATCGAAATGCTCTGGCCTTTAGTTGAGGAAATGTTAGCAGGGGGTGGTCTACTTCGCATTTCTGCAGATGAACTAGAGATATCTCGACCAATCAGTTTGGGGTCGAATACTTATCTTGAGGGAAGTGGAACGGCAACGCGTGTAGTACCAAGTCCGACGTTTGTCGGGGAGGCATTAATTGTTATGGCTAGTGCGAATGCTTCAAGTGTTCGTAATCTTTCACTTCATGGACTGGGGCGCGTTAGCTATGGTGTAATGCTTTGTGATTCGGTGGACTGTCGAGTCGCTGAGGTTACAGCAAGTTGCTGTGTTGATGCGGGGATTGTATGTCGAGACAATAGCTCCTGCTGCACCCTTTCAAATTGTACTGCTATTGAGAATCAACGAGCTAATTTCCTTTTTGAGAATCTTGCTTTTGCGGGGCGTCTTGGTAATTTCCCTCCCAATACAGTGACGGCCTGTACATCGATCGGCGGTGGACATGGTTTTGAGGTGCACCAAGCGACAGTATTTAATATTACCGCATCAACTGCATTTCAATCGCGTGGTCATGGCTTCAAGGTCCATCAAACCAGCAATAGTGTTTTAATCAGTGGTTGTCGAACATTTCAATGCGAGCAATCGGCTGTTTATGTCGAGAATGCTCATGAGTTAAATGTCAGTAGCAATGTATTCTGTTGGCAACGTAGTGATGGTATTGTTCTTAATAATGTGAATTGGGCGGCGATCAATGCCAACGAAGTTATTGATTCAGGGGTGCGAGATTTGAAGGAGCGGAGGCGTGTTGGTATCTTGTTACATTCAGATACTAAAGGCGTACAGATTGTTGGTAATACAATTTTTAATTGGGGCGATCAGCCACCGATGTCACATGCGATTTATGAAGCTGCAGACTGTAGTGAAAACTTATTCGTTAATAATCATATCAACTATGTCGCCGATGTGCCTGTAGTGTCGTTGGGGCAACATTCAGTTGTCGGCGAAAACATGATTGTGGCTGAAGCTGCATATCGAAATATGGATAAGTCTCCTTTTCCTGATTTTGATCGTGACGCGATTGAGCGTTATGCACAGCTCAAATACCAATGAATTCTTGAATATATTTTACTACCTCAGTTAACAACCCCCACTGCTATTATATGACTACTCTAACCTATTGCTTACAACAGCATCCTAAGCGCCGACTGCCTGGCTTTACTCTGATCGAACTCTTGGTCGTGATCGCTATCATTGGCATACTCGCTGCAATTTTGATTCCTGCAGTTGCTCAAGTTCGAACATCAGGCAGAAAGGCGGAGAGTGTCTCTAATCTTCGCTCCTTGCATACTTCAATTTCACTATATGCCCAGGATAACAATCTGTTGCCTTTCGCTTATTCAACTCGCAGAGATAGCCAGGGGCGTACTATGGGCTCTTGGGCGAATCAATTGTTTCGCGATGGATATATTGAGACGGATGCTGACAGTATGTTGGAAGCCACTGTTCTGGGGTGTCCTCAACAGCGCACCCAATTTCCTAAAATATATGATAAAGATGTCCCTGATTTGAGGACTTATGGTATGAATCAACGTATTGGTGGTTATCCTGGTGAAAATGTAAATGTGGGTGCCAGAACGCCGCTGCAGGCGGTTAATCCATCGAAAACTGCTCTCTTGTTAAATGGTGTCTGGAATGGGAACAGCTTTAGTGCGAGTGCTAGTGAAAGTTACGCTAATGTGGTAACGCCCGTATTTAACGACTCAGTGCTGGTTTTATTTCTCGATGGTCACGTCACTGAAATGGAAGTCAGCCAAATTCCTACCGATTTAGCTGAGTTAGAGGCGCTGCAATTTTGGCGCGGTGGGGTTGAAATTGATTAAATTTAGAATCGTATTCATCGGAAGTTCAAAAAAACTCCCTTTCCGCGAAGGGAAAAGCTGTTCTGACGTGCAGCATCTACGCATGCTGTGCTGATCATTACAAAAACGATTTGGATCCGGGGAATTTGTATTGCACGATTCCTACACTACCTAGTCCGTTAAAATTTTGAGAATGGCAGAACTCTTGTTTTCTTTGGTGCCTATCAATGGGCGGTAGCGTGCGAAATTACCCTCGCGCATGTCGCCGGTGCTTAGGTCTCCATCGGGGTCGTCGGGATTGAGGCGTATGTAGAAGTTTTCTTCGCTCGTTGTTCTGCCGCGGTAAAGTTTGTTTAAATAATCGGTCACATCGATTTGGATGGTTTCACCATTTTGTGTCCATTGATTGCTCATTAGGTCGTTCGCTAGTAATACTTTTGTCTGGTCGAGAGGGCCGATATATAGGTCGTCAATGGTGGGCTTATGAGTGAACCCATAAGCATCAATATTGAACCATGGGAAGGAACTAGTTGCATCTTGTTTTCGCATGTCGAATTCTACTACTGCAGATTTGAATTTTCCGTTTAGAGACGGTAAGTTAAAACCGAATATGATTTGACGGGCGCCATTTTTGCCCAGTGCACCTATGAAGTTGATCTGTGTATCTTCGGACGATATAAAGCTGGCATTTTTTCCATCCAAATCTGATTTTATGTATCCACCTAAAGTCGCCATTGTTTCGATGGTTTTTGCGTTGGTGTTTAGTGCACCTAGGAGGATTAAAATGCAGTAGGATCGTTTGAGTTGCTTGCTGTGTCTCATGGGGATTAGAATTGTTCAATCTGATGTCATCTTATTTGGCTCGGAGCGTGAAGGGGCCGAGCTCGAGACGACCGGCATTTTTTCCAATTTCGATTTCTAGAAGATCAGCTACGCCGTGAATCTCGGTTTCAAGCCGTCCGCGTGGCAGTTCATTGCGTTCCAATCCATTGTTCTCAGACACGACTACGGAAATGACATCTTTTGTCCCAGATGGTTTTAGGGCTAGTTCGACGTCAATTGTGTATTCTTTATTGAGCCGAATCTTTGCATTACTCACCGTGTGCTTCTCGCCGAGTGACTTAATTTCAAGTTCTTCGGAGGAATTGAAGCCAACCGCGGCTAGAGGTCTGCCATTAATAGACGATCTTAAATTGATTATTTCCAGGAATTCGTTGCCTCCCGCGTTGCGAGAGTCGATGCGTCTGAAGGTGGTGGCGTAGTGTAGTTTTATAGGGGCCTCAGGATTGAAATCGATTGGAGTCGCTAGGTAGCGCTTCGTCTCTGACACCCGCGGTGGATTGCCTCTTAATTGCATTTTTCCGTTTGTTGTGCGGAAAATGTTATCTTGTGTGTGCAGCCAACTGTTGACGGCCCAGAACGGATCATTCGAGCGATTGTTTGACCAATCGTCGCTGGCAATCGTATCGCCTGACTTGAAATTACCTGTGTTCTTTTTGGCTTTATTTAGTGAAATGCGTAATTCCTTCTCCGCTGTGACGTCTTCGTTCCATGCGAGATCTTTGCGATAGAGGTAGAATAAGAAGCCTTCGTCGTCTCCAAATATGATATCGAGTGCGCCATCTTCGTTAAGGTCGGTCGGGTAGACGTTGAAGTTGTGCTTGTTGATTGCTATTGGAGTGCCGTCAGCAAAGGTAATCATCTGTGGTAGATTGAAGACAGGAGCTTCGTTCGTGCCTTCATTACTCATCCAGAACGCGGCCGCAGTAGGAGATTCGTTTCCGTTTAAGCGAAAGAATTTTTGAAGTGATTTCTGACTGCTAAACACAATATCCCAGTCTCCGTCTTGGTCCCAGTCAGCTACCGAGAGTTTTATGCGTCCTGAGTTGCCACCTGGTCCTGATAGATTGATTGTCTCGCCAGTGATATCTTTGAGGGGGATGATGCGCTCGAAATTGAGGCTTCCTGGGGCATCTGGAATTGCGATTCCAAAGTCGCTGTTCCACTGTATCATCAGGAGTGTGTTGCGGGTATCTCCCGCGATGCCATATTTGCCATCGATGACAGCTGGGCGAGTTCGCCATGCTGTAGGTAAGGGCTTGTTGCCCAGCATTAGGCGTTGACGTTCCTTCACTAGGTTGCTCGTGCCTGTACCTTGGTAGTAGAAGAGTTTCGCTTCATTGTCGTTTGTGATAATATCGAGATTGCCATCACCGTCCCAGTCGAAGACCTCCGGTTGGGTGTAGCTCCATGCCGTTTCATTGTCGCCTTGGAGGTTTCCATCCACTGGGCGGTGGCGTATATAGCCAGAGGCTGTCTTAAAGTTTACGTAGTTGTCGTAGATGGTTGAATCTGTTGTTCCGAGGCGAAGTGACAATACCCCTGATCCGTCTCCGATTATTAAGTCTGGGTAGCCGTCTTGGTTCCAGTCTTGACGAGCGGGGACCGCGAGTGTGTCTGCGGAGACTTCACCTCCAGTATGGAAAATGTTCCCGAGTTCGACAAATTCGCCAATTTCCCCCCCGCTTAATACGGTCAGTCGTCCATTCGCTCCCGATCCGATCACAATGTCATCTTGACCATCTGAGTTTAGATCGGCGATGCCGATGACATTGGGGTGAACTGCTGATTTTAATGTGGCGGCGTCTTTGAGTAGTGGGCGTGCCTTGCCTACATGAAGATAGCCATTCTTTATTTCTTTGATAGGCATTCCCATCGCTTTGTCGTTGTCTGTGAATAGAACGATTATAGGGCCATCCTGAAGCTCAATCACCACGGGGTGTAGGTCGAAGCCATAGCTGCGCCACTGTAGCTCGTAGTCGGTTGACCCGTAACGTACCTTGCTGAATTGACCAAAGGTCAAGCGGCTGTCCTCGAACCGGCCTTTCGCCCACCAGAGGTAACGTGTGATTGGACTACCTAACCAGTTGCCAGCAATATCATAGCCACGAAAATTTTGAATATCTGAATCGGGTAGCATTCCGAGATTGGGATTAAGTATACCTGACCATGGATGTCCGTATTCTTCATGGTTCGGATACATCTGAAATTGGGATTCTGCGGGTTCTTTGGCGCCAATTAGTAAGTCTGGGATGGAGTCTCCATCGACATCTGCAATCCACTCTTTACCTTTGGGGACAGGACCATCAAATTCGATTTTGTAGCTATCTTGGAACTGAGGTGATTCAGGGGTGCCGCTTTGGCTGAGGTACATCCAATCACTTGGACGAATTAAATCGTAGATACCATCATTGCGAGTGATTGGGATGTAACGACTGCCTTTCAGGCCATCAAATTGAACTCCTACATCATAAATAGGGTAATCGGCGGGTAATGACCAAAAGTTATTTTTTCCGTCCTTTGCGACTGGAGTGTATAGCACGTTTCGCTTAGCTAAGTACGCTCCGTGGTTACTGACCATTACGCAAGGGGCTACGCCCTCTGTCACTGAGGGCAGCAGGCTCCGAGAGGTGAAGCCTAGTGGAATTGGGTGAATGGTCTGTTCCGTGGTCTTTAGTTGTGGCAATACTCTATGTATGGTATTTGCGTAGCTTGTTATATTGGTCGAAAGACTGATTGCTAAAGTTAGCAGAATAATGGGGGATTTCTGAGACATTTTGGCTACTGTTTGGGTTATATGCGAATCTGGCTGCCGATGTTACTCGCACTTGTTTTCAGTTAGCAAGTCATAAGTATATTATAAGTATACCATTGTCTCTCGTGAGAAATTTAATTTTGTCTATTGTCTTATATCGACGAAGTAGCGCATTCGAGACGTCCAATTCTGCATTTTAGGACGTGATTCTGATTGGGACTCATTATACGATGGGGGGAGCGATACGATAAAGATCCGGCACTTAATCATTCTGCGAAAATTAGCGTATGGTTGGATGATGAGAGTTTATCTGTCCATGCAGACCTTCTTCTGTTCGTGACGATGGATATCAAAAAAAGTCCCGTCATAATTCTATGACGGGACTCAGCCTATATGGGAAGTTGCTTTTGTTACTCGCCGCGCCGACGGATCATCACTAAACCAAGTGCCAATAGGCTGGCGATTGCTGAATATGTAGATGGCTCAGGGATCTGAGTGAGTTTAACATTATCGAATATAATGGAGTTACCCGCATCGTAGCCAAAGTGTTCATGTGCGGAAAAATCATCGATGCGAAACTGCATGTTATTATTAATATTTGCGATATTAATGTTGGCTACAGTATTGAAATCACTGCCTAAGTTGAGTGTATAGCTTTGAAAAGTCTCTGTAATAATGATCGCGTTTGAACCACTTGCTGTAATTTGATCGGAGAAATTAAAGGAGAGTTGGGCTTGCCCTGAAATGGATTGCCCAGCTAATAGACCAATTGCTTTTACATCAAAACTGAGAATATAGTCCGAGGCATTTGTGCTGTCGGCAGTGTCTCCGTTGCTACCATTACTAAGCGTTTGTCCGAAAGAAAAACTGCCTGAGGCATTAGTGGAGTCAAAAGTGGCATTGCCTGCATTGCTGCCTTCGACGCCATCTGCGGTAATTGAATACGACCTATTCAATGCACTACCTGCTGTATCTGATGATGGGTTTTTTCCATCGTAATTAAATTCGTAAATGATTGTTTGGGCTGTGAGCGCGAGTGTGCTGGCGCTAAGTGTGGTTACGGTGAGTAGTGACTTTATCATTTTCATAGTGTGCTTGATTTTTTTGGGGGTGGTTCTGTGATTACATGTGGTGACTGTGAAAATGAATATGAACCAGATTCTTTATGGGTCAATTTTGTGGTTGTTGCGAATAGATTGCTCTCTGCTAGCGAGCGACTTATGAGATTTTAACGAATTCGGTGCGAACTTACACCCAGCTCGAGAATGCTGGTGCCGTAAGGGGAGTGATTTTGACCATCGTTTGATATCTGAATTGCAAAGCTATTTCTATTTGCGCGGCAGTGTTTAGTATATGAGGGAGTTTAGTTGCTAGGGTGAACTAATCGTCTTCCTGTTGCGTCACTAAGCGCGGAGCCATTTGTTTGATCGCTGTGCCGTGTAAAATACCGGAGGCCGCGGAGCGGCCGAGACGGCGATAGTCGTAGCGTAAACGTGTGTGCGGTGCTGTCACGATACCTGTGCCTTGGATGGCAACCATCTCTACGGTTTTTCGATCGGCCTCTCGGATGCGGGAAGCGAGGCCGAGGGCGGTGTTGTCCTCCGTACATATAAAGCAGCTATGCGGTGGAATTTGACGAACCAATTCGTTCACAGCTTTTTCGTCGTAATACGAGAGGCTATGAGTGGATAGAGTCGCTAGTGTCTCTTGCATCTGAGCCACACTGCGATGCAAGAGCGGTTCCTCGGGAGTGCTTTCAACGAGATAGACTTGATTGAATGCGCGCGACTGTACGTAGTCGGCTATGAGTTGTGCGCCAGCGGAGTAATTGGGTGTGATGACTTTGGCATGTGTTTCGGAGCCACTTAGCAGTTGTATGCATTGATTGCGTGAAAAGGGGATCTGTTCGAGCGCGGCATCACACCATAGGTGGTCAAAGATAAAGCCAGCGCAGCCTTTGGGGATCGTTTTGAGCAATTTTTGCAGTTCGGATTGTTGCTCCGCTTCGGTTGCAATAATAGCTGGTTCTAGCTCAACGGGGACCTGCACAAGTGTGGGGGAGGAGTGTAAAATGAGGGGGCTGCCATTCGTCGTGCAAATTTCAGTGACACCTTCGAAGATTTCTTGATAGAGCTGGCTCCAGTCCTGAATTTGTCGACCGATAAAGCAAATCGGCTTACCTTGCAGTGTGTGACTCTGTGCACTGACGGGATAAAATCGACGGTTGGGACCTTGCCATACATAGCCCTCAGCTTCGAGATCGTGGAGGAGGCGGAAGATGGTGGTCGAGTGTAAATCGAATTGATCGGCCAGCTGCCTTAAGGAGGGCAGAGGTGCATTTTCTGCCAGATTTTTTACTAGATCGAGTATGCCAGCTCGGGCGGCTTTGGTGTACGTTGTGAGATTGCGTGGCATATCTAGATTGATTTTTGCTAGTCTTTATATGCAACTAAACAGGTTTGTTGTATTTAGCAATTAGCGGCAAAATATAATCATTATGAATTAGGATCGTTTATTCAGTCAGCCACAGAATATTAGTGACAATGCGTGGGTAGTAGAGGCTGGCCATGGCCTTCCCACTGCTGAATTGATCGGAGCATGCATTGAAGGTGGAGCCGAAAATTTGCCAGTCCATGTGAGCTTGGTCGTGGGCAGCTTGCTCTTGACCAAAGTCGATGCCAAATACGCTGCGCGCTACATATTGGCTGAGACAGATTTTGCTCATCCATGAGTTGTCGGCGGTGCTAGAGAGCTTCCATCCCTGATCGGGATAGAGGCATATGCCGGGTTTAAATATCGCGAGAAAGTGACGTTTGAGGGTGGCAATGAATGCTCCGTGTGGTCCTTCCAAGGCGATGGCATCCTTTAGGCCCATTACTTGGGGGAAGACCAAACCCTCGATGGCTGGAATGATTGCGCTCTGATTGTCGTCTTCGAATACTGCGGGGATATAGCCTAAAACATCGTCCCATTTGCTCATGACGGTGGCGGCACACAGTTTGGCGGAGGCTGTGGCTTGTTGTGCGAGCACGGTTTCGTCGGTTTGTCGGAAGAGCTCGGCGAGCGCGAGATAGGCCGCCCATGATTTGACTGCGAGATAGAGATTGTTACGTGCCTGGCCGAGCGAGCTGTCGAGTGAATCGTAAGTGGTGATTTCGCCGCCTCCGTTACAACGGCTGGATTCGCAGCCCATCACGCCGGTGCGTTGTGTGGGGGCTGGGTGGTCGCGGTTGAGCATGGAAGTGTAGCTGTCTTTGACTGTCTTTAAATGACGCGTCAGAAACGCACGGTCCTGACTCTGACAGACATAGACGCCGGTGCAGCAGATCCAGTTGACGAGCTGCTCATGTGTCATGTAAGAGAAACAGCGACGGTCGATGCCACTGATTTCATAGCTAGAGTAACCTTCGGGGGAGAAGTTGTTGTGATTGCCTTGGTCGTGGGTAAAGCTAATGCCGCCAGGGTAGGTCGTGTCGCTGTTGGGGAGTCGAACTTCATCGTAGTACGAGTAGCGCTGTATGAAGGTTTCCAATACATTTTTCACTGTCCATGGAGAATAGCGCATCTCGTAGAAGAGCATGTCGACGGTTAGGTCGAAAGTGTTATGCATGCGGTATTCTCCTTCATTTACATTCCAGAAGGGTTTGCCGGAATCGTCAAACCACTGGGTGGAGCCGTAGTAAGAGTGAGAGGCATGCGCGATTAGAAATTTCTGTGCATCGCTGAGTGTGGTGGCCTCCAGTTCGGCATCACGTTGAGCGGCTTGTTGGTAATACCAATCTTTATGTTCGAGTGCATATTCCAGCACATCGCGTAAATTGGTAAAGAAGCGTGTGTACCAGTAGGGCATTTCGAGACCTAGTGTGGCGGTGCCGGAACGAAAGGTGCCGAGACTGATATGCATCTCGCGGCACTCACCAGGAGCTACATCCATCATGAATCCGTAACTGCCTCCGAAGCGTGGTACGAGTTGCGTGCCATCGGGCTTTTTAGCCTTAGATAAGTCAAATGTCTGTAGTGGTTCCACGAGGGCATCGGTGGCGAAGCCGAGATTTCCATTGCCGAAGAGGAAACCAGTGAACTTGCCGGGTTCGTGGATGGGCATCGGACAGCCGTGTTCGCCCAGTGCGAAGAGTGCCGTTTTAGTTTGCTTCCCTTGGCGGTTGTCGACTGTGAGTTTGGCAAAGACGACAGGGCAGGCCGCACGCTTATTTGTGGCTTGATCGGCTGTACTAGGGTCGGGTAAGTCCCCAAAGGGAGAGATGACTTCGAAGTGAATGTCGTCGGTGATGAAGTGATCGCTGGCAAAGCGATAATCGCGGGTGATGTCTTTAGCCTCTAGCACTGTCAATGCATCATGGCAGGTCTCGGGCTGGTTTTGGTGATCGAAGCGTGCGATTTCCGAATTGTTCATGTGCTCAAAAAAAGGTAGCACAGTGATTTGATCATTCACGATGGTGCCCACGTAGACTGCGCCGTCCGCGGGTTGCCCCTTTTCCAGAGCTAGGCCGCCAGGGGCTCCATGCATGCCTAGGGTGAACGAACTGTGTGCGCCTACAGCAGAGTGTTGGGCATGGAAGGAATTTTTCTCGGTGGGGAGTCTCATAGGAAAGCTATTGGGTCAGCACGATGCGGTGCCAGTCTGCTGGGATGTGAAAAGTAATTATATCGCTCTGTGCATGAGGAGAGCTGGCCGAGAGCGTCGCTTCACGTCCCGGTGCACCGTCGTAGCGAGCGAATGCGATTCGGAGTGAGGTGCCTGGCTGAAAGCTTGTGAGACCTAGCACACTGGGAGGGATTTGTAGGGCGGCTTGCCAGCCGTCTTCGCTGGAGTTTGCTTGTGCATCGAAGCCGACAGGGGTGACTAGCCAGTGATCGATGGATTTCCATTCGCCCGTAATTGGATCGTTGCCGGGCACGTTGGGTTTATGTGCATGGAAGCGAGTGTTGGCGGGTGTTATGTGCAGCTCAAAATAGTCTTCATGTCCTTCGATTTGTAGGAATACCTCAAACACATCGCCGAGCTCCCACATGTGTTGGTTATCGGCGGCGGAGGTGGTGTAGATGTCATCATCGTTGAGCATGGCATTGATGATGAGTGCTTGAGGTGTCCAATGAAGCTCGATTGCGCCCTCGCGGAAATCGTCTTGCAAGGAGTCAAACCATGGTTGTGAAAGTTTAAACGTTTCCACTTCGTTCGCTGGCAGTAAGAAGGTGTTTGTAGTGGGTGTATTGTTCATCGTAGTACAAGCGGTGAATAAGAACAGGCAGATGAGCGTTAAAAACGCGCTGTATATGCAGTGAGTGCGTGTCATGAATGTTTGTCTGTCAGGTGTTTTTCCACTGTGCCGTCATCGTTCTCATCACGTTGAATTGTTTTTAGGCGCAGGAACATACGTTTGAGATCGAATGTGCCGCAAATTAGGAACCAGACGGTGGTGATCGCACCCGCGATACCGGTAAACAGCAGATTGAAATACCACCAATTCGCCCACCAATCTTCCGACCATTTTTGAAAGATTTGCCATACGCAAATGGTGACGAAAGAGAAGAAAAAGAACGCCACCCAGGCGAGTTGTAGCACGTAGACGAACTTGTCGCTCTTGGTGAATTCTTTAGTAAAGCCCAAGGCCGCCAAGCCAGTGCTGGGAGGCGCGATATGGTCCGGGCCTTCGGGATCGACACCTGAGTATTTGCCTCGATGTAGTAATTCGTCCATTTCGATCTCGGGATTCGGTGCCATTAAAGATACGATGATGTATGCCGCGATGGCAGTGAGTGAGGCGAGGAAACCCAGCTGCATGCCATTTAGCCAGAAGGTTTCCGGCAGCTTGGTCAGCCATTCATTTGTGGCATAATTTTCTTTAATTACAGGCAGCAGCTTGGGCCATAGCACGTTATTAATCAGCACGCCACTGACTGCCAGTGAAGAGCCTGTGATCATTGCGGCCCATGCGCCCGAAGTGGTGCCGCGTTTCCAGTATAGTGCGCCGATTAAAACAGCACCACCGCCACCGAGAAAAATGGCACCCGTAACTTGGAAATACATCAGAATGAACTCTTTTAGCGGAA
Source organism: Thalassobacterium sedimentorum (assembly GCF_031127905.1). Lineage (GTDB taxonomy): Bacteria > Verrucomicrobiota > Verrucomicrobiia > Opitutales > Coraliomargaritaceae > Thalassobacterium > Thalassobacterium sedimentorum. The sequence goes on along the minus strand of NZ_JARXIC010000001.1, from coordinate 181,672 downwards.
ACAGCATACTGAAGCACCAGCCAAAGATGGCGACGCCAATGATGGAGCGTTTTAGCCAGCGTAGGTGTTTTTCCGGAGTCAGCCGATCCTGATGTCCTCGTAAGCGGCGCCATGGCATGAGCACATCTTGAATAAAAATACTCCCCCAAGAGTGCAGGTAGGTGGTGTCTGTACTGACCGCGGCCATGATCATGACGGAGGCAAACAAGCCCATGATGCCGACTGGTAATACGTTTGAGAGCGCCACAGTGGTCGTTAGTTGCTTCGCGAGTTGTGCATCTCCCAGGCCGTCGAGCGTTGCTTGCGTGGCGAGCGTGGCGGCTTGGTGGATGGGTGCATTCATGAGCACGTAGGCGCAGATGGCTGCCAGTGGGATGAGTAGATAGGTCACTCCCGATCGAAATTGGGCCAGAATTCCGGCCATCTTCGCTTCGTGAGGATTGATTGCCGAGCTGTTGTAGCCCTGTGTGCCTTGCCATACCATGAAGTTATAAATCGTGATGAAGAGCATCATCATGAAGAACCCGATGTTAAAGTCTGGTAGACGTCCGATATCGAAAGGGTTGAGCTTGGATTGGCCTTCGGGCGCTTGTTTTAGAGTTTCTACGATGACATCCCAAGGGAACAGCAGCAACATGGTGACGAGTAAGGCTAGGAAAATAATATTACTCAGTTGCCCTTGGATGAAGTCGGTCACCATTACAGAGATTTGCCCGCCGCTCAGTGCGATCATGACTGCGAAAACGAGTTCAATGGCCATGACGATACCAAGTGTCAGGTTTAATGTCAGGCCCAGTCCAGGGACTTCGAATGTGTGTACTGGGAGATCGAGGAAATAGATGAAGAAGCGGGCGGTAACGGCAGGGAAAATGCCGAAATTCAGAATTCCACTAATCCAGCACAGCGAGCCTGAGAAGACTCGAAATTTTCGGCTGTAGCGCTTTTCCATTAATTGTGCCAGCGTCATCGAGCGCGTTTCACGGTAGCGATAAATGATCCAGCCTGAGAGTGCGAGAATCAGGCCCAGAGGGGCCATCATTTGCCCCCAAAAGCCCGCAGAGAAGCCTGCTTGGTAGACTTGTTCCCATTGTGCGACGATTGTGATTGCGCCCAGTCCCGACATTCCAGAAGCCAGTGTGAGTAAATAGCGACCTGCGCAACGATTGGCTGATAGGAAGTCGGCGACACTACGGGTATAACGGCGGGTATAGATCGAGGCTCCGACCACGATCGCTAAGATCACGCCTACGATAGCCAGGTCAATGGCGCTCAGGTTGGTAAGGGCTAAAGGAAACATTGCACACATGTTGCCGTTTAGACCCCTAGGTGATCAAATCTTATACTGTTGCAAATAGGGCGCTCCGTGCTGTGTATTTGATTGATGCGGTGAATTGAGTCTACGTAGGGGGCTTACTGGTGAAGTCCGCCCCGTATATGCGGTCTGCATCAGTTGGCAAATTGACTGCGGGCGTGATTAATCCCGCCGCTTACGATTTTAACATACCATGAATCAGCTTAGCTTACCTCGTCACCAAAGGCCTTCGACATTTGACCAGTTTCTTTTTGGAGCCTGTTATTATCCCGAGCATTGGGATCGCTCTTGGATCGAAACCGATGCGGCCCTCATGGCTCAGGCGCATGTTAATGTGGTGCGCATGGCGGAGTTTGCCTGGACTTTGATGGAGCCTAGGCGAGGTGCGTTTGATTTCAGTCTGTTTAAAGCGGCGGTGCAGGCTTTGAAGGCTCAAGGCATCGACACTATCCTGTGCACGCCGACAGCGACGCCTCCGCGTTGGTTGACCCGGGATCATCCCGAATGGATGCGTGTGGATCGCAATGGCGTGCCTTTTTCACATGGTACCCGTCAGCATTGTTGCACCAATCATCCGGAGTTTCGCGCGGAGTCGCGCCGTATCACACGTGCCATGGCCGAGGCTTTTAAGGATGATGCGGCGGTAATCGGCTGGCAGACCGATAATGAATTCTACTGTCACGTGGACGAATGTTATTGTGAGAGTTGTCAAATTGCTTTCCGTGATTGGCTTCGTGCGCGATACAATCAATCCGTTAAAGAGTTAAACCACGCTTGGGGCACTCTCTTCTGGAGTCAGCAATATGACGACTTTACAGAAATTGAAATCCCTAAGAAGTGGCGTCAGCCCGCTCCTTGCAACCCGAGCGCATTACTGGACTATCGTCGTTTTCTGAGCGATTCGATTACCTCCTTTCAACGTGAACAAGTCGAGATATTACGTGAGGTAAATCCCAGTTGGTGGATCACCCATAATGGTGTGTTTTATAATATAGATTATTATACCTTCGCCGAAGATCTGGACTTCTTGTCGGTGGATGTGTATCCCGCCTTTTGGGGCACTAAGCCAGAGTGTTTCATCGGGGCAAGTCAGCTCAACGAGCGTTGCCGTCAGGCGACTGGTACCTTTCTGGTGCCGGAGCAATGCGGTGGGCCTGGTGGGCAGCTTGATTTTTTGCAGCCCACACCCGAACCTGGGCGCATGCGCTTGTGGGCTTATCAATCCATCGCACACGGTGCCGATGGTATGTTACATTTTCGCTGGCGCACGTGCCGTTACGGTGCTGAGCTGCATTGGCATGGTATTTTGGATCACGACAACGTGCCACGCCGTCGTTTTGAAGAATTTACTCAGGAGGGAGCAGAGCTTAAAAGGATAGGTAGTGAGATTCTGGGTACTACCAAGCGCGTGGATGTCGGTATCAGTTTTGGCTATGAGCAGGATCATGCACATGCAGTTATGAACTTTTCGAGGCCACAGCCCGATGCTCAGCGCGAATTAATATTGGCAGAATTGATGCGGCGTAAGATCGCAGTCGGTTATGTGAATGAAGCCGACAGTTATGCGGGCTTAAAAGTGCTAATCGTGCCATCAGCTATCATTCTTGATGCAGTGCGTGCCAAGAAAATTGAAGCCTTCGTCGCCGCGGGTGGGGTGCTCTTAGTTACTGCGACAACGGGGCAACGTGATGTGAATAATCATGCCATAGAGCAAACGCTGCCCGGGTTGTTAAGTGAGGTGCTTGGAATCACTGTGGAAGGATTTGGCAAAACTGAGCATCGCAAAATGTGCCTGAAAGGGGCTGGTCTCGAGCTGCCGGCCGATTATTATGAGATCATAAAATGTGTGACTGCTGAGCCGCTGGCGCATTGGCGTTTTGAAGCCAACCCTGGCTCTGAAGCCGCTGAGGGAACAGTGGGGCTTTCTTGCAACGTATTTGGTAAGGGCAAAGCCTTCTATCTTGGCAGCTTTATGAATGCGAGCAGCGCCTCCGTTTTGTTGCAGATGCTTTGTGAGCAGTCTGGTCTCGAAACGCTGGGCGTGGCGGATTTCAACGTCTGTATCATTGAACGTCGTGCAGAAGATCGACGCTTAACCTTCGTATTAAATAATTATCCCGAAATGAAATTGGTCGAAGGATTACCGCTTGGGCGAGAATTGATTACAGAAAAATATTGTGATGGTAGTTTGACTGTGCCCGCGTTCGGTGTCGCTATTGTGCGCTCTTAAAGTGTTCAGAGTATGGCATTTTATCCAATGCGATTTTACTTCCGAAACTTTAGGGATGTGCGTCAGTGTCAATGTGCTGTTGCCACAGACTACTGAGAAAAAAATACATGCCGTCCTATGGTTGTTGCACGGTAAAGTGGTTTTATGAAATGGAAATATTACATAAATAAAATTGTTGTATTAAATTTTGACTGATCAGTCTAGCTTGTGGGATTGCGGCTAGATCAGTTTGGAGTGATCACTGCTTAGTTGTGCGTATATTTACAACTTTTGGCGTCCTATTTTATCAAATGGGATCATGTGGGAATTGGCTGAATCTGTCTCATTTTCAATGTTTAGATTGAAGTCGCCATTGATTCCGTCTGCAAGGTATGGGTCATTGCTTTTGATTACTAAATTGTTCTTTAGTATGATGTTGCGCCTTCTTTCAACTTTAAAATAATTTTTAAAATTGGGATAATGCTGTGTCCAAACTTGCTGATCAAAGCGAACTGCCGCGAGGCGCTTGCTGAATAGTTCCTCTTGCTCGGGAATGTTGCCATTGATTCGAAAGGGGGCGTTGCAGTCGATGAACAAATTATTCTCCACTAGAATGTCGCTGCTGTGATTGATGAATATTGTGGCTTTAGTACCCGCTCGCTCAAACGCGTTGCCGTAGACGTGACTGCCATCGCCTCCGTAATCATCAAAATAGAGCGCGTAAGTTGAGTGTGCGACACCAATGTCATGCCAGTAGTTGTAGCGAATCACGTTGCCACGCTCTGAAGGGTCTCGCCCCATGTAAAAGGCGCCCATGTCGTCACCTTCCAGCATTACGTGGTGGATTTCATTGTATTCGATCTGATGGTTGTTGCCATGTAGGTAGATGGCGACTCCGGGTGCATTATTTATTTGATTGTGGCTCACTCGATTGCCAACTCCATCAATGTTGATCGCTCCGCGGTAGGTGCGATCCCAACGATTAAAATTATAAATATGGCAGTTATCGACAAAGTTGTTTGCTGGAGTTAGGGAAAGTCGATCCCCCCCACCGAGTGATATCGCACCGGCGCCGATATTGTAGATTTCACAGTTGATGATACCATGCCCGCTGCCAGCTTGCCGATTGAAGGTCGTGTTGTCGTAAAGGTGCTCATGCCATGACCCTAGCTCGCGAGATGTGGGTTGCCCCGTGAAATTGTGCCGATATTCTGTGTCTGATTTGACGCCTTGACCGATGCAAACCGCAACGATACCTAAGTTACTCAATGTTGAATTTTGAACGCGATTATTGCTGCCACGTTCGATGTAAACTCCCATGCCCCGGGAGTATCCTATCTCGAGACCATCTAAAATCAGCTCTGTTGAACCTTCTATGCTGATTAAGGGATCTTTCATTATTGTCACCTCGATCTGGCACTTGCTCATGTCCGTATTGTTGGGGGGGAGGAAGTAGATTTTGCCGCTACTTTTGTCTGACATGAATTCGCCAGCTAGATCGATCTCTTCTAGTAGGTTCAAGGCAGTCCAGGTGTTCCACGGCTTTCCAGAGCTGAAGCCATACATGTGGGGGTGCTGGGTAGTGATGGTCTGTTTTTCGAGGTCGATATTTTTGATTTTGACCGTATTGTCCGCCCAGCCGACGCTGAAGATACCTGTCAACCATACATCTTCAGCACTTGTCCAGCGATTGGGGCGTTGTGTTGAAAATTCAAAAGTGCCGCCCCGTGTTGGTTTGTCGCCATTACGTGTGACCGGGCCTTTATCTAGGACCTTGCCGATAGGGATGGGGGCTTCTTCTGGGTTTGGCCACTGAGCGATACTCATCGGCTCTCCATTAATGAATAATTCTAAGGGGGCTGGTGCGTATGGGCGTCTGAATCCGCGTGGACCAATCTCACCAAAATCGTTAATTCCAAGTTTGCCCAAATCGATTTCTTTTACTTTTTCGCGAACTGAGGGTAATAGTCGTTTTAGTATCGCTGGATCAGTGACGGGCTCAATTGCTTGGTTGGGTATAATTTTACTGCCCGTTATGAGTGCACCCTTGCCGCTAAAGGTGGTGTTGGAGTCACGTTCGTCGAGTTGGAACGTTTTCATTTGTGGATACCTGCCAGGGGTGAGGATTACGGTGCTCGGGCCATTTGTTGCTCGAGTGGCGGTGCGTGCGCGCTCGAGGGTGGCGAAGGGGGCTTCTATAGTTCCCGGGTTGGAATCATTGCCGGCAGGGGACAGGTAGAAAATTGCTGCGCTTGCTGTCTGAGTTGCTAGTAACGCAATTAAATAGAGCTTAAGGCCTTGGGGCATATTAGGAATTTAAGAGTTAAGGGTGAGGGGAGTATCTTGGTGTTAGGCGGTACTGTGTTGATTTGATGTTACATTAACTGATGCATTCTAGTCTTTTTGTTTTATTGTTCTTACAATTTTTCTGCTGTTTAGGCTGTGTGTGTTTAATGCAATAATATTGCTGCATGAGTCAATTAATTTCATTGTTATGTTGCAATTGCTGTGGGATCTTATGAAAGCTGCTAATTAATTTTTAATTAAATGAACATTAAGACCGAGAAAATGCCGAAAGAAACAGATATTTTTGCAGATATTGCTGCTGGTTCTTCTTTAATTCAACGCGATGGTTTAAAGACGCCAGCACTTCCTGAAGTGAATGAAAGATCTTTGAGCTTGAAATCATCGGTCTCTGATCAGGACTTTATTGTGCGTGTTTCAAGGATGTCGACCGCGGCAGAGTTAAAGGCTGCCTTGGCTGCTGAGCGCCAAAAGATGAAGCCGTTTTTAAACGACTTTTCACCGCGCCAAGTTGAGCTGCGTAAGGAACACGTTTTTAGCGAATGTTTGTGGCGAGTTGGGGCCGCGGGGGACGCTGTTGATCTAGGTGCTGCAATTAAAGGTGAAGGTAATTGGGAGGCAGTCAGTATTCCGCATTACGGGCCCCCTCTTGGGCAGGCATTTACCCTGTATCGTGTGGAGTTTGATGCACCCGATGCACTCGCCGCGCTTCCTTCTCAATTTCTCTGCTTTAAAGCGGTAGATTATATTTGTAAGCCATATTTGAATGGAGTTTGTCTCGGAGTGCACGAAGGCATTTTTGAACCATTTGAATACGAGGTTACAGATGTTTTAAAAGCGAGAGGTAATGTTCTGCTTATCTATGTTGAAAACGATTTCACGATGTTAGGGCAGGCCTTTGCGGAGGGAGAGATCGATGGTGACAAAGTGTATGCTGCAACTGGCCTAGGATACGATGACCCGTCGAATGGATGGCATCACTGCCCTGCCGGGATGGGGATCTGGCAACCCTTTCGCTTGGAGGGCCGCTCCAGCCTTGTTATCAGTGATTTATTTATTCGTCCAAATGAAAATTTGGATCGTATTGATGTCTTGGTCGAAGTTCACAATGCAAGTGAGGAGCAAGAGATCGCAGTGAGCCTGCGGTTTAACCTCTGGGGGCAGAACTTTGAAGAGGAAGTTTGTCGAGACTTTATCTATCATCCAACTACAGTTCCACAAGGTGGCTTTGGTGATTTGGATAAAGAGTTGCCAAGTGAGTCTCCCATGCGGGTTGGAGGGGGCAAAAATTATTTTCGTTTCTCGCTCCCGATTGATAATGCAAAGATTTGGCATCCAGATCACCCCTGGTTGTATCGTGCGCAAGTAGACCTGTTGGATGTGAATGAGCAGGTCCTCGATAATGCTTCGCAGCAATTTGGAATGCGATCGTTTAAGCAAAGTGAAACTTCTGTGCCTAAGGGGAAATTTTTTCTTAACGGCGAAGAGATTCGCTTACGCGGTGCGAATACGATGGGACACCTTGATATGTGTGTCTTTCGTGATGAGATGGATCAATTGTGTGATGATATCTTACTCGCTCGGTTGACGAATATGAATTTCCTTCGTTTAACGCAGCATCCAGTACAAAAAGAGGTGTATGAATATTGCGACCGCCTGGGAATGATGCTTCAGACTGATTTACCTTTATTCGCATCCATACGTCATAATCAGTTTTGGGAGTGCGTGCGGCAAGCATCTGCAATGGAAAAATTGGTTCGTTCCCATCCTAGTAATATTTTAGTTTCATTTATAAATGAGCCTATGCCGAACGGTCGTGGGCGCCCGCATCGATTCATCGATCGCGAGGATATGCAGTCATTTTTTGAAATGGCGACTTGTGCGGTTCACCGAGAAAACCCTGATCGTGTCATCAAGTGTGTGGATGGCGATTATGATCCACCTGCTAAATTTGGTATGCCTGATAATCACTGTTATTGTGGTTGGTATCTGGGGCATGGTATCGATTTGGGGCGCGTACATGCCGGACATTGGATGCCAGCCAAGGAAGGCTGGCATTATGGTTGTGGGGAATTTGGTGCGGAAGGTCTAGATTCTTTTGAAGTGATGGATGCTAACTATCCTGAAAGTTGGGGATCGTTGGCACTCAATCAAGTGTGGAATCCTAGCGTGATTACTCAATCACAGACCATGAATTTCCATTATTTGTGGTATTCAACGCCTGAGACGCTTGCGGAATGGATTGATGCCAGCCAAGATCATCAAGAGTGGGTGAATCGTATCATGACAGATGCATTTCGACGTATGGATGGAATGAATACATTTGCCATTCATCTCTTTATTGACGCGTGGCCTGCTGGTTGGATGAAAGCGATAATGGATGTAAATCGAACCCCAAAGAAATCTTGGTTTTCTTATCGTGACTCGCTGGCACCTGTTGCAGTTTCACTGCGTAGTGATCGTGCCTCAGGCTTCAGTGGCGAAGAGATTCCTATAGAACTTTGGGTGGCTAATGATACGAATCAAACACTCGAAGGTGCTACACTTGCGTATCAAATTACACAAAATGGTCAGTTACTTGCTAGCGGGACGGAAGAGGCAAACATCGTTGTCTGTGCGCCTCGCTCGCAAGGAAATATTATGGTGACACTTCCTAGTGTAGACCAAGATGATTCTATTCAAGTTGCAGCGGTTTTAATCAACAAGGCAGGTGAGGCGATTCATGATACCGAAATGGAGATTGCCGTATTTGCTGTCGAATTAGAGGAGGAAGAAAAGTCGGTCTGTATTCTTGGAGATGAAGCGATATGGACACCATTCATTGAGTCGATTGGTTTACGTGTTTGCCAGAATGAAGATCTTAAAAACGCGGACGCTCTTCTCATCGTAGATGAGGAGACCAATGATACGCGTGACGCAATAGTGAAGGAAGCTGTTGTCAATGGAGCGACTGCTGTTTATCTATCGCTTCCGCTTGGTCGCTATCGAATAAATGATTCGGACATTAAAATTGCCAAGGCCGGTATGGGACCAAGGCATTTTGTATCTTGCCAAACGAAAGCTGCTATCGTGGGTGGTTTTTCTAAGAACGCTTTCAAGTTCTGGTATGATGAATCCTGCGGCTACACGACTCCTTTGCTGACTTCGGTGATCGAATTAGAAGATTCCTGGGAAACTGTTCTCGAAAGTGGTGATGGTGGGTGGGGACGTCCCTGGAGGCCTGTCCCCGCTGCAATTGAACGAAGTGATGGTAAGGGCGTCTGGAGAGTTTGCCAAGTTAGCTTGCGTAATAGAGTGCTGACTAATCCTGTTGCTCGTAAGTTTGCGCGCCGTCTCTTTGGAGCTTCCTGATATTCATTCTAACCTTAGTTAAATACCCGCATCTCAAGACAAATTTTTATTATGTTTAATTTTACGCTTCTTGGCTTACCCATTGTTGATATTATCGTTATTATCGCTTACTTTACTGTCGTACTGTGGATTGGCTTTCGTGCGATGAAGCGAATCAATAGTTCAGAAGACTATTTTTTGGCAGGCCGTAAATTTGGAAAAGGAATTCAGACTTTTGCTGCATTTGGGCAGGGGACTAGTGCGGAATCTGCCGTCACCACCACCACTATGGTCAGTACGAATGGTGCCGCTGGTATCGGCATGGGGCTTATTAGTGGTATTTTAAGTATGCCGATCTACTGGATGATCACGATGTGGTATCGTCGTCTCCGTTATCTTAGTTTAGCTGAATTTTTCACTGAACGATATGGTTCAAAGCGTATGGCAGGCTTTTACGCCGTGATTTCAACGTTGATGTTTATGATTGTGGCCGCGGCTGGTTTTACTGCTATGAGTAAAACGATTGCCGCTATTGCAGAAAAACCACAAGAGTCACTCACTCAGGTTGAGCTCGAAGAGCAATCACTGGCGGCAGAGTGGAAAATACTCAAAGAGCAGGACTTTCGCTTACTTTCAGAGGAAGAAACAGCTCGCTTGCAAACACTGTCTGAAATGCGTCCTCAGGCGACTTTTAGCACGATTAATCGCACCTATCTAACTATTGCGTTAGCGATCATTATTTTGCTTTATGCTGTTTCTGGTGGCTTAGAGGCGGCTTTCATTACGGATATGATACAAGGGATCTTTATTATCATACTTACCTTGATGTTGATCCCGTTCGCCATGATCAAAATTAACTCTATTTTTGGCTATGATGGTTTTATGGGTACCTTTCATGCGCTGCATCATAATTTGCCTGAAGCTTTTTTTGAGGTCTTGGGATCTCCCAATTTGCCACAGTTTACTTGGTATTATATCTTGGCTTTTGGGCTCCTATTTTTGATAAATACAGGCGTTCAGGCAAATCAGTTAACTGCGGCTGGTTCGGCTAAAGATGACGAAACTGCGCGCATCGGATTTTTGACCGGGATTTTTATTAAACGATATTGCTCAGTGATTTGGGGCTTTCTTGCGATGATGACACTACTGCTGTATGGTAGTCAAGTTACAGACCCAGATATGGTGTGGGGCATGGCTACGCGTGACCTGTTACCAGTCGGTTTAGTTGGGCTGATGATTGCCTGTCTGATGGCCGCTCTGATGTCGACGGCAGATGCGTTGATGTTGACCAGTTCATCTCTACTAACGAACAATTTCTATAAGCCTCTTTTTCCGGGTAAAAGTGATAAGCACTACATTTTTATGGGGCGACTCTTCTGTGTGTTCTATATCGTAGGTGGGCTTGCCATCGCGCTTGTTCTTGATGACGTGTTTACCTTGTTCATCTTTATGTTGACCTTTAATTCGGTCATCGCCGCTTGCTTTTGGATGGGAATGATTTGGCGCAGGGCCAGTCGCGTCGCTGCGTGGGTTTCCATTGGGGTGACTACTGTTTTTACGCTTCTTCTGCCTGTCTTGTTGCCATTGTCACCCTCGATTCGTAACAGTGATTATTTGGCGATGCAGACGCATGGCTATGATGTCGAACGAACTTACACCGCTAAGGAGTTTGATGTGCAGGCTAGAAATGAAGAGATTGCTGTTTGGGACGCATTGCAATTACGAGGAGAGGCCACCGGTCGCCGGCCACAGTTTTTGGAGCTGGGAGAGAAATTTGTAAAAAGTGACTTTATCGCTCCTCGAAGTATCTTCTGGCAGGGGGGGCTCTCTAGAAATGAGGACGGACATGTCTCTGGTAGTGGTATGCTCAAGGTTGAACTCGTTCTTTTGGATTGGTTGGGGGTTGATCTGCAGTCAAACAGTTTTGGGTTGAATGAGACCTTTACTGCGATCTTGCGTTTAATTGTGCCCTTTGGCCTGCTTATTGGAATATCGCTATTCACTCGGCCTGAATCTAAGGAAAAGCTGGATTTCTTTTATGCCCGCCTGCGCACACCTGCGCGCGGCGACCATGACGAGGATGCTCGCATCGTGGAACAAGTGCGGGCCAATCCTTCAATCCGTGATGAGGATCGCTTGTTCCCCGGGACTGACTGGGAGTTTCGCAAGTGGACCAAGGCTGACTATATAGGGCAGGGCTACGTGATGATTGGGGCAGGAGGCGTCATTTTTAGTCTGTATCTACTGGTCACTTTGGGGAGTTAGCTTGCCTATGTCCGTGACTTTAAATATAGTAAATAGCTTTGAGTTGCGTCACTATAGTTACTGTTGTGACTTGCTACATGTTACATTGCTGAAAGTTTTAAGTTCTTATTGTTGAAGGTTGCTGCACCTTCATGTTTACTCTCGCCTGTTTTCTTTATTAATAATCCTCAATTGATCATGATCCACATATCCACATCATCACTATTCCTTACTAAAAAAATTGCTGTCCTTGCTTTGTCGAGTTTAGGTATTGCCTCCATTGCTCAGGCATATTCCTACGACTTTGAAGGTCTGACTACTGACGGTTCCAGTATCAATGGAAATGGGAATGCCAATGCTTCCGGTTGGTACGGTAGTAATTATGTATCTTCGGCATACGGCGTGTCCGCTTCGACGGAGAACTCTCCTTGGAGCGCTGGCAGTGGGTCTCTGCTTCAGTCGTTTGATAGTACTGTGACTCCCCCTTCGGGCGTTTTTAAACCTTCACCATATCTGTATTTTACGGATCACACCGGAACGACTACAGGTTCTCCCTCGACAAGCGTAACCGGAGCCTTAGGGGCCAGTATGACGGGGAGCGGTTACAGTATGTCATGGGATTTTAAAACAACTAATGTTGAGTCGCAGCCTGTTTTTGTATTGGCTGACTCTTCGGGGACGGAGGTCATTACTTTGGATGTGCGTCAGGCCTCTAGCAATGTTCTTCGCTATTATGACGGTGCGACTGAAATGCTGGATGATACTCCAATCCTGGATGACACATGGTATCGTTTTGAAATTATTGATATCGACGTACTGAACGATACTTATGGCTTCAATGTCTATGAGTGGAATGGCACTGGAGGAACAGTTATCGCATCCGCTTCGGATTTAGATTTTAGAAGTGACGTTTCAGATCTCGATATGTTCCGGATGAAAGTGAACTCTAATGCTACAACTGAATACTATCTGGATAACGTTTCGATTATCCCTGAAATTCGGTCCTTTTCGATGCTGCTTGGCTTGTCTGCTTGCCTTTCGGTTGTCGTGCTAAAGCGTCGCCGCAGCTAACTGTTTTAATGGCACGTCGAGACTCTCTATAGTCAGGCGCGAGTTCGCGATACGTATCATCTTAATCGATTCATACCTTCCTGTCTTATGACGGGAAGGTATTTTTGTATCCGACACTCGTGCTTAATTCTGTAACTTTGATCGTGTATGAAGATTGTATTGTCTCATTGGCGTCATTCTATCGCTCAGGCGTTTGGATTGGCCACTTTATTGCTTTGCGCGCTTCTCGTTTTGCCATTGAGTTTGCACAGCGAGGATTCAGAGATGCTGATGCAGCGGGATTCCCCAAAGCCCGTGCTTGGAATTAAAGGGGCGCCGCATTGGCGTTCGGTACATGTTGCCAACGCGGCAATTCTAAGGCCCGAGGAATCCCCTGACTCGTTGTGGAGAATGTATGTTCGCGGTTCCGCATTCTACCCGAATCATGGAGGGGCCCCTGAAGACTATTACCACGATTCTATTGGCTTGCTCTATCAGACAGCAGTGGATTTTTCACCACGTGGGCCTTGGTTGGAGCATCCGGATAACCCGTTACTCATACATGGCGAGCGCGACGCCCACGATGGTAAGCATTTGCTTGATTGCGCTCCAGTCTGGGGACAGGACGCGCAGGGTGAAGATACGCTTTATCTAATCTACAAAGCGATATCCTATGGTGGCGGCGGATCTCTTGCGGCGGCCTTTAGTCCGATGCCAGGCGACGACTTTACAAAATTTCTCAGCAATCCATTACAGAGTCGTGTTGGCCCCTGCGATGTTGTTTATCATGAGGGGAAGTATTATATCTACTATGGAAATACGAAATACGACGTCGTCAGCCGTCGCAATCAATCAAAGCTAAAGACTTATCTGGCCGTGGTCGATGATATCCGGGATTTCCCTGATGCGGAGCGTTCATTGGTACTGGATGTCGGGCAGGACGGCGCTTTCGATAGTGAATCCGTCCACGGCGGGCGTATTTTTCAGCTCAAGGACCGCTGGTATATGGTGTATCAGTGCAGTGATCGGCACATGGATTATCCGAATCGCTTTCATGTGGCTTGGTCGGATGATTTGCTAAGCTGGAATAAGGTCGATAATCCGCATCCTTTCTTTCTTCGGGGGCCTGCCGGTACTTGGGATGAGGGGGGTATCTGGTATGGTGAAGTCTTTGAGTATGAGGGCACGCTCTACATGTATTACGAAGGCTGGGGGACGGGAAAGCCCAGGTATGACCGAGACAGACCCTACGTCCGGGGGGCACGCTCTCAAACTGGTTTGGCATCGGTCAGTGTGGATGATTTTCTGAAATGGTGTGGGCACTAGACGATCGCTTGAATTCCTTACTTAATTGAACACTATGAATGGTAAACAGTATCTGCTTACTTGGGCTTTCGCCTTATTTGTAATCGTTTTTAATCTAGAGATTAAGGCGGCTGCGCCGCCCAATTTTATATTCTTTATTACCGATGATATTTCTGTGGCTGACTTAGAGGCTTACGGAGGTCCCATTCCCACCCCAAACTTGAACAAAATGGTGGCTTCGGGCGTGCGGTTTGAAAATGCTTACGTGACGGCAAGCAGCTGTAGTCCTAGTCGCTCTAGTATCATTACTAGCCGATATCCGCATAATTCCGGCTCGCCGGAGTTGCACACACCCTTGCCGCAGAATCAGTGGAAATTTCCCGGCCGACTGCGGCGGAATGGGTATTATTCTGCGTTGAGTGGGAAAAATCATATGACCTGGAATGGTGTGATCGATGACAATTCGCGTTTGGCTGATGCATTTGATGATATTTGGAAAGGAGGGCGTCCCAGTGGATCGGCTAATTGGGTCCAGCAATTAAGAAAACGTCCTAAAGACAAGCCGTTCTTTTATTGGTTGGCTTCGCATGATGCGCATCGCGAATGGCAGTTTACGGAAGAAGCATCAAGATTTTCTGCTGAAGCGATTCTCGTCCCTCCGTATCACTACGATGGCCCCGAGACGCGTGAAGATCTGGCTGGGTACTATCATGAGGTGGCGCGAACAGATTACTATTTAGGACTCATTTTTGAGGAGCTCGAACGACAAGGGTTAGCGGATAATACCTATGTGATTTACACCAGTGATAATGGTCGCCCTTTCCCGCGCGATAAGACACGGCTCTATGATTCAGGCTCCAAGGTGCCGCTGGTGATCTCCGGTCCGGGGGTGCCGCAAGGCAAAAGCTTGGAAGCGCTTGTTAGTTTGATTGATATCGGACCGACGATATTAGAGCTGGCAGATATCCCGATTCCAGAGGTCTTTCAAGGTGTTAGCCTAGTGCCTCTGCTATTGGGGCGTAAAGCTGCCGTGCGTGACTATATTTTTGTCGAGCATAATTGGCACACCTATCCTGCCAATGAGCGCATGGTTCGCTTGGGGGATTGGGTGTACATTCGTAACTACAATTATTTGGATCAAAATATGTGTGCCGAGTCCGGGCGTGCTATTCCAGCGGGCAAGGAACTTTGGGATGCGGAGGCGGCGGGGATACTTCAGCCAGAACAGCGGGATATCTTCCTGAAGCCACGCCCATATGAGGAATTTTATAACGTGAGGATGGATCCTAACCAATTTGAGAACTTTGTGAACTCTGGACGCTACGCGGAAATGCTCAATCATCTCAGGAAGGCCTTGGATGTATGGACCCAAGATACCGGTGATACGATTCCTGAGAATCCCACTGTGAAAATTGGGAATGTTAACATGAGCGAGCGCGGTGAGTTTCCCGGAGCGGCTAGAAACGCGACGGAGATTCAACTTCCCGGGCCAATCCTTCGTTCTGATGTAGAGTAAGGATATCGCTTTTGTTTTTTGGGGGGTACTGCAATCCTCTGGTTTACAGTATATAGAAATTATTTGGCTATCTGATGAAGATCACAATGAAAAATCATATTATAATAAGTGTTCTAATTGCATGTCTTTTTCCGATATCTGCTCTAAGAGCTGAACGCGTGGATGATCATTTAATGAGTTTTATGCTCACCTTTGGCTTGAAGGATGATGTCGCAGTTGAATGGAATGGCAGCCTGAAGCTTTCTGAAGGAGAAATTCTAGAGGCGTCCTTGCTTGACGTCTGGCCTTCGGAATCAGCTGCCGATTTTCATATTAGCGGCGTAGAAATGACTTGGACCGGAAGCTCAAAAAGGGAGAAGGATCCTAGTTGGGTTCAAGCTAATAACAAGCAGGTGCCAGGCTATAAGCCTGGGGTTCATGATTATTCGATCACAAAACCTTATATTTTTATCGTTACTCTGAAAGGTGCTGGAAATGCGCAGATTTATATTAAGACGCAAAGCCACGGCGAATTTTCATTAGACGCCAATGAGTTGGCTTTAGGGGAGAGCAAGAAATATCTCGCAGGAGAGGTGGAAGTGGCCGCGTGCGCGCCGTCCACCGAGGTCATGGAGATTAGTCGTACGAGCTTGCCCATGCGATATAATGATTTCCCCTCTGTTGATACAGACGAGTCAGGTGCCATTTATACAGCATTCGTTTCATTTGTTGGCGGAACCAGCCCCTTGTTGACGCCTGGAAGTATCATCACGCCTAGAGCACGCATTCAGGATTTCAGCGAAATAAACGATCCCTTAGTTGGTGATCAGATTATGCTTGTTGAGGAGCGTAATGGTCAAATGTCCGTCCCAGAGCCAGTGACTGAGAACGGGAAAGATCTTTACGGAGTGAAAATCGTTGTCAGTCAGACTGGTAAACTCTGGATCGTGTGGAGCGAGCAGCTTGACGGCAACTGGGATCTATATCTTAAAACCCGTGAAAATAATAAATGGAGCGACACTCATCGACTGACCACCGACCTCAATCCCGACATTCATCCGGTAATCGCAGCTGATGGTCAGGGAGGGCTTCACCTTGTTTGGCAAGGATTTCGCGAGACCAATTCTGATATACTGTATCGTCACATTGCTCCAGAGGGCAGTGTGAGTGCAGAGAGAGTTGTAGCTGCCACCGATGCCAATGAATGGGATCCTGCGATTGCTGTCTCTGAGCAAGGAGTATTGGCGATTGCTTGGGATACCTATGCCAAGGGGGATTATGATGTTTATTATTCCTTGCTGGATGGAGAGGGCCTTTTGAGTGATGCATCTCCTGTGGCGGCCAGCCGTAAGTATGAAGCGAGGGCCTCGGTCGCTTTCGATCAGGACGGAGTGCTTTGGGTGGCCTATGAAGAAGCTGGTGAGAATTGGGGCAAGGATGTTGGCGATGAAAGTATCATTACCCGCAAAGCAACTAATTTGCATATGGGAGGAAGCAAAATTGGTCTAATGTGTTTTAAAGATGGCAAGCCACTACAGCCTTCGACATTGCCGGAGGATGTCATTGATAGAGATGAGTCGTATGTCTATTATTACAAAAAGTTTCAGAATCCGCGGGAATATGCGGCCTATACGACTCCTAAGTATTACCTCTCTCTCCCAGTTTTGTCTGTCGATGAAAATGGAGGTGTGAACCTGATCTACAAGAAGCAATTGCTGAATGCGGTGGATATGTCTAACGCGACTGTTTTTGCTAATTATCTTACGCGTTTTGATGGTTCTTATTGGAGTGATCCTGTCTATCTGGTGAATAGCGAAGGGCATAGTTTTCAAAAGCCAGAGGTCGCCAAACTCAAGAATGGACTTGTCATCGCCAGTGGGGGCAACCTGAGCGCTTCGCGTTATGGAGATTTTCAGAACGTAAGAATTTCAAAGGTAGCGTTCGAGGGTAAGGTATCGAATTACCGAATGATGCATCTTGACGAGATTGCAGTGGATCGACCCACTCAGGAAATTCTCGCAGAGAAAGAGGATGTTGCGGCTATACGAGAGTTTCGTTCTCAAGCAAATGATTCTGAATTTCGAATCTTTCGCGGTGATACACACCGGCACACGACTTTCTCCGCTGACGGCGGTGGGGATGGTTCTATACTCGATTGTATGCGGTATGGTTTAGATGTGTCTTCGCTAGACTGGTTAACGAACGGCGATCATGACAATGGTTATCGAGAGTATTCTTGGTATATGACGCAAAAAATATTCGATATTTTCAAGATTCAGGATCACTTCGTGCCGATGTTTAGCTATGAGCGAAGTATAGGCTATCCTAAGGGGCATCGAAATGTCCTTATGGCGCATCGAGGTTTTAGAGTTTTACCTAGGTATAAAGACGCTGGGGAAAATCAGTTGTATGAATTTTGCCGTGAATTTGATGCCATTAGTATTCCTCACACGACTGGTACTAGGTCCGCAGGCACTGACTGGAGTTTTAACGATCCAGTGGCCGAACCCATTATGGAAATCTATCAGGGGGCTCGCAATTCTTATGAGTACTCAGGTGCTCCTAGGTCTGTAGATTCAGACAGCGATAATCCTGGGTTTTATTGGGATGCCCTGAAAAAAGGTTTTAAAATGGGGGTGATCTCGAGCTCTGACCACAAGTCAACGCATAGTAGTTATGCGATGGTTTATCTCGATGATTACAGCAGAATGGGAATTATTGAAGCCTTACGTAACCGGCATTGTTATGGGGCTACTGATAACATCATTCTTGAGTTCAAATGTGGTGACAAAATGATGGGAGACTGCTTCGTCGCGGCGGACGCTGTGAAGCTAGATATTAATGTGAGGGGTACTGACAAAATAAAGCAGATCGATATTATAAAGAACTGCCAGATTGTAAAAACTGTCCATCCAGACGAGCAGCAGGAGGTGAAATTCACTTGGGAAGATCAAGATCCAACGAATGGCGAGAGTCATTATTATGTGCGCGTTATGCAAGAGGACGATGAGCTTGCTTGGAGTTCACCGATGTGGATAACAGTTGAATGAATTTGGTATTTGCGCGAATTTGGGATGATGCTTTGTTACATTTTTTAATGTAATGAGAGTATTGCTTTAATTGCATTTGACTCGCTTGTTTTTTAGCAACAAATTTTCATATTATGAAAATCATTGTCGGAATCATTTGCTCGTTACTCCTAGTTTTAAGTGCTGAGGCTAAGTCATTTTTTAATCCACCTGATATTTTAACTCCAGAGGACGAAAGTTTTCAGGACTTAGAATCACGTCAGTTTCAAGGGATTCCGAGTCTAGCGGTCAGCCCGAATGGCAGGCTTTGGGCAGTCTGGTATGCGGGGATCAGTCCTGGAGAAGATCGAAATAACTATGTGGTATTAGCCACCAGTGCCGATGATGGGGATACTTGGGAAGAAGTTCTACAAATTGATCCCGATGGAGCCGGAGAGGTTCGTGCATTTGACCCAGAAGTTTGGCTCGACCCTCAAGGAAGGCTTTGGGTATTTTGGGCTCAGCATATCACCAAGGATCGCCTAAACCCACATTCAGGCACCTGGGCAATCATAACTGAGAATCCCGACGAGGCCAAGCCTCAGTGGACTGCGCCTCGGCGTATCACCGAGGGCATTATGATGTGTAAGCCAACCGTGCTCGATTCAGGGCGTTGGTTGCTCCCTGCATCCACTTGGAGAGCTACGGACTATAGTGCTAGAGCCGTTGCCTCTAATAACAATGGACTGTCATTTGAAGTGGTGGGTGCATGCAATATTCTTCCCGTTGAATGGCGTTGGTTTGATGAGCATATGTTTGTCGAGCTCGAGGATGGAACGATACGCATGCTTATTCGCACAAAAGAAGGCATCGCAGAAAGCTTCTCTCGAGACCAAGGGGCGACTTGGAGTTTACCTCAAGCATCGGAGATCGAGCACACCTCAAGCCGATTTTTTATACGTCGCTTGAGCTCGGGTAATATCCTTCTGGTGAAACACGGGCCGATTGATGAAAATGTCGGTCGAAGGGACCTCACTGCATTCATTTCCCGTGATGATGGAAAATCATGGGAAGGGGGCCTCCTTTTGGATGCGCGCGGCGGTGTTTCATATCCCGATGGTCAAGAGGCGAAGGATGGTACTATTTATATTACGTATGATTTTAATCGAACAGATAACAAGGCGATCTACATGGCTTCCTTTACTGAGGAAGACGCGCTTGCGGGAAAAGCAGTCTCGGGTAAAGTTGAGTTGAGGAAATTGATTAGTCAAGGGGTGCTCAGTCCGCCAGCCTCGAATCAGGGCGGGGCGAAACTTTCGCGGGAGAAGTCCGGTACGTTTGAGATGGCGAATGCACAAACGATTCCACTGCAGGAAGGGAAAAAGTTATTCTCCAATAGGTCGTACACACTCCGGGAAATGCCAAAGGAGTTAGAGAGTGCAATGTTTTGGCAAGTTCCCATCAGTGGTAAGAAAACAATCAGTTGTAAATCATCTGGCATGCTTTATTTTTTAACACCTGAACTGAGTCGGAATAAGGACAGCCAGTCTGCGACCTTAGAGCAGCAGGGATTCGAGAAGGTTTCTCTGCCAGAAATACCCTTATTTAAGCCTGAAGCAGTGACTAATTATTCAACCGTGTATCAAAAATTGTGTCAAACTGGCGAGATCATTGAGTTCGATACATGGGCTGTTCCTTTTTCTTTTTAATTTTGCACACCTACCGGTGCACTTCGAGTTTCCCGATCTCCACGCTACGTGCTTTGGTCTCTCGAAATTTTAGTGCTGTGATATCCTGGTCGAACTGCGACGATATTTACGTTAAGGATCACGTGCCCTATCATCTCGAACATTCGTATATTCTCGATTTGAAAATTTGGAAGGTAAAAATTATTGTCAATAGTGACGCGAGTCGTTGGGTAGGCATCTTTAACGCCCCATCCGCCACCGATGTAAATGCCGCCTCCTAATAAATCGTGTAAATGGCATTGACGAATTGTGACGTCGGATGCTCCTTCACCAATCCAAATACCATGACCACCAGAATTTGCGATTTCGCAATTTTCGATGGATACGTTTTTGAGGCCCTTGGCTTCTTCTCCTTGCACCATGCCGTTGATTCTGAAGAAGGACCCTGCGCGTGGCACTCGAGCGCGCTGTCTCCATTGATTGTTCACATAGAGCTAATCGAACTTGAAATCATTGGGAATTTTCGCTTGCCACAGTTTTTTTTAAGCTGTCAACCTGCGACACTCAATGCACCGCTGATCACTGCCTGTTCGCCTGGGTAGGATTGAATATAAACATCCAGATCTGGTGAGCTGTGCTCTGGTCGAATTTCGACTGATTTGTTTGTAGATGGTAACCGTCTCGTAACAGTGCCACGATTCTGTCGAGGCCATCCGTCCCGTCTTCGATTCTGTTTGAGACCATTTCGAGTGCCTTCTCATGCCTACTGGTTTTGGTGAATTTACGAGTGTAAGCTCATCTGCATTTGCAGTGTGTTCGTCCGATAAGACACGAACCACGAATGTCCTTGGATCTGAGAACTCATTCGCTTCTTTTGCAGCGAGAGTCATCGTCAATGATGACAATACGAGTAAGCTAGAAAGTATAAGATTGGCTTGGTATGACATCGTAGGATCAAGACAAAAAAAGATTTAGGGTGCTTTTGGAGCGAGTAAGGGAACAGCCCATTTGCCTACGTCAATGGTTTCGCCTACTTTGCAATATTTTTGATAAAGCGAGCTGAGTTGACTTGCTTCGGTTCTGAATAGCAGTGTTTCTGGCAATGCGACTTTTTCAAAGCCATGCAAATATAGACTGGCTTCCTGACTGTCCCAGGTGCGATTGGGCTTCGGGGTCAGGAAATATAACATGCCCTCTTTGGAACAGGTGTAAACCCTTCTGCCTTCGCGCGGCACCTGAAGCATCGAGAAGCCCTCTAAGGCCTCTGGTAATTCCTTCAGCGGGTCCTGGCGGTCTGAAAACAAGACTTCACCAACTGCCATGGGGACGACATTGAATCCATCCAGCTCTAGTGCCCCTGCAGGTTTTTTGATCAAGGCGACTCCGTCGCTATTGTCACTGCGCTGAGCTTTCTCTTTAGGATCCTTACTTTGGCCACCCGAGCCTTTGCTGATCAATTGACGCAAATTGACTTCACCCGACACGTCTTTACCGGCTAAGGCATCTTCCTCACGGAAAGTGGCAAAGAGAATTTCGCGAGCACCTGTGCGGCTGTAGTCGTAAGTGAGGTAGATGGTGCCGTCGGCCGCTTGATCGCCATCAGGGTAGGAGATATTAGGCCGTTCGTCTAGTAAGAGGCCACCTTCCCAAGTGTAGCCGTCATCATCTGAAATGAAGGCTCTGAGGTGATGGCGACCTGTTTTCTCATCGATGTAGCCGTGTTTGACTAAAAGTAAGTTTCCCGATTGTAGTCGATAGATATAAAAACGTGAAGAAGTGTGGGCGATTTTGGAGGGAGCCACTTCTGACCAGCTTTTTCCGCGGTCAAGCGATATGCTCTCTCCTATGCCATAGGCTGTGCGGCAGAGTAACCAGAGTGAGCCGTCTTTACGTTCCACAATCATGTGCTCGTCGACGTTGCGAACTTGCACCGGCACATTTGCGCCCCCTCGGACGGTCCAAGTCTTTCCTTGATCCTCAGAGACCACGATTTGAGCACTAAAGTCACTCATTCTCCAAGTGGATGACGGCAGTGCCCATTCTCCTGTCGAAAGCACGATCGGTTTGCACATCATGATGCCATCTGTCCAGCGGGCAGGAGCTTCGTAAACCGGAGTGGGGGACTCCGGGTTCGTGATTTTGATTGCCCATACGCCTGCGATACGTTCGTCATATTCCGCTTTCGAAATGCCTGCTTGAGCCCATGTCCAGTAAAGGTTTTCATCGGGAGCGATCCAGACCTCAGGGTCGAAGGCTCTGACGGGGCCAGAGGCATCCGGGTCCACGACAAGGACTTCTTCCCAGCTTTTGCCGTTATCTTCACTAGTGCCCAAAATAACATAGTTATTGCGATCCTCCCCAGGGGTGACGCCTGCATACCAAGTCGCCCAGAGGCGACCTGTGGGAGTGATGGCGATACTGGAAACTTCGGTGATTGCGCGATTGTCAACTCTACGAGTTGCGTCAGGAGGGCCCACATACTCAGGTGGATTGAGGAATGACGTGCGTGGGTTGAGCGACGTCGAGGGTTCTGCAGAACCAATGAGAGGGATTGCTAACAGGAATAATAGAATTCGTTTCATTTTTAACTTTGAGAAAATTAGTGGGTATCTCTGGAAATTAATTTGATTGGGCGCTTGATTCGATTGTTGTAGGAGAGGGGGGATCCCGCGACCACTGAGCTCTTGCTGTGTGGTTCCTGCGAGCTGCAATTTAACCACTCACAATACAAAAAATGCCTTCCTGCCCGTTAGGCAGGAAGGCATTGTATGTGAAAAGATAAACTGGAAGCTCCCTGCGCGCGGCACTAAGTAAGTCGGTCAGCGCGAGAGGGCGTGTCGAATGGTTATCTACGACGTTTTAAGCCAGCAACTGCCAAGCAGGCACCCAGGCCGAATAGCAACGAGGCGGATTTCGCTTCTGGAACAATGGAGAAATTATCCAGATAATAGGTGGGGCTACTTCCGCCGTTAACCTTCATGCGGAAGTAATCAATATCTGTCACCGTATTTCTAAATTCTAAGTCAGAATCTGATGCTACAACAGTGGCAGTCTCATTAATTGAGTCCCACTCTATGAGGTTAAATCCATAAGTGCCGTTGGCGACGTCAATATCGACAACCTCAAATCGATACCAAGTGTCATCTAGCAATGCATTTTCACTCAAAATGGCGGTCGACCCATTATAATAACGGAGTTTTTTAGTGTCGTAGCGAACGTCCAAGGAAAGTGCCTGAACTGGATTTGCGTCAGATGAGCGCAATTCAAATAAGGGTTGAGAGGCCAGATAATCGGTATAAAAGTCCCATGAGACCGAGTAGCCACTGCCCGTCAGACTGGCCCCTAAAGAACCATCCACATTAACTGATGTGGGGTTGCTATAGTTCGCTAGCCCTGTGCGGTCTGTGAAATAATTATAGAGAGTCGGTTCAGTTCCGTCAGAAACAGTATACATGACTGCTGATTGACTGCCGCCAACATCCCAGGGTGAGTTCATGGCGCCAGAGACCGTCACGCGTTCAGTGCTGGAGGAGTTACCGCCATACCAACCGTAAGGATTACCTTGGAGGTTCGTGCCGATTGCATTGATATTACCATCTACCGTCGGGGAAATAGAGCCAGGTGTTAATTCTTCAAAGTCATAGGAGTAGGACTGGGCTTGCGCACTCGAGGTTAGGCCAATGGTGAGGCCAATGGAGAGGCCAATACTTGCGATGGCGAGGGCTCCGATTTGTTTAAACTGAAGCGCTCGTATCTGTGAGGTTTTCATAAGATGTGTATGTTTGTTCGGGGGCAGCTGAAGCAGAAGTTGGGAAGGATTCTTGCGAGTCTGATTTGATTGTCAAGGTTCTATCATGATAAAGGGTGATCTTTGAGTGTTACGTTGGCGTTCTTATGTAACTAGAATAGGCTTTACCTTGGGGTGAAAAGATGCGGGAGTATGGGATGTTGTGGCTTATGGGGCGTGTGCGTGGTAAGTCGTGCTGAAGAACGGGAAGTCACTTGCTTGCTGGGCTAATTGTCGAGTTGTTGTGGTAATGTTACATTGATATGTTTATTTGTTACTTCTGCTTGCTTTTATCTGCAAATAACTGACAGTTTAATGTTTGCTATGGTACTTGCTGCGGCTTTCGAGATGTTAATGCGCCATTTATTTATATGCTACCAACTCATTTTGACGCAGAAAGTCTATTGCCTCTTAAATCTGGAGAATAGCAAAATACTCTAAAATAATGAAAAAAACACAATTTAACAAACGACTTCTTGGCAGCTTAGCGCTCTTACTCTTGGGGTGTGCGACTCCTTCGAACGCAGCCGTGCCTACACAGGATGAAAGATTAGGCTTACATTCTGATGGAGGTGTGTGGGGAATACAGTGGCAAGAAGAGATTGATCCCAGCCTTCCGAATGTTCTTTTGGTTGGCGACTCGATCTTGATTGGCTATCAAGGGCACGTTCGTCGCAATCTCGTTTCGAAGGCAAACGTCGATATTTGGACGACACCCGAGCATCTAAATTCCCCGAATCTACACAAGAATCTGTGCAAGGCGCTTGCGACACGCGATCACTACGATGTGGTTCATTTTAATATCGGCTTGCATGGGTGGGCCGCAGGGCGAATTCCTGAAGGGCAGTATGGTTCCCTGTTTAAAAAATACATCGAAGTGATCCAAGAGACCAATCCAGATGCTGAAATTATTTGGGTGAGTACGACACCTATTCATACTCAGAATGGGCAGACCCTGAATGCTGAGTTGAATCCGATTATAGTGGAGCGCAATGCGATCGCAGCCGGAATTTGCAATGAAGAAGGCATTCCCGTGAACGATCTCTATGGATTGACTGTTCAGCATCTGGACTTAGTTCGAGGCGACCGCTTTCATTGGCAGGCTCCAGTATATGAGTTGATTGCAGAGCAGAGCATCGCAGTCATTGAGGAGGCACTCGCTAAGTGATTTAATTTCTTGGGACTGATATGCAAAATTGCTTTGTAAAGACCGCCACGCAGCTGTTAATACTGCGAGTGCGCTGATGCCCGCTTTGCTCCATGCGGAGCTATTGATTCGCCAATCACTGCTTAAATCCGAAGTGGAAAATGTGTTTTTAAAAATGCGTTAAAGCTGGAAAGTCGCGATGCGGGAACTGCTGACTGCCTTATAATTTATTCCGCTTATCTAGATGAAACAGCTGGTATCATGAGTGAAAGCCAGGACGGCGTTGCTGTCCTTTGGCGGCAGGATCCAAAAATTGTAAATATCGAAAGTAAAGACTGTTTACTGCAAAGTTACTCGATTATCTTTCGGCAGGTCGCTGGCTTTGAGCCGATTCCTTTTTTTTACGCAAATTAAACTAGTTTATGATGCGTTATCTAGTGGGTGTAAGTGTTTGATTGTTATATGATGCGGTATCTTTTTGGGGGGCTTGTACATAAGCCATTATAGCATCGCTTAAGTTGCGTCAGTGCTGTGCTTTTTGCATTGCAACATTAATCTTCATGGTTCACTGACTATTGTAATGGAAAAAGTTCGAATAGAAGATGTTGCTCAAATTGCTAAGGTTTCTCGTGCGACCGTCTCTAGAGTTATAAATGGGAGTCATTTAGTCGAGGCTGGAACAACCGAACGAGTCCGAAGGGTGATGGAGGAAGTTGGATATGTTCCATCAATGCGGCGCCCGGGGCCCAAGTCGAAGCATGCGCATGCTTCGCGGCTTACGAATGGCACGGTGGCTCTGATCACTATTGGTGCTACCTCTAATTTGCTGCAAGAACCGATTATGGTTTCGGTCATTGATAAGTTGCAAGAGTGCTGTCGGCATCGTCAACTTCACCTGCTTCTAGATCAAATGGCACATCCCGATGAGATTCCCTTTTGCGTCCAGGGGCAGCAGGTAGATGGTGCTATTTTGATGGTGGCGGGGCGTCCTCAATCTCAGAGGGAAGCGATTACCCGATTGGCAGAGATTTTACCATGTGTGCAGCTGTTTGCGCCGGGGCATTCGGTTGATACGGTTGATCATGCTACAACCAATGATGTGGCGGTCGGGGCGATGGCTTATCGCACTTTGCTTGATGAGGGCTGTCGCCAATTTGTGGCGGTGACTGCGAACCTTGATTTTCACGAAGCTTTGTTGGTGCGTGGACGCGCTTTTTTAGATCGCGCTCAGAATGATGAGCATCCTAGCTTTTGTTTCGCTAAAAAGATGGTACAAGGCCAAGCAGATCGAGTTTGGCCGAGCCCTCTTAGTGTTTTTGAACAGATGGCCGAGGTTGCTCAACAAATTTCTAAAATGGGTGCCTCAAAGAAGAATCCAATTGGAGTCTTTTTGACTCTTGAAGATCGCGCTAGCCAATTGCATAAAGCGCTTTGCCAAGAAGGTTTGCTGCAAAGTGGAGCTGTTAAATTGGTCATCGCAGGGTCGACGCCCTATTTCGTTGGGAATCTTTCACCTCGACCCTTTTTGATCGATCTTGGTTTTCGTGATATTATTCGTACCAGTATTGATCGTCTCATCTATCGTGCGTTGAACTTACCCTCAGATCGTTTAACCTTGCTGATCGCCCCCAAGTTAATTTTGCAAGAGTAAATTATTTTAGATGGCTCATCGTACCTGCATGACTGGTAAGTGGCATGTGAAGTGTGATGCGCTGACTCTTTTCGACCAGGCTAGGCATTGCGTCTCGTAATGCCGAATGAGGCTCGATAGGGTACAATCATCCCTAGGATGAGGCGGATCATGAACACGGTTGGAAGCCTTCCTTCCGAACTCATACTTTTTGTGGACCTTACCTTTGGCGATGCACAGCACCTGCGGATCGTGAAGGGAATTGAGCGGGTTCGACGGAACGGGACTTCGGTTTCATTAAAATGACCAGTTTTTCAGCGTTTAAGCGAGTTTACTGGTCGATTAAAAACAAATATATCTGCTGCATCAAGTTGATATATAGTTAGAGCATTCTGCATTTAAGTTGAATTAAAGCTGTACTTTCCTTGAGTTTTGCTTGATAAGCATGAGATGGGACGACCACTCAGCGAAGATCTGCGTAAACGCATCGTTAAAAAACGAGAAGAAGGCTACAGCGAAGCCGACGTCAGCCAGATGCTTGGCGTGAGCACCAGTAGTGTCTATCGTTTCTTCAGAAGGCAGCGTGAGTCTGGGGATCTCAAGCCGAAGAAGATGGGGCAGCCCGAAGGCTCGAAGCTCGATGCTCACAAAGCTCTCATTACCGGATGGGTTGAGAAGGCCCGTGGAGCCACTCTTGAGGAACTGACGGCACGCCTTGCTGAGGAAGTGGGCTTGCAGGTGCACCACACTACCGTGATGCGAGCCCTGTCCAGGTGGGGATATAGCTATAAAAAAACTCTCTACGCACGGGAGCAAAACCGCGATGACGTTCAAGAAAAACGCACACTCTGGAGGAAGCTTCAACAGAGCTGGGATCGCCGCAAGCTCGTGTTTATCGACGAGTGTGGGATCAACACCAAAATGACGCGTCTTTATGGACGCAGCCTGTCTTCTGAGCGCTGTATTGACTATGCCCCACACGGGCACTGGCACACCAACACGTTCATCGCAGCGCTGCGCCACGACCGAATAGACGCGCCTATCCTTTTCGACGGGCCGATGAACGCAGTGACGTTCCTGCAATACATCGAACAGATACTCGCCTCTACATTGAGCCCCGGGGACATCGTCATCTGCGACAACCTCTCCAGCCACAAAAGTTCGGAGGTGCGCGAAGCCCTCCAAGAGGTCGGAGCCGATATCATCTATCTGCCTCCTTATAGCCCCGATATGAATCCGATCGAGATGGTCTTTTCCAAAATCAAAGCCTACCTCAGAGCTCACCCTTCCGAATCCTTTGAACGGATCGTTCAAAGGTTGGCCGAGTCGTTGGATTCCTTCTCAGAAACAATCTGCTCAAACTTTCTTACGCATGCGAAATACTCATCTAACTAAATGCAGAATGCTCTAGTGTAGTGTCAGCGAAGTTCGCTACATATTTTCTGAACCTTCCCGAGGATTAGATCGGCGTCCGCAGTCCATTTGAATGGTTTCGGGTCTTCATTGTATTTTTCGATGAACGTGTAAATAGCCTCTCTTAGTGATTTAAGACTATTGAATGAAGCTCTGCGTATTTGCTTGTCGGTGATGATACCAAAGAAGCGCTCGACCTGATTGAGCCAGGAGCTGTAAGTTGGTGTGAAGTGGATGTGCCAGTGAGGGCGCTTCGCCAGCCATGCGTTCACTCGAGCGGCCTTGTGTGTGACGTAGTTATCCATGACCAAATGCACTTCATAGGGATCTACATCAGAGCGTTCAGGCAACGACTTCTCGACTTCCCTGAGGAAGGCGAGGAACTCACTGCTTCGGTGCCTTGAGTAGCATTTGCCCAGCACTTCGCCGGTTTTCACATTCAAGGCTGCGAACAGATTGAGCGTGCCGTGTCGCCAGTAGTCCCAGCTGCGCCTCTCGGGCTGTCCTGGCTTCATCGGCAATATCGGCTGGTTGCGCTCGAGTGCCTGAACCTGGCTTTTCTCATCGACACAAAAGACCAATGCGTTTTCCGGCGGACTCAGATACAGCCCTGTGACATCCCTGACCTTGTCGACGAAGTTCGGATCGGTCGAGAGTTGGAAGCTCTCGGTCTTGTGAGGTGCCAACCCGAAGGCTTTCCAAATGCGCGAGACGCTATCGTGCGATAAGCCGCAGCGCTTAGCCATCGAGCGTGTGCTCCAGTGGGTCGCATCTTCTGGCTTTTCTTCCAAAGTCATCGTCACGACCTGTTGCACTTGTTCGTCCGTAATGGTGCGGGGAGCGCCGCTGCGCGGCAACTCGCTGATTCCCTGCAAACGCTCTTTGGCGAACCGATTACGCCAAATGCCTACAGTATGCGCACACACTCCCAACTCCTGAGCGATCGCCTTGTTGGTGCAACCTTCATGCATGCGCATCAACGCTTTGGCTCGCCGCGCTTCCCCGTTCGGGATATTGCGACGCCTCAGCAGACTGCCAAGATAGTCCAACTCATCTTCATTCAGTTTAATCGGTAATACTTTGCGGCCTCGTCGTTCCATTCAAACGACGATGGTAACCGAAAACGGAAGTACAAGATTTAATGAATGAAACTTCGCTGACACTACACTAGATAGAGTTTTCCAAGAGGCGACTAAATCTGATTATTCAACAACTTATGCGTTTAGAATCCTCGTTTCCAAGACGTGATTGTATAATTTGGGTTGAATGCCGATTTTAGTTCAATCTGTTGACTGAGGGACTAGTTTGATTCGGAAGAATTGTGAGCTCAAGTTTGTCGGGATGGATAATTTGACTTCTTCCATTTCTGAATTGGATCCTGTGATAATTTCGCTTCCCCATTTAGATGATTGCCATTCTATTAAGTTCACAGATTCCTGAATGAGGTAGCTATTTTCATAACCGATACGTCTTTGGTAGATAAGATTGACTTGATCGTTTTTTACGAAGTTTAAATAGGGCAATCGATTGTTATCATTTCTGCCAATCTCACCATTGAAAGCCCATTCCATCGCTAGACTCAGCGCGTCGTGGTCTAGCTTAGAATTATCACTTAAGGCATCGTATCCATTCGCGTCTTTCCATGCACTATAGCTATCTGATTGTATTGCCTGTCTTGAATAAGTGATTGTCGGCAAAGTATTTGACCAGTTGATGAGGAAATTTTCTTTAGGCCCTTTCAGTGAAAATATTCCATTCTCAAGTAAAATGCCCGGGCCTTCAATGTCTGGCCAAGTTTGATCGAATGCGAGCGTTTCTCCATTGATTGTGACTGTTGGGAGATTGTTAATGACTCCAATCGAGTCCTCAGCTTGAGTGCTGTTGTAAGTGAGTGTTAACAGGTCGCCTTGCGAATCGGTATAGCTGGCATAAGGAGCGGG
Source organism: Thalassobacterium sedimentorum (assembly GCF_031127905.1). Lineage (GTDB taxonomy): Bacteria > Verrucomicrobiota > Verrucomicrobiia > Opitutales > Coraliomargaritaceae > Thalassobacterium > Thalassobacterium sedimentorum. The sequence goes on along the minus strand of NZ_JARXIC010000001.1, from coordinate 151,810 downwards.
GTTGGGAGATGTATCCCAATTTAGGTTTATTTGATTTGTTTGAACTTGAGCGATGAAGGTTTCGAAATTTCCAAATTCGCTTTCAGTGCCAATTTCGAAAATGAATCCAGTTTGAAAATAGTCGCCTTGTTGCAGTCCATTTGCAAAAATCATTTTTCGATCCGTCTCTAAGTCTGGCATGCCTCCTGTCGTTAAGGCAAGGATTCCGATATAAACATCGGCTTCACGTAAGAAATACCACTTTCCATCAATTTGACCGTCGGATTCGTAGTCCCAGTCTGCTTTTACAATCTGGTCAATGTAATGATTGCTCTGACTCAGATTACTTGCCTGCCCAATCATTTGTGGCAGATAGATGACTCCATATTTGATTAAGTCTTGGGCGTGGTCATCTCGTTCGGCGATCCAATCGCTGCGGCCACGCTGCGGCCACGGATCCGCCATTGGTATGTTAAATAAAACAATTGCAGTGTTTTTGTCGTGAGCGATTTGCTGAAAGGGAGAGGCAGTTGAATAGGCCCAAGAGGCTCTTGCTGAGTCCGCACGCCAATAGGGGTGTCCACAGCTTAGACTGGCTAATTCATCGTCTAGGCTGTTCCACGCAATGCCGAAATTACTATGCTGCATGTAGTAGCCATCAGGCATAAACTTTGTGTAAGCTGTTCCAATCGAGTATTTTTCAGTGCGATAGACGCTGCGTAAAGTTGTGCGTGGCATTCTTTCGCTAATATGTGGATTGTGCACTACTGCGCTGCGTGTTTCGTAAGGGAAGGAGCTATCTGATGACCCGTTTGCGAGGTCTTGGGTGTAGGCTGCAGGACGATAATTACTGAGCGCACAGCCGATCAGAAACTCTTCGCTGAGAATGATATCATCGGGACGGTTCATTTGTCCGAAATAGAGCCAGGTTAAAAACTGGGCACTATTATTTTGAACCTTGTAGCCATTGACGAATTGCTTGCCACCAAATCGAGAATGGGGCTCGAGAATATATCCATTGTGCGCATTCAGAGCTAGATGCGTCAGGTGTAGATGGAGCATGGCTTCTGCGGCATCTTTGAGTTCTGGGTCTTCTGTGAAGTCGTAGAGATTAAGTAATGGCAGTATGTGCGTCTGTAAATAGTTAGGGGATAGGTATTCGCCCATGCCGCCTTCTTGAAAGCGGAATGCACCTTCAGCCAACAGCTTTGATTTGAGGATTCCCATGAACTCGGCTGTCGTGACTGTTCCATTGGAAACGGTGCCTGAATACCATTCTCCATCGAATTTCTGTGCAAGTAAGTAGGCATTGGTCCAACGCATCAGGTAGTGATTTTCTGTTCCGCCATCGCTAGCCCAGTTGCTGAAACTGCGAACTTTCGATTCGATTAGAGCTAACTGCTGTGGAGTAAAGCTGTCTCCAAAGGTATGGATGCCCCTGACTAGAGGGACCGGATAGAAAGTTTGCTTATCATTGTCGTTCCAATTGCTTTCACTTACAATAGTGTCATCTAAACTACTAGACAGGAATTCAAGTGAGTTCGCATCTGTACCAGCACTTTGGTAAAGCTTGATTAGAGCCAGCCAGCCATCGTTTTTTAGGTTGTTTCCGATGGTGGGCGAGTTCCATGACGACGATTCTAATATCCAGTCGCGTCGCTCACTTAGAATATCTGGCTCTGTTAGGGCATAGTTGGAAAGGCGTAAATTTGACACGGTCGTCATGGTCTGAACGTTTGCGTCAGTGCTCTCATATTGAAAGAACAGTTGGAAGGTTATCGGACTGCCGGTTTCCTTAAAATCTGGGAATCCAGAACTACCGTCGATACGCTTGAAGTCAGAGGCAACCAAATGATTGAGGGCAATATCGCGGGTGCTTCCTGCTTCAATCGTGACATATTCTCCCTTGCCCTGAGACCAATAACTATGTCCATCCTGAATGAGCCCAAGGCTGTAACTAGTGTTGGCATTTGAGGTGCATGTACTGCTGAAATCAAGATAGAGTAATTCTCCTTCATCACTGGGATTGTAAGTCGAGTTTTCAATGAGGACCGATTGTAGCACCTGCGAGTCTTCATCCATAGGTTGATAACTCATGGAAAAGGAAAAGTCTTCTAATGAGTCTTTGGGATCACCTTTTAAATATAGTGAAGCAGTGTATGCATCGACAGCACTGTTCCAGCTATCGCCGAGCGTGTAGTCTGTGGGCATTTCGACGGCATACAAGGCGAGGGCATTCAGGTAGCAGCGGTCGTCACTATATGGCATGAGATCTATCGTTTGTGACGCACTATCTGCAGTGAATGTGGACACGATGGAAACAGCATTCGAGATGTCTGCGCTGCGATTCCCTCCTGAGTAGAACTGATTGAAGTTCGCTGTGAATGGAACACCGCCTTGGCTAAATACCATATCTCTGCTGACTTCGTCTCCCGTATTGATGAGATGAAAGGTTTGTAAGCGGTAGCTTTGCCCAATCTTTAAGCCAGAGAAACTGAGTTGAATCCATCCAGTACTAAAACTAGAGAGAAAGTTAGAATTAAACAAATCAAAGGGATCGTCCAGCTCTGTGTTCTCATAGATATTAACGGCAATTCCATTATTTTGATCTCCACCAGGGTCAACACTGACAGTGAGGCTGACCCCATTTTGATTCTGAGTTTGGAAATTACCATAGCGGCCGCCTTTCTGAAAAACAACTTTGTTGATAGTTGTCGATCCGCTCCCTCCGTTACCAACATTCATTGCTAGTATGAGTTCGCCGGAATTCCAAAATTCCGCGCCACTGTCTGAGACTACTATTGGAGCCTCAGCTTGTGGACGAGCGGCATTAGCAGTCGCATACGTTAATGCGATCAACAAGGTTCCGATTAGATTTAATCGACTGCAAATCACCAAGCCAAAAAGCAGCAAAGACTTCATTGTCGAATTATTCTAGATTGCTCAAAGTGCGACATCAGAGGGCAATGGATCATAGGGTGGGTGAGGGACCTTCGGGATACGCATGCCGCCGCAGTTATATACCGTCGGGGGGCGGTCGCAGTGAACTCGTAAAACGGGCGCGAGTTCTGTTGGACTCTTAGGAGGTAAACCAAAGAAACGCACTGTATTGTCGTCATTTTGTTCGAATTGAACGGTGACTCCTGAGGGCAGCAATTCTGCCGATTCTACATGTGCATTTAGGCCTGCCAAGCCCCATGAATCGTCTGCCCATGAAGTCATGACTACGTATAGCTTATTTCCGCTCACGGTCATTGGTCCCTGAGAGCACCAGTCACCACGGTGGTCGTCACGAGTTTCTAGAGCAAAGGTGAATAAATCGGTATTTTCGAGCGCTTCGCCGCAGGAAGCTTTCCACTTACCGACCGCCTCAATTATTTCGACGGATGCTTGTGGAATAGAACCATCGCCCTTCGGACCAATGTTGAGTAGTAAGTTCCCTTTTCCAGAGGCCGCAGTGCAAAGTAAATGAATGACCTCTTTCGGTGATTTCCACATGTCATCACCTTTGTGGTAGCCCCAGTGCTCATTCAGGGTCATACAGCCCTCCCAAGGCTGCCAAGGACGTGGTGCTGACATGTGTTGCTCAGGTGTGCAGAAGTCGCCTTCAGCTCCGTTACGGGGATTAAATAGTAAATTTGGACGTATTTTTCGAAGCTTGGCATTCATTTCTTCACCCTGCCATCCATCGCCATCATACGGCCACCATCCATCATACCAGAGTATATCAAAATCATAGTTACGTACCAATTCTTCGACACGATGATGCGTGCGCTCTATAAATTGATCATAAGCATCTTTGTCTTCCAGGGCATCGACTGCGTCAGGTTTATGAAACCAGTCATTTAGACTATGATACATCCCCACATAGAGTCCATGCTTGCGAGCCGCTACAATCAGTTCGTCGACTAAGTCACGCTGGCAGTAATTCCATGAATTGAAATCCGTAGTTTCTGTTTTATATAGACAAAATGCTTCATGATGCATCGAAGTTAGAATGATATAACGCATGCCTCCCCGTATTGCTAGTTTGCAGATTTCATCCGCGTTGAATTTATCGGCAGTGAATCTTTCAGCCAATTTTCTCATGGCCTGGGATGGAATTCGCTCTCGGTTCATGACCCACTCTCCACGCTCAAGTAAGCTGTAGAGTCCGTAATGAATAAACATTCCATAGCGAAGTTTAGCAAAATCCTCTCCATTTTTTAGAGGGGCACATGTTGATACTGTTGTCATATATATATACTTAATTGAAAGCATGCATTATAACATACACTATCTGCGCTTCACCATGTCTGATTGCTAGGTCTGATACTTTATTAACACAGTAATTTCGCGATTCTGTGCAGTCTGCTGAGTTGGTTTGTCTCAGTGAGAGCTTGAATGAAGTGTTTATTGAGACTGAATATGCTCCTACAATTTAGAATCGACTCTGACCTTTTAATTTTTGTTCTTTACGCTGCGAATGCTAATGGCTTACGGGATAAAAAAATAGCGCATTCGAATTAGATCGAATGCGCTACGTCAAAAGTTTAGAGATTTCTTTGCTTACTCTTCGTCATCATCGCTGGATTCCAGCTTTGGAGCGTCTGTAACGTCACCGAAAATACCACCTGCCGAGATACGATTGTTTTTGCGGTGTTGGTTCTTTTCATGCTCCGCTTGGCCTTCTACGGAGTAGCGAGCAAAGGGGACTGCGGTGAGACGTGCCGCTGGGATTGGTTTTTCTGTGATTTCGCAAACTCCGTAGCTGCCGTCTTTGATTCGAAGTATGGCCGCTTCAATTTCATTGAGGGCATCTTGCTCGCTCGATACTAGGCTAAGTGCAAAGTCACGATCGAAGGTGTCGCTGTCAGAATCGGCTTGATTGCCGTAACTGGAATCGCCCGAATCATCACGAGAGGTGTGATTGAGCGTGTCGGCGGTGTGTAGATTTATTTCGTCGCTTACGTGTGCGCGTAGTTCAATTAATAAATCGTAGTATTTTTTCCACTTTTGCGGAATTTCACTTTCACCAAGTTCAGTGGTTTTCTTTTTTTCGCCTGGATTGAAACCTAATATATCGGCGAGTGATGCCGCACCTAATACGCGCTTTTCAACTGGTTGATCATCGACAATGACTTTCTTGGTCGGTTGCACTTTGGGGGCCGGGGCGACTTTCTTCGGGGCTTCTTCCTGTTTGGATATTTGAGACTTTTTGGCTGCCATTAATTCTTCCACATCGTCGAGGGAAAATACGATTGGCGTCGATTTTTTGTTGGCAGCTGCACCTTCACGGGAAACCACCGCTTTTTTTAAAGTTTTAACCTCTTTAGACTTTTCGGTGGAGTCTGTATGGGCTTCAGCATTTGTAGTCTTTTTATTGGTAGGCATGATTATTAAATATTCAGAGATAGATGTTTGAAATTGTGACTGGTTGATTAAATGGATTTGAGTGCTTCGGCACAGCGGGCTGATACGGCTCCCCAGCGTTCAGTCTCGACGAGCTCTGGCACCCAGCGCCAGCTGCGAGGGCAGCGGACTCCATCGGCATGAGCGACTTCGATCTCGAGCTCGCTAACCTCTTGAGATTCGATCAAGCTGACCTCTGAAAGGATGAAGAGTTCCGCTAAGTCGGCTTCGTATTTTTTGAGCCGAGCAAATTCGGCATCATTTGAGTTGCCAGTAATGATTGCTTTGGCGTCGAGGCTTTGACCGATTGTTTTCTGTTGGCGCAGTGCTTCCAAGCGGTCGTTAAGTTGTGTTGAGAGGAAGCTACGTAGAGCCCGAATGTCGCTTGCGGTTTCGGCGTCATCCCAAGTGCTATCCACTACTGGCCAGTCGGTGAGTGCAATTGCTTGATCGCCAAAGTCGCTGTCGTTTTGTGCATAGCTCCAAGCTTCGTCAGCAGTGAAGGGCACTAAGGGGGCAATCAAACGCGTGAAGACAGAGAAGATGATATGGATCGCTGTCTGGGAAGAGCGTCGAAGTGGATCGTTCGGGCTACGGGTGTAGAGTCGGTCCTTTAATACGTCGTGATAGGTTGCCGAAAGGGTGTTGGCTACGAATGGATCAATGAGATCTTTGAATGCCCGGTGGAATTCGTAGGCATCGTAAGCTTCGGTGACTTTACGCACTAGTTGAGCCAGTTCATTGAGGGCCCACTTGTCGAGGGCGTTGAGCTGGTCGAGTGGCACGGCATCTCGAGCGACATCGAAATCGTGTAAGTTGCCAATTTGGAATCTTAAGGTGTTGCGTAGATTGCGGTAGTTGTTGGCCACATTCTTTACGATTTTGTCGGAGACGGGCACATCGCCACGATAGTCCTGCGAGCAGATCCATAGGCGAATGATGTCGGCACCGTAACCGGCGATCCATTCGTTCAATGGGCGGGCGGCGCCGTCGCTCTTGGAGAGCTTGGTGCCATCTTCCTTTACGATAAAACCGTGAGTCAACAGATTCTTGTAGGGGGCTGCCTTATCTGCAATAACGGATGTCCATAGTGAGCTTTGAAACCAGCCGCGGTGTTGGTCGGATCCTTCCAAGTAGAGATCGGCTGGCCATTTCAGGTTGGGACGTTTTTGCAGCACTGCACGATGGCTGGAGCCGGAGTCGATCCACACGTCGAGTGTGTCGGTGCCGCACTTGAGCTTGTCGGCGCTTGGCCAGTCTGCGGGCAGTTGGATGCCATCGAGGATTTCGGCAGCTGTTTGTTCGAACCAAAGATTGGTGCCGGAGCTGGCCACTTTCTTGGAAATTGCGCGAATGACATCGGCATCGATGTAAGCGCCACCGTCTTCGTCGTAAAAGGCTGGGATCGGGACGCCCCAAGTGCGCTGGCGGCTGATGCACCAGTCGGGACGGTTTTCAACAGCGGCACGGATGCGGTTTTCACCCCAGCTTGGGATGAAGTTGACTTGGTTGAGTGATTCGAGCGCACGTGCGCGGTCGCCATTCTTGTCGAGCGCGACGAACCACTGGTCCATTGCACGAAAGACGACGGGAGTCTTCGAGCGCCAGCAGTGTGGGTAGCTGTGCTTGATCTTCTTTTTGGCGATGAGTGACCCGTTGCCAGCAATGATCTTGAGCACGCCGAGATTCGCGTCCGAAGGTTTGCCATTACCAGTTTCAAGTACCGAGAGGCCGACGAGATCGGCTGGTACCTGACCGTCGTCTACGTAACAACCCTTGTCATCCAAGGGGCAATATACTTCCAGCCCATTATTGATACCTGTGATATAGTCATCCAAACCGTGTCCAGGTGCCGTGTGCACGCAGCCCGTGCCGCTTTCGGTGGTCACATACTCAGCGAGTAGGATCGGAGAGGCGCGGTCGATAAATGGGTGGCGGGCTTCGAGTTTTTCCAGCTGTGAGCCTAGATATGTGGCTACAGTCTCGACGCCTTCGAGCTTACACTCGTTCGTTACGGAATCCAGCAAAGGTGTGGCGACGATTAGTGTGCCGTGCGCCTGTGTCTTGATCGCAGAATACTCGATGTTCGGGTGTACCGAGACCGCGAGATTGGCAGGCAGCGTCCAGGGAGTGGTGGTCCAGATCAGAATCGAGCTATCTTCGTCGGGTAGATCCAGTTGGGTACGTGCTGCCTCGCTGAGGCGTAGTTTTACGAAAATCGAGATACTGGTGTGGTCCTTGTATTCGATTTCGGCTTCTGCAAGCGCGGTGGCGCAGGGGATCGACCAGTACACTGGTTTTTTGCTGCGATAGACGATGCCTTGTTCCACAAAATTTGCGAAAGTTTCCAGTTCGGCGGCTTCGTATTCGGGGTGGATCGTCCAATATTCGTTGGCCCAGTCGGCAGTCACGCCCAGGCGTTCGAACTGCTCGCTTTGGATGAGGCGATACTTGTCAGCAAATTTGGCGCAGGCTTTACGCACTTCCAGTGGAGTGTAATCGGTGCGTCCAGAGTCTTGTAATTCGCGAGACACTTTGTGTTCAATTGGCAGGCCGTGGCTGTCCCAACCTGGAATGTAGGGCGCGTTGTAACCAGCCATCCACTTGTATCGTAAGATGGTGTCTTTCAAGGTCTTATTTAACGCATGCCCCAGATGCAGGTCGCCGTTAGTGAAGGGCGGGCCGTCGTGTAGGATGAAGCTTTCACCCTCACTGTTTTTAGCCTGGATCTGATCGTAGAGACCGATTTTCTTCCAGTGATTTATTCGCTTAGGTTCGCGCTCCACTAAGTTACCCCGCATGGGGAAATTCGTTTGTGGGAGGTTGAGCGTATCTTTGAGGTCTTGCGCCATAATATTAGACCGGAGGCCGTTGAAAAGCGCGGCAGTGTGGTTTTTTGCTTCCTCAAGTCAAGCACTCAGAATTTTCTCGCCGCAGTTTCTTGAAATCCCTTTCCTGCCCAGCTGTCAGGCCTACTATTTTTGTCGCCAGTCAATCGTTACTTATGCTTCTCGCACTCATCAATCTGCCTTTTTCCGAACTTCACCTTTTCTGGTTGTTGCTATGTCTGATGTTGGGCTTTGTTGCCCTCACTTATGGGGGCGATATCTTGACTGGTGGGGCGGCGTCGATTTCGAGCAATTTAAAGATCGACCCGATCGTGGTGGGATTGACGGTCGTTTCGATCGCCACCTCGATGCCTGAGATGGCGACCTCGCTGATGGCTGCGAAGGACAATCCAGAGATCGCACTCGGCAACATTTTGGGCAGTAATATTGCCAATGTTGGCTTGATTTTGGGAATAGCCGCAATCATCGCTCCGCTGAAGATTGAATTGCGTATGATTCAGCGAGAGGTGCCCATCCTGATCGGAGTCACTGTGATTTTTGGTTTATTTGCGATGGGAGGCGGCTTTCACAAGCTGGAGGGCCTCATTTTGCTGGTTTTGACGGTGGTCTATCTGGTGTACGTCGTCCGCAGTGCGAAGTCCAAGGATTCGGAGAGCGCGATTCAGGAGTTTGCAGAAGGGGCCCAAGAGTTTGCCGGGCGTTCGACGAAGGTGGCTGTCATTTTAATCCTGATCGGAGCCGCACTGCTTGCTTTGGGCGCCGATGTGCTGGTGGGAGCGTCGGTTGAGATGGCGATGCGGATGGGAGCCAGTGAGATGTTTGTCGGATTAACGATTGTGGCGATCGGCACCAGCTTGCCGGAATTGGCGGCCTCGGTGTCGGCTGTGCGGGCGGGACATGGTGATATCTGTGCGGGAAATATTGTCGGTTCGAACTTGTTTAATATTCTCCTTATCGGTGGTGGCGTGTCCGCGATTACGGGTATGGATGTGCATTATCACTTGCTGCTGGTAGAGTTCCCGGCATTAGTTTTGCTTTCAGGACTGCTACTATGGTTCTTTAAGAGTGGTCATATAGTTTCCCGCCGTGAAGGTGTGGCCTTGCTTTTCATCTACTTCGGCATTCTTTCTCTTTCCGCACTTTCGCAGTTCGGTTATTTCTTCTAAAAAAATTCCGAATTCTTAATTTCTAATTCTTAATTGAAAATAATGTCTGAAAAACAAAAGCCTGTCGTCCTCATCATCCGTGATGGTTGGGGAGCCAATCATGATGCATCCTACGATGCTTACAACGCCGTCAAGCTGGCAAAGACTCCGGTTGCAGATCGTTTGACTGCGGAGTATCCGCGCACTGAGATTGCCGCCTGTGGTCTTGCTGTGGGGCTGCCCGAAGGCATTATGGGAAACTCCGAAGTCGGGCACCAGAACATCGGCGCGGGTCGTGTCGTCGATCAGGAGTTGGTCCGTATTAACAAGGGGATCGAAACCGGTAGCGTCAAAGACAGCCCGGCGCTCAAGTCGGCCTTTGATAATGTGCGCGCCAAAGGTTCTGCACTGCATTTCATGGGCCTTGTCTCCGATGCGGGTGTCCACTCGATGTTGGACCACCTCTACGGCCTCTTGAAGATCGCTAAAGAAGAAGGCATCGAAAAGGTGTACCTTCACGCTTTCACCGATGGTCGCGACACCGGGCCTTTCTCGGGGAAGCAATTCATTTCCGAAGTGGAAGCACAGATGAAAGCGATCGGAGTGGGGCAGATTGCCAGCATCGCTGGTCGCTATTGGGCGATGGACCGCGATAACCGCTGGGATCGCGTGCAGCGTGCCTACGATTGCATCACTGGGCGTGAGATTGCCCGCAGTGCAGTCAGTGCTGATGCTGCGATTCAATTACAATACGATTCTCCGGAGACTGAAGGCACCAAGGGCGACGAATTTTGCCCGCCCACCGCGATTGTCGATTCGGATGGCCAGCCGATTGCTGCCGTGCAAGACGGTGACTCGGTGATCTTCTTTAACTTTCGTGGTGACCGCCCACGTGAACTTACACGCGCTTTCATTCAAGACGATTTCAAGGAATTTGAACGTGGGCCAAAGCCCGATGTCTTCTTTGCAACTCTTAGTGAGTATCAAAAAGGACTCTGCCCTAATATCGTCTTTCAAAAGCCTGCCAAGATGAAGGACATTTTGGGCGGTTACGTTGCGGATCAGGGGATCAATCAATTCCGTTGTGCGGAAACCGAAAAATTCCCGCACGTAACGTTCTTCTTTAACGACTATCGTGAAGAGCCGTTCCCCGGTGAAGACCGTGAATTGGTGCCAAGCCGTAAGGATTGCGCGACTTATGACGAAAAGCCAGAGATGTCTGCTTATGGAATTCGTGACGCTTCAGTGGAGGCGATCAAGTCAGGTAAATATGGTCTCATTGTAATCAACTTTGCGAATCCTGACATGGTCGGCCACACGGGTGTATTGGATGCTTGTATTCAGGCCTGTGAAATCGTCGACGGTTGCGTGGGAGATCTACTGGCTGCGATTGATGAAGTGGGGGGCTCTGCCGTCATCACTGCGGACCATGGCAACTCCGATCAACTCTGGAATCATGACAGTAACGGTCCACACACCGCACATACGCTGAATCCGGTTGAAGTCGTTGTTTACAGTGAGAAGTATAAGAACGCCGAACTGCTGGACTCTGGTGCGCTGGGCGATATCGCACCGACTTTGCTCAAGCTGATGGAATTACCACAGCCAGAGGCGATGACGGGCCATTGCTTGATTAAGTAAAGCCACTATGAAAATTACATCAGCCCGTTTTATCGGATGCGCCGTCGATCTTGAAGACTGTCCTCCCTCTAGTTTACCAGAATTTGCCTTTGTGGGGCGCTCCAACGTGGGCAAGTCCTCATTGGTGAACATGCTGGCAGAGGTCAAAGGCTTGGCCAAGACGTCCGGCACACCCGGTAAAACGAAGCTGATTAATTTTTTTAGAATCAATGATCACTGGACGCTGGTTGATTTGCCCGGTTACGGATTCGCGAAAGTTTCCAAGGCCAAGCAAGCAGAGTTTAACCAGCAAGTAAGTGGCTATCTGACCGGCCGTGAGAATTTGAAGCAAGTGTTTGCTTTGCTGGATTCACAGCTTGAGCCGCTGGATACCGACTTAGCCTTTATCGATTGGTTGCAGCAGTGCGAGATTCCATACTCGATTATCTTTACCAAAACGGATCGTAGCGCGGATAACAAAGTCATAAGCCACGAGGTCCAACTGCTGAAAGCGCTTGAAGACTACGGCCTTAAGCCAAATGAAATTTTCAAGTGCAGTGCGAAGACCAAGCGGGGGCGCGGTGCGATTATCAATTGGATCGAAGGGCAGTTGCCCAAGAAGCCCAAAAAGAAAGCCGGTAAGCCCATTCAGCTCGGCTGGATGAAAAAGTAAATCAATTAGCGCGAGCGAAACTGTTGTGGCGAAAGGGCGACCCGTTGCTTAAATTGTTTGGAGAAGGTAAAGGCGTCGGCGTAGCCCAGTTGGTCGGCAATTTTATTGATCGGCAGATCGGTGGTTTCCAGCAGTGTGCAGGCATTTTCAATGCGCACCTGGATTCGAAATTCGCCGGGACTGATGTGATACGCGCTACGGAAAAGGCTTCGCAGGCGTGAGTAGCTCAGCCCGATATCCGATAAGAGTGCTTCAATACTGCATTTTTGTGCTGCTTGCGAGCGGATGATTTCACGTGCGTGCTTGAGGCGATCTACGTGGGGCGTATCTGCGTAGCGGTTTTCTTGAGCGCTGGCCAGCACGCGTCGGATCAAGGCCGCAATTTCGAATTCTATGGAGCTGATCTCGGTGGGGGTGTCAGCCTTGCGAATCAATTCCATCAGACCGTGGATGCGAGTCGGGATGTTTTCTGTCATCCCCATTTCAAAACGTACCTGGTGCGGACGTATCAGTTCCAATTGCTGGAAGATGTGGTACCACTCTGAACGCAGAGAAACAAAGCACTCGTGCCATTGACTGTCGGGGTCGATAGTTCCGGTGTGCGAGCGATCGGGGAAACGAAAAAAGACATCGCCTTGCCGCAGTTCAAACTGATGGCCCAGGCTATCATGGTAGGTACCACGGCCTCTAAGCACATATACCATGGCGAGTCGGTCATAGTGCTCATCGCAGACGTCTTCCGTCTTGCCGGATTTATTTAGAAAACCGCAACTCAAGCCCTGAGAGAACGACTTGACTGCGCTCCCGCGGTACATCGTATCCTGAATCAACCATTTTTCGTGCACATGCATAGTAGTGCTAATCAAAAATGACATGTGATTAGTCATGCAAGCTATTCCCGTTTGCGCCCGAAGCTGTTATTGTGTCTGCATGCCTTTACCCTCCATTGATTCTATTCTTGGTAAAACTTTTCAACAGCCAGAACTGACTGGTATCAATCGTGTGCCGATGCGCGCGACGCAGGTATCGTTTCCAAGTGCCAAGGAGGCGCTCAGTCAACCACGTGAGGCATCGCCTTGGTGGCGTTCTTTGGATGGCAGTTGGCGCTTTTTGTATCGCGAATCGCCGGAGGAGTTACCCGCGGGCATTGAGACGTTGGCCTTGGAGAGTGACGAGTGGGGGGATATTCCCGTGCCGGGGATGTGGAGTTTTCATGGCTATAGTTATCCACATTACACTAATGTAAAAATGCCCTTTCGCGAGGAGCCTCCCTTTACGCCGGAGCGCAATCCGACAGGCGTGTATGCCCGAAGCTTTGAGGTCGATCCCAGCTGGCAGGGGCGTCGTGTGGTGCTGCATTTCGGTGGGGTGGAAGGCGTCCTGCAGCTGTATTTGAACGGCAAATTCTTAGGCATGAACAAGGACTCCCGCCTGCCTTCGGAGTATGACATTACCGAGCGTGTGTTATGGGATCAGTCGAATAGGCTGACAGCCGTGGTGATCCAATACAGTGACGCCAGCTTTGTGGAAGACCAGGATCAATGGCGCCTCGGCGGGATTCATCGTGAAGTGGCGCTCTATTCCACTGATCGTATTTATATAGAAGATGTGTTTGCTCGCACGGATTACGATCCGGCCTCCGGTGAGGGCCAATTAGATCTCTCGGTGCGGGTAGAGATGGGCGCTGTGCCGCAAGAGGGCTGGTCCGTGGATTGGCAGCTATTCGATGATGCCGGTGCATCGGTATCAGGAGATGTGCGGACTGAGTCGGTGGTGACGGAACGCGCGCATCTATTACACTGGCCGCGTGTCGGCGTTCAAGTGGCGGAAACATTGGCTGCGGTCCAGCCATGGTCAGCCGAGCTACCACAGCGCTATCGGCTTGTTGTTAGCTTGCGTTCTGCTGCTGGTGAAACGGTAGAAAGCACCGCAACTTGGATCGGCTTTCGACGTGTCGAAATCAAGGACCGCCAGCTCTTGATCAATGGTAAGGCGGTACTGATCAAGGGAGTGAATCGCCATGACCATTCAGATACCGAGGGTAAAGTAGTCTCTGAGGACCTGATGCGTAAAGACCTCGAAGTGATGAAGGCTTTTAACGTGAATGCAATTCGCACCGCGCATTATCCCAACGACTCTAAGTTTTATGATCTCTGCGATGAGTATGGCTTCTATGTTGTGGATGAGGCCAATATTGAGACGCACGATTTTCATAATCAAATTTGCCAAGACAAGCGCTATTTAAATGCCTTTGTGGAGCGCGGCATGCGTATGGTGATGCGGGATAAAAACCATCCCAGTATCATTATGTGGTCACTTGGCAATGAGTCCGGCTATGGAGCCAATCACGACGCGATGGCAGGCTGGATTCGTCAATACGACCCGAGTCGTGTGTTACATTACGAGGGGGCCATTTCGCGTGGTCAAAGCCATGCCGAATGGGATCAAGGGCATGCGGCCACTGACATTATCAACCCCATGTATCCGCAGGTACAGGAGCTGATTGATTGGGTGGAAACGGTAAAGGACCCACGGCCCGTCATCCCTTGCGAGTATTCGCATGCGATGGGGAATAGTAATGGATGCTTAAAAGAATACTTCGACGCCTTCGAGCAATATGAGGGGCTACAAGGCGGCTTTATTTGGGAGTGGATTGATCATGGTTTGAAGGAAACTGCTGCGAATGGTGAAGAGTATTGGGCTTACGGTGGGGATTACGGCGACACGCCAAACGATGCCAATTTCATTGCCGATGGTCTGGTGTGGCCGGATCGTCAACCACATCCAGCGTTATTTGAATTCAAAAAACTCGCTCAGCCGCTTGCCGTTGAGCCGCAAGGAGCGCTGTCGACTCGCTATACGATTCGTTCCAAGCAAGATTTTCGCAGTCTGGACTATCTAGTGGCAGAGTGGACACTTGCCGGCGATGGGGAGACTTTGGCGACGGGAAGTTTCAGTTTGCCGGGCATTGCAGCCGGTGAATCCTTAGATATTGAACTCGCCGATATTTCCGAACATCAGCAAACATTTGAGGGGGCATTGCTCACGCTGCATTTCTCCTTCAAGTTGATTGATGCCGAGGGCTTGCTGCCTGCTGGACACGAGCTTGCTTGGGAGCATTTTGTACTTCATGAAAGTCCGCTTGCGACTGCGGCCGATTTACCTTCCGTTCTTCAGCCAGAGATTACTGAAGGTCGCCTTCAATTGGCTGGGGCGGGATTAGTGGCTGAAATTTCACGTGAAAATGGGCAATTGCTCTCGCTGAGAGGCGAAGCAGGGGCTGTATTGGCGAGCCCCTTACAGGTCACTTGGTGGCGAGCGGGGACCGATAATGACGGCATTAAATTATGGGATGGTCAGGATCAGAAACCACTCATGCGGTGGAAAACAGCTGGTTTACAGCAGACAACACAATCTCTGCTTAGGCAAGCGGTGCTACCAGATGGTACGATCGAATCGACCTTTAATTTGAAGACTCCTGGGCATCAGAATGCTGGCAAATTAAGACAGTGCGTACGTCTGACCGCGCTGGGCTTGTTGGTTGAGAACGAGCTCAGTTGTAGTCTTGATTTACCGGATTTGCCTCGGATTGGGCTGCAATTTGCACTTGTGCCCGGATTTGAACAGGTGAGCTATTGTGGCAATGGTCCTTATGAAAACTATCGCGACCGAAAAGCGGGTGTTTGGCTAGATCGTTTTGAGACTCAGGTTACGGCTATGCATGTTCCATACATTATGCCACAGGAATGTGGCAATCGTTCTGAGGCGCGTGATTGCAGGTTTCGGAATGAGACCAGTGGTATCACCATCTGTGTGAAAGCAGTGGATCAACACTTCGAGTTTAAGGCGAGTCATTATACGGATGCTGACTTATTCGCTGCGACTCATACATGTGAATTAATGACACGGCCAGAAACATACGTCTCCATCGATCACCTGCAACGCGGATTAGGAACTATGAGTTGCGGTCCTGACACTTTAGAGCAGTACAAAATTTATCCAGGCACTTACAAATGGTCCTTTATGATTTCACTGGAGCAAGACTAAGATTCGTTGCGCTGCAAACTGCTGAGTCAATTAACTCAGCAGTTTGCAGTAATGAGTGGTCAAGCAATGGTTTAGGCTGTGGTGAATTCAGTTTTGGATTTCACCTCATCGGTGATTTTGACTACGGCGACAGCTTGCTGGATTGAAATGGGATAGGGAATGTCTTTCTTGATCGCAAGATAGAGAGCCTCCCAGATTGAGTGCATGTCTATAGGTTTACTGGGGGCGACTTTTATGTGTTCTTCAATCCAGTTAATTTCCTCTTGGTCGGCATAGGCATTTTGCACGCCACCACTTAGAGGCGGGGTGCCGGAAAATGCCTCGTTCTGCTTAAATACCTGTCCAGATTGTATGTATTTGAGATGAATGTCACTGCCCTGGCACGTGAGTGCGCCGAGTGAGCCGAAGAGAGTGTACTCATTCTGCGGCAAAGCCGCACCTCCGCTAATCTCCAAGTCTACAACACAGCCGTCTTCCCCCTTGAAAACTATTTTTAAGTGATCTTCTGCATTGCCTAAAGCCACTGTTTTCTTTAGGTCGCTCCACATTTCTACGACTTTATAGTCCAGGAATTGTAAGGCGTGGTCGATCAGGTGGGGACCCCAATTGTTCAGTTGTCCGCCACCGCACTCGATGAGAGTTTGCCAATCGTTACGTCGTTGAAAGCTATGACGACAGAGTTTAATTTCATAGACTTTACCCAGGATTCCGGATGCTACGATTTCTTTGATATGATTAAAGGGGGCTTCGAAGCGTCTATTATGGCGGGAGTAGAGCTTACCCGGATAAGCTTGATCTAATTCTAGTATCTTGCGACCCTCTGCATAAGTTAGCGCGATGGGTTTCTCTAGAAACGCATATTTGCCTGCAGCTAAGGCTTTTTCACAATGAGTGACATGGTCAGGAGAGCGGGTCGCGATGGAAATTAATTCGACTTCTGGATCATTCAGAAAGGCATCTGCATCGGTGTAAGTCCTGGCTCCATATTTTGTTTCCAGGATACGATTTCGCTCTAGATCTAAATCGTATCCAGAATGTATTGTAAATAATTGAGGGTAGAGGGCTAATTCGCTTGCGTGCATGTTAAGCCCTGCGCGCCCCAATCCCCAAATTCCGACTTTAATTTGATCAGTCATATTCACTATTATCTGATACAATTGCTCGCTAGAGTAAAGATCAAGAAACTGTCGTCATGATTTAGTGTGTGTGTACGCTTTGCTAGGTTGTCGTCTTGTACGGAAGGAGCGTAGTTTGCGAGTTACCAGGTGTCCAATTGAGCAACGTGAGAGGCAGGTATTCGCGATATAGCCAAAATCTGAGCGTTATTGTTTTTATTTTATTTATGTTTTAGGAAGAGTGTGGTTGAAATTCAAATTTGTATGTAATGTCTATTGTTCAGGACGACATTCTTTTATTCCCCTACAGTTGATTTTAATTATGCTACAACCATCATGGCTTAAAGATGCAGTCATCTATCAAATTTACCCTCAGAGTTTTCAGGATAGCAATGGAGACGGTATTGGTGACTTACCTGGGGTTATTCAGCGTTTGGACTATTTACAGAGTTTGGGCATCAATACTATTTGGCTGAACCCATGCTTTGATTCTCCCTTTGGAGATGCGGGTTATGATGTAAGAGATTTCTACCGTATTGCATCACGTTATGGCGAGGAGAGTGATTTTGTTGATTTAGTGAGTGCTGCGCATGCACGAGGGATACGTGTTATTTTGGATCTGGTGGCTGGGCATACTTCAATGGATCATGCTTGGTTTATTACAGAAGCGAATGATCCTCATAGCGAAGATGCGAATCGTTATATCTGGATAAACCGAGATTTTGATCCGAAGCACGGTCCTGTTCAGGGAGATTTTGTATCCAATTTCTTTTGGTATCAGCCAGCTCTAAACTTTGGCTATGCCGAACCTCAGGAGAGTTGGCAGGATCCTATCGATGCGCCTGGACCAAAGAAGAATCGTGCAGAGTTGCGCAAGATTCTTGCCTATTGGTTTGAACTCGGATGTGACGGATTTCGCGTGGACATGGCTGGGTCGTTGGTTAAGCCGGAAGGAACTCCAGCTTCAATTCAGGCCACAAAGGCAATTTGGCAAGAGATTCGTGCATGGATGGATCAAGCATATCCAGATCGTGTTTTGATGTCTGAGTGGAGCTGTCCTAGCCGTGCAATAGATGCTGGGTTTCACCTGGATTTTATGCTTCACTTTAATGCGCCAGGGTATTCTTCGCTCTTTTTTAATGGTAACGGCACTTTGCCCCCACCTGAAGGTCAGACTCACTGTTATTTTGATGCTGCTGGTGAAGGAAATTATCAGGTGTTTCAGCTGTCTTATGAGGAGCAACGTGCGGCGACTCGAGGCAGAGGCTTGATTACGTTGCCTGTTGGGTGTCATGATTTCCAACGCTTGCGTTGTGAGCCTCGTGGTTGGGAGGAGCTGCGTTGCGCGTGGGTATTTTTTATGACCCAAGCGGGACCCCCGACAATCTATTATGGTGAGGAAATCGGGATGCGCTATGTGGATGGAACAGTGGCTAAGGAGGGTTCCACTTTAGATGGAATCATCGCCGTCAATGCGGGGACGATTGGCATGGGGGAGCGCTCAGGCACACGAACTCCGATGCAGTGGGATACTTCTCCGAATGCTGGTTTTTCCAGTGCTTCAGCCTGTGAACTATATTTACCATTGGATCCCGATCCTCAGCGGCCTACTGTGGCAGATCAAGAGCAAGATCCTGATTCGTTGCTGCATTTTGTACGTTCGCTAATTCGTTTACGTCAATCTCGATCAGCATTGGGCACGGATGCGTCGATTCGTTTTGTGCGTTTGAAGCCGGGGCAGGAGTATCCGATGATCTATGTGCGCGAGTTTGAGGCACAGCGTTGCTTAATTGTTTTGAACCCAAGCCAATGTGTTCAGGTATGCGAATTGCCGCTGGATCTGACTGGTGGGAACTTCCTATTGAACCAGGGCTGTGAGCGGCAGGGATCGCTGCAGTCGTTACGTATCAATCCATTTGGATACGCAATTATTGATATAGAGTAATAAGTAGCTTGATATGGCGAAAAATGCTCAGAGCTTTGTTGCCAATGCAGGGCAATGGAGACTGGCCCTGCGCAGCAAGTTACAAGGCTAGTATAAATTCAAAGGCTGCATCGTTCGCACCTGGCAGTGTTTCATGGCCGAAATCAGGGTAGAGGAGATATGATTTCGGTGCCGTAATGGCGTTGTAAGCAGCGAATTGAGTGGAGGGGGGGCAAATGTTGTCTAATTGTGTGATGCTCATTAGGACTTCGCCTTTGATGTGGGCGGATAAGTGGCTGACGTCGATGTAGCCTAATTTTTCAAATATCGCGTCTTCACGTTTATGTAGCGGGTCAAAGCGACGGAAATAGTCTCTCAAACCTACGTATGCATTTTGGTCTAAATCCATCTCCCAAACACGTTTATAATCACTTAGAAAGGGGAATTGTGAGTAGACACGTTTGATTCGTGGTTCGAGGGCTCCACAGGCCAATGCCAAGGCACCACCTTGGCTTCCGCCGGATGCGGCAACTCTATTGGCGTCGACAGTATCCATGCCCATGATGATGCGTGCCAGAAGCGCTGTATCTAGAAACACGTTTCGATAGTAGAGTTTTTCCGGGGCGTCATCGAGTCCTTTTATGATGTGTCCATGCAGTGTGTTGCCTTTAGTGGAAATAGCATCTTCTGATAGTCCACCTTGTCCGCGGCAATCCAAACCGGCGACAGTGAAGCCTGCTGCAACGTAGGGGAGCATCTCAATCCAGCTTGGAGCTGATCCGGAATAACCATGAAAGAGTAGCAGAGCTGGTCCTGGTTCTTTAGCAGGTTTAATTGGTGTTGCTAGGCGTGCATGAACGCGCGCTCCTCCTGTTCCGGTGAAATGCATCGAGCGACATTGCGCATAGGGTGCTTTGAAATCGACTTCTGTGAAGCTGATTTCCGGCTCGAGTGCCTCTAGCTCTTGTATGCCATTTTTCCAAAATGCCTCAAAGTTGGCCGGCTTAGGAGTGGAGGTTGTGTATTGAACTAGCTGCTCAAGAGGCTGATCTAAGACTGGCATAATGATGGAAGGATTATGATGTGTGATATGGGGGAAATAGGTTTACTAGGAAAATTAGTTCCAGCCCATATTTCGCTTGCTTTCAATCGTATTTCTTAAATGGCAAACATTTATTTCGATTACCTATGAACAGATTAGTATTCCTGATTGTTGCATGGGTTGCCCAATGTGTGCGTCAGGGATGTGTGGTTTCAGGATATCATGCTTCAATGATAATGTTTATAGCGCAATAGTCAGTCTAGATTGATTTTGTCTGAAACGTCGGGGGGATACTCCCAGATGTTGGCGAATAACTTTGTTAAAGTGTTGCAAGTCGGGGTAGCCGACTTCTGTCGCGATTACTTTGATCGGTAGGTTGGAATAACTGAGGAGCTCCTTGGCGCGCTCTGTTCGAAGTTTGCGTAGCCAGATCGCTGGAGTGTCACCTGTTTGTTGTTTTATAGTGCGGGTGAATTGATTGTGCGATAGCTGGCAGCGCCGTGCAAGCTCTTGTATAGTTAATGGACTTGTCATTTCCTGTTGCACTATTTCCGTTGCGGTCTCAAGGATACGTTCGTGTTTTAAATGATTATCAGGGTATGTGACAATATCCTGTAGACCAAGTAGAACGTCCCATAATCTAAGGTTGGCACGTTGTGGCGCTGTGCGTAGTAATGAGTGCGCGCCTGCAAGCAAATTTTTAAGTTGTGGTAGTCGTGTGTCAGCTTGAATGAAATTAAATTCGCTTATGTGGGGCTTCGTTTGCAGTTGGAAGTGACAGTACAAATGCTTGGACAATCCTTGATAGTAAAAGGTGATTGGAATGTCCGCTGGAACTATTGAGCAAGCGCCGGGCTTCAATTGATAGCGTTGTGTGCCACAGTCGATCCAACCGCTGTATTCGTAAAAGTGTAGTGACCAGTAATTGGGCAGGCGATACGTTTCTTGTTCGACCTGCTGCCCGTGGAGAGCCCAAGCCAGCTTATGGATTCTGGGTATTGTCTGTATTTTCATGAATCATCCCATTTTGAGGAGTTGTGTGAAAATATACCACTAATGTCGAGAGATTCACAAGTGTTTATGCTTTAGCTCAGTGGAAATGATGACAGTGTGAGCGGCATGACTACATCATTACGTTTTCGCCAAATCCATCTTGATTTTCATACCTCTGGAGCCATAGCTGGCATCGGCACTCAATTTGATAAGGCTGCTTATCAGGCGACACTGCAGCGAGCAGCGGTGAATAGTGTTTCCACTTTTGCGACCTGTCATCATGGCTGGAGTTATTACGATACCAAGGTGGGGAAGCGTCATCCTGGTTTGTCTTTTGACTTATTGCGTGCGCAGTTTGATGCCTGTAAGGAAGTTGGTATTAATGTCCCGATTTATTTGACTGCTGGCGTGCACAATTTGGCCGCAGATGAGCATCCCGAATGGCGTGAAATTAGCCCTGAAGGTAAATACTCAGGTTGGACTGATTCCAACCTGAAGCCAGGTTTTAAGATGCTAAGTTTTCACTCACCGTATTTGGATTATTTATGTGAGCAGGTTAAAGAGGTGATGCATTTGTTTCCGAATGCAGATGGTATCTTTTTGGACATCATCTCTCAAAACGAAGATTGCTCTGTTTGGGCTTTACAGCATATGCAAGCGAAAGGGCTTGACCCTTTAAAGCCAGAGGATCGCCGTCAGAGTCGTTTAGACGGGTTGATGAAGTATTACCAGCGTGTAACAGAAACTGTAAGATCGATTGATCCGAATATGCCGATCTTTCATAATAGTGGTCATGTGACGCCTGGGTATCGTGATATTCTGCAATTCTTCAGTCACTTGGAGCTGGAGAGTTTGCCGACGGGTGGTTGGGGCTATGACCACTTTCCAATGTCCGCGAAGTATGCTCATAAATTGGATTTAGACTATCTAGGTATGACAGGGAAATTTCATTCCACGTGGGGGGAATTTGGTGGTTATAAGCATCCTAATGCGCTACGCTATGAGTGCTGCGCTATGCTGGCATTTGGTGCTAAGTGCAGTGTGGGGGATCAGTTGCATCCCGATGGCACACTTGACGAAAGTACATACGAGATTATTGGAGCTGCCTATCGCGAGGTGGCGCAGAAGGAAATTTTTGTGCAGGGCGCAAAGAGTTATGCGGATGTTGGTTTGATTTGCAGTGCGGCGGTTCATGGAGCAGATAGTTTTCTAACGAATCGCCGCGAGCGTCCATCGGATACCGGTGCGGGACGCATGTTGTTGGAGGCACATGTGCTCTTTGATGTGCTGGATATAGAGATGGATTTTTCAAACTATAAGCTACTCATCTTGCCGGACGATGTCGATGTCGTGCCAGAGCTGGAAGTCAAGTTGAAGGCATATCTTGCGGAGGGCGGTATGCTCTTATTGACTGGAAGTAGTGGCATTGATCCCAAACGTGGTATGTTGTTTGACGTGGGTGCTGAGGTTGGCGAACTCTCAGAATATTCGCCTGATTATGTGTTGCCGAGAGCAGGCTTGCGTGCGGATTTTGTAAATCGTCCGATGGTAATGTATGCGCAGAGTCATCGCGTGAAGGTGACTGATGGGGAATCGTTTGGTGATGTTTATGATCCGTATTTCAATCGTCAATGGGATCACTTCTGCAGTCATCAACATGCACCAAACCAGCCGGAAGCGTCTGGTTTTAGTTGCGGTGTCCGTAAAGGGAATATCGCTTATCTCGCGCATCCTATCTTTTCGATCTACCGTAGCTATGGTCAGGTGGCGCTGCGCCAGTATTTTGAGAAGATTCTAGCGCAGTTAATGGCGGAGGATCGTTCGCTGAATGTTTCAGGATTGCCTTCGAATGGACGTGTGTCGCTGATGCATCAAAGTGACGAGCAACGTTTTATTCTGCATCTTCTATACGCGAATACCATTAATCGTGGTGGTGCGGTTGATTTACATGGAGGTAATATTTCGGGGGCGCAACAATCTTATGAAGTGATTGAGGACCTCGTTCCTTTGACTGGACTCACCGTGGAAATACGACTCAACATTGTTGTGAATTCTGTTCGACTTGAGCCGTCAGGGGAGTCGCTTGAGTTTGAGCAAATCAATGGCATTGTTTACTTTAAGGTTGCTGAATTACTCTGCCATCAAATGATTGTTCTGACATACTGACGCCTGTGATCCCAATATGAATCGCATTGCCCAGAGGGGCATCGGCTTATGAGTAATGTAAGCAGGTGACTGATGAGCTGGATACTATTGAAATGATCTTACCTTTTGCGTAGGTTGCACGGTTTTGCACTGTTTGGTTTTTTAATCGTGTACGTTTTTGCCTATAGGCTGAGCGATTCTGCAATTTCCTAAATAGAATGGTTATGTTAGATTGATGTATATATGAAAAATCTTAAAAAATATGCAATTGTTGGGACCGGGAGCCGTTCTACGATGTTTCGTAATGCCATTCTTAACACATATGCGAATACCTGTGAGCTAGTTGCCTTGTGTGATGTAAATCCGCTTCGTATGCAAGCATGGCAGAAAACTGTAAATTTAGATCTGCCGACCTATGCCCCGGCAGAGTTCGAGAAAATGATCGAGCAGCATTCGGTCGATGTGGTTATTGTAACGAGTGTGGATCGAACTCATCATGAGTATATTTGCCGAGCTATGGAAGCTGGTTGTGATGTGGTTTCTGAAAAACCGATGACGGTAGATACTGAAAAATGTAGCCAAATTCTGGAAACGCAGCAGCGCACTGGTAAAAAACTAACAGTGACATTTAACTACCGCTACGCGCCGCGAAATTCAAAAGTCAAGGAGTTGTTACAATCGGGGATCATTGGTAATGTGACCTCGGTGCACTTTGAGTGGATGTTGGACACTAAGCATGGGGCTGATTACTTCCGTCGCTGGCATCGGGATAAGCGCAACAGTGGCGGATTAATGGTGCATAAGTCCACACATCATTTTGATTTGGTTAACTGGTGGCTATCGAGCCGTCCGGAAACGGTTATGGCGATGGGGGACCTGCGTTTCTATGGGCGTGAGAATGCAGAGAATCGTGGTGAGCCGCGATTTTATACACGCGGTACCGGAGATGCTTTGGCTGCGAATGATCCTTTTGCTTTAGATATGAATCAAGAGGCCGATCTTAAATCGCTTTATTATGATTGTGAGTCGGCCGATGGTTATCAGCGTGATCAGAACGTATTTGGAGATGGTATCTCCATCGAGGATGATATCGGTGTGATGGTTCGTTATCAGAATAAGACCGTGATGACTTATCACTTGGTGGCTTTTGCTCCTTGGGAGGGGTATCGTGTCGCTTTTAATGGAACAAAGGGACGTCTTGAGATTGATGTCACTGAGAAGTCATATGTGAGTGCTGGCGAGGGGGATCATAATCTAAGTCGTAATGTTAAAGGAGGCTCGACTCACCAGGTCGTGGAACCGACGACTCTGCTCTATCGTCCTCATTGGGGCGAGCCGCAGAAAATCGAGTTGGAAGAAAGCAATACAGGCGGCCATGGTGGCGCGGATGCGATTTTATTGCGTGACGTGTTTGGTGAGCCTCAGGAAGATTCACTTGGGCGTGCTGCAGGTCATGAAGATGGAGCTCTTTCCATTCTTACCGGAATTGCTGCGAACCAGTCTATGGCGACTGGTTTACCGGTTAAGATTTCTGAAATGTTTCCTCAGCTCTAAGCCTTGGATTACTTTGCCTTAGAGGTCTTACTGGTAATGATCTCTCGTTGTCGTTGCTTCAGCCAGCTTCCAGGTGGTTGACCGCAAGCGTCACGAAAGGCGCGTGCAAAGGTGCTGGGTTCACTGTATCCTAAAAATGCGGCAATTGCTTTTTGAGTCCAACCCTCAAGCAACCCGCGTTGTGCGGCCTCGATTTGTAGGCGCACGAGTTCGCTTTTAGGTGAGGGGCGGTTTGCTTCTGCGAACAGACGACGTAAATGTGCGGTGGATACCCCTACTGAGCGAGCGGCGTCTTCGACACTTGGTGAGCGTCCTAGATTTTCTTCGAACCAGTGAAGTGTACGACTGACTTTGTCTAATGAATCTGAAGGGAGGGTGAATCTTGAGATATTATTGAGCGCAAGCTTACACAGTTCTATAAGTATACTTAGCATGTTGAGGGAGGAGAGCGCATCAGCATTATTAGCTTGTTCCCGTAAACTTTGAAGCATTGGACTGAATCGATCGAGAGTGGGCTGGTCGAGTTCGATGAGTAGTGGCTTTGTGGGTTCGATACGGTCTTTTAATTCTTCGGGAACCTCATAAAAATGTAAAACCACGACCTCAGAAGTGCTATCTTGATCGTCTGTCCACCCATGCTCTGAATGAGGATGTGAGATATACAGACGTGGCAGTGGATCTGCTATGACAGGTGTTTGTACACCGCTGGGGTGGGCGTAACCTTCTAAAATGAATTCAAACTCCCACATGTTTCGTTTTTTTCCGAAAATGGGTTGTGAACCATAGCGACGTTCGCCGAATGTGAAATATCGAAGGTTTTTATGTCCGCTAATCATGAGCGATTTTGCCTATAGGCTGTGCGGTTTTGCAATATTCGAAATCAGCTTATTTTGTTATCTTATGTGTTATGGTGATTCAAAAATACACTTTAGGCATGGGCGATCGTTTCGCGCACCAAGGCAAAGCTCAGCTGCAGTCTGTCATTAATGGCAAGAATGCTGGCATTGATCTTTATCCGACATGGAATAAGTCATTTCGTGAGCATAGTATTGTTAAGAGCCAACCGGACGATCTCCGTTTAGAAGCGGATGCCGCCGTCGCTGCACTCGGATGGACTGGAGATTTCTATGTAGATGCCGATCACATTGGTTTAAAGACGGTCGATAGCTTCCTCGCTGGTAGTAATTTTTATACTTTAGATGTGGCTGATTTTGTTGGTGAAACGCCTGCTGCAGCAGATGTTGATGCTTTCATTGCGGTGAATCAAAAATATACAGGTTCTTTGCTGATTCCCGGCATTCAGACGCCTTTTCATGTGACTGAAGCGGATTTGCGTGAAGTTGCTGGTAAATTTCTTGTCGCAATTAAGGGGGCCAAAGCAATTTACGACCACATCGTCGCAGCCAAGGGCACGGATAATTTTATTACTGAGGTGTCGGTGGATGAGACCGATTTGCCGCAGACGCCGATTGATCTCTTTCTTATTTTGTCGATGATCGCAGCTGAAGGCATTCCAGCGCAGACGATTGCGCCAAAGTTTACTGGTCGTTTTAACAAGGGCGTTGATTATGTCGGTGATCTTGTTCAGTTTGAGAAGGAGTTTGATGAGGATCTCTCTGTGATCGCATATGCCATTAAAGAATTTGGCTTACCGAAGAGCCTGAAACTAAGTGTGCATTCTGGTTCTGATAAATTTTCTATCTATCCGATCATCAAGAAGCTGATCACCAAGCATGATGTCGGGCTCCACGTGAAAACTGCGGGCACCACATGGCTCGAAGAGGTTATTGGGTTGGCTGAAGCTGACGGTGATGCACTACAAATTGCCAAGGATGTGTATGCCGGCGCCTATCGTCGTTTCGATGAACTAACAGCGCCGTATGCGACAGTTATCGATATCGACAAGGCTGAGCTGCCCACGCCCGAAGAAGTTCATTCTTGGGATTCCGCGAAATATGTGAACACCCTTCGCCATGTTCAAAGCCATCCTGATTATAATCTTAACTTTCGACAGCTCATTCACGTCGGCTTCAAGGTTGCCGCAGAAATGAAAGAGCGCTATACGGATGCACTCAAAGCGAATGAATCCGTGATTGCGAAAAATGTGACAGAGAATCTGTTTGAACGGCATATTTTGCAAATTTTTGGGAAATAGGATATTAGTTTGTAAGCTCAGTCTGAATATCGCTTGTCTTGCTATCATGAGTCAATCGGAGCTTATGCGATGATAGGTGTCTGTTTTGGTGTGGGTGACTCTTTGAGTCGGATTAGGGAGTGACCTGGACCATCGTTCCGACTTCGACAAGATCGATCAGGGTTTGGGCATTCCAATTGGCAAGACGAAAGCAGCCGCTTGATTCTGTGCGCCCAACTTTCTCTGGCTCTGGAGTGCCGTGTATTCCGTAGCTGGGGAGGTTCAGGCCGATCCAGATATTGCCTACTGGGTTATTGGGCCCGGGCTCGATAACGAATTTTTGAGTGATTCCTTCGCGTGCTGCGGCACTACTGAGAATTGCAGGATTGAAGGTGTAGTTGGGCTTTTCTACCAGGACCTTTACGTGCAGGGCGCCACTCGGTCGTTTATCCACTCGCCGAGCAATGCTGACTGGGCAGTGAAATAGAATGCGACCTTGAGAGTCGATTGCTTGTAGCGTTCGTTCGGATAGTGAAATTTGCAGGTAATCGGCACGTGTGCTTAGTTGCACTGGGGCCATGTTGGGGATGAGAATCCGGTCATCTGCTTGCAGTGCATTGAAATCAAGGTTTGGATTGAGTTGCTGCAGTAAGTCTGGATCGCTCATGCAGCTTTCTGCCAGCATTTCGAGAATGGAGTAATAGGCCATGCGTGAGCGTGTTGCACGTTCTTTCCAACTAAGAGGTGGTGGATCGATACGAGAAAAGTGGGACTGAGATAGAGTCACGAGGTCGTAGATAGGGTCGGTAATCTGAAGTACTGCTTGCGTAGCTACATCAAACTCCCCAGTTGGAGATAGATTGTGAGCAATTTGGTAGGCACGAATCGCCTGTCGAGTTTGTGTGCCGATGGTTCCATCAATAGAGCCGGGGGAGAAGCCTTTACGTGCGAGTGCCATTTGTAGCTCTAATGTATTTACGATGGGCCGGCCTGGTGTCTGGGGAAGGGCAGCTGAGCTTGTTTTTGATTGCGCTCGGAGGGGAGCCGTGCTGGGCCTTTCAAGATGCTTGGAGGTGGGCGGTTTGGGAGCTGAGGGCGTCGATGCTTGTTCTGCATGATCCTGCTCATGGCTTTGAGCGGGATCATAAGTATCAGCGTGCTGGGGCAGCCACAGGTAGGCTGCGTAGGCCAGGATTGCTAGACAGACGAGGCTTAACAGTTGCCGGAGCACGGCTATAATAGCTTGATGGGCGGTGCTCAGAGTGGTTCTTAATCGTTGAGAAGCTCGAGAATTATGGGGCGATCCAAAAACTTGGCGGCATCAGCGACTGTAGTAAAGACTCCGATACTCTCTGGGCTTGTTTGTCGCATTTGAAACACTTGGCTTAAGCCTTGAATCATGGGGTCTCCACATAGAATTGCCCAAGGCGCATGGCCAAATTGCTCAGATGTATCAATCAATTGAGCAAAGCCAAGTATTTCGACCTTGGATATACGGGTGACCGCACTGCGCAGGTCAACTAGGCCAGAATATAGACGATTATAGTCTGGATGTGACAACAGCGATTGAGTCTTTTCGATCATACCCTCCAGAGTGATATCACCAGTTATGGTTTCTATCACTAGTCTGTGCTCGGGAATGAATTGCAATGCGTATTTCATCTAGATTAGCTAAATTGAATACTCTGTTAGTGGCTCGGGGTCGAGGACTTTTGTATCGGGAAGCGCTGAGGTGAGTTCTTGCGCGAACCAGTCGCGGGCGATTTGATCGCCATGAGTGAGTATAATCACACGGGCTGTAGCTTGTTCCGCGTATTCGATTAATTCGCGGCGATCAGCATGGCCGCTCAGGTCAAATTGATCAATACTGGCACGTATTGGGGCACTGTAATCGAGTGCGTCGAAAAAGAAGGTCGCATTGTCGCGTTGTTCCAGTAGCTGCCCTCCGGGGGAGTCAGGATCACAGTAACCTACGAAGCACAGTCCATTATTTGAATGTGGCAATAACGAGGCTGCTATTTTATAAGAAGGCGTATGTTCGACCATCATGCCACTGCTTACGAGGTAGATGCCTTTACGGGGCAGGTCTCGGCCCGGGCGCATATTGAGGTCGATGGCTCGGACGTTCATTTTCTCCAAAATGTTGATATCGAAATCAAGCAGGCGTGTTTCCTTGCGGATTTTATCGAAGTACTCACAAATGGCCATGCCGAGCCCGGCAGCGTGTATTGGGGTCTTCGGTAGATGTCCCGCATTACGTGCGTCGTAGATGATTTTGAACATTTCTTGCATGCGACCGAGGGCGAAGACCGGGATTAGGCAGCTACCACCACGCTCAAGTATAGTTCTGATTTGTGTGATCAAATGATTGATTTCAGAGTCGCGGCTTCTTTCAGCTTCGCGGCCCTTGGCACCTCGGGTGGTTTCGAGAATCAGTGTGTCAACAGTGCCCATTGGCAGCGAGGCGCCAGGCAAGGTGCGTTGTGCATCGAAGAGTACGTCGCCAGAAAAGACGATACGGCGTCCTTGGTAAATGAGCTCGACTGCGGCGGCTCCGGCGACATGGCCAGAGGAATGCAATACTACTTCGATTTGTTCTTTGCCCTTTGTGTAGATCTCGCCGCGTCCAAACCTTTGAACGGTCAATTGCTTTGTGAATTGAGCGACGTCACGGTGTAGAAAGAGTGGATATTCTGCAATTCCATGTTCCTCGCGCTGGCGTTTCATCACATTAATCGAATTGCGTAGCATGCGAGGGGCGAGCGTCACATTGGGGGCCGCGGTGATTACGGGAGTCTGCGGATTATGGGCAGTGACTATCGGCATCGAACCGAGGTGATCCAAGTGACAGTGAGTCAGTACAATCAGGTCTAGATCGATATTCTCAATCGGCTCGAACTCGGGAAGGGCGTCGTAGCCCATTTTTTTAGGATGTAGGCCTGAGTCGATCAGGATGTTAAAGCTGCCGAGTTGCACGAACATAGAGTTCGCGCCGATCTCGCCGTGGCGGTTTAGGTCGGTTAACTTCATGATTCGTCTGTAGGCGTAATTTTCATATCAAATTCAGGTATGCGGCAATGTATGGCGCGTCCTTCGCTGTCAACCCCGTGAAAAGAACCGTTGGCTGTACAGTCGCAGTGAGTCATATGATAGCTGTTATAGCTAAAATGTTCGCCGGGAGCGAGCGTGGGCTCTTTGCCGACGATGCCTTCACCTTCAATGACTTGCTGGTGCCCGCTGGTTTCACGCAGCACCCAACGACGGCCGCATAAGGAGACTGTAACACTGGATAGGTTGGTGATTGTGATAAAATAGATAAAAGCGTGTGGGGCGTCGCTAGGTAATTGTTGTTTGTCGTTGTAGTATACGAGCCGGTCTACGGAGGCGCGTAGGCCTGGAAGCTCGAGGCTATCTGAATGATTGGGCATGGGCTGAGAAAAAAATAGCTACGTGAGCACTTAGAGGCGCTAACTTGGGGGCAATGGGGGTGTATATTCCTGATAAGTGGCATATCAAATAAAGCGTAATCTCCAAGCGTGAAAATTTCTGATATTTGGAGGCGTCAATGTGTGTGCTGGAAAATTCTGTGTGATTCAATGCTTGGATCATCGTGCATGCTCATTTATTCAAGCACTATTGGATCTGCAGTTATCTATTCAATCGATTCAGCGCAAGCGTATCAAACTTAAGCATCACCATGTCACTCAAAAGCACTGCGACGCAAATTACGTGGATCGGTTTATTTCTTAATCTGATCATTGGTTGTATTAAGGTTTTTGGCGGCTGGGCCTTGCAGTCCAAGGCCTTGCTCGCTGATGGAGCGCATAGTCTACTCGATCTGTTGACAGATATTGCGGTATTGGTGGGACTTTCGTTGGCGAGTAAGCCGGAGGATGAGAATCATCACTACGGGCATCACAAGTTTGCTAGTTTTGCCAAGTTTTGTGTCGGTGGCATGTTGTTGCTTTTTTCGCTGGGGCTGGTGGTGACGGCATTAATAGACTATCGCAGTGGATTTGGGGCACCGAAGGCAGGTGATGCAGTGCTTCTGGCATTTGTTTCATTGGTGCTCAAAGAAGCACTATTTTGGTGGACTCGGCACGTGGCTCGGCGCTTGAAATCGGATTTGCTCATGGCTAATGCGTGGCATCATCGCATGGATAGTCTCTCCTCGCTGGGAGTGGTAATCGCGCTGATTGGTGTCTGGTTGGGCGGGGAAAACTGGGCATTTCTAGACGATGCGGTGACACTGGTGCTGGGGGGCTATTTGATCTTCGAATCGACGAAAATCTTTTTGCGGGCGTGTTCTGATTTATTGGACGCGGCTCCTGAACGTGAAATTGTTGAAGATCTTCGCGAACATATTTTACCAATTCAGGGAGCGGTGGCCTATCATGACTTTAGAGTACGTCGTGTCGGCGACCTTTACGAGGTGGATCTACATTTGCAGGTGGATCCAGAGATCTCTGTGGAGGCAGGGCATGCCATCGCGCGGGCGGTTAAAAGGCAAATGTGTGAAAAACATCCGGAGGTATCTAAGGTTTTGGTGCATGTGGAACCCGCGAATAGAGAACATATTATGAATCGAGGCTTATCTGGACAGGACATTTCTGAAGAGAAAAGCGCACCGATTGGGGAAATATAGCTTGTCTGTGCATGCGTAACCGAATTGAAACGTAAGCTCTCGCCAACCTCTCCACTAGCCACTTTTAGCGACTGTCTTTTTCCTCTTATGAGCGATTTTTTAAAGCACGAATGCGGGATCGCAATGATCCGCCTTTTGAAGCCTATTTCTTACTACCAAGAGAAATATAATACGCCTTTGTATGGGTTTAATCAGCTATTTCTTCTGATGGAGAAACAGCATAATCGTGGTCAGGATGGTGCTGGGATTGGTTGTGTGAAGCTTGATGTGGCTCCAGGGCAGCAATATATGGCGCGTGAACGCACCATTAAGCATAATTCTCTGGCGCGTATTTTTAAGGGGCAGCTCAAAGCTTATCAGAAAATGGTCGATAAGGGGGTCATTCATCCCGAGTTCCCACAGACGGTTAAAGACAATTTTGATTTTGGTGGGGAAATATTGCTCGGGCACCTTCGTTATGGCACTTCGGGCGTTTATTCATCGAATAGCTGCCATCCCTATGTCAGGCAGTCCAATTGGCCGACCAAGAATTTGATGCTAGCAGGTAATTTCACGATTACTAATGAGAAGGACTTGAATGCAGATTTGATTAATCGTGGGCAGCATCCCATTTTTGGTACGGATACACAGGCGGTATTGGAAGAGGTTGGCTTCCATCTCGATGAAGCGCACGATGCCATCTATCACAAAATGCGCGATCAGAATGTTGAAGGCGCGCAGATCCCGAGTATTATTAGTCAAGAGCTTGATCCCATTCGTATTCTGAAGCATGCTGCTTCGAATTGGGACGGTGGATATGCGATTGCCGGATTGATTGGGAATGGGGACAGCTTTGTCATGCGTGATCCTCAAGGCATCCGCCCGTGTTTTTATTTTCAAAACGACGAAGTTATTGCTTTTGCATCCGAACGGGTGGCGTTGATGACCATTTTTGATCAACCGATCGAGAATGTGCGTGAAGTGGAGCCGGGGTGTGCTACTGTAGTAAAAAGGGACGGCACGATTTACAGTGAACGTTTCACAGATCCACGTCCGATTACCCCATGCTCTTTTGAGCGTATTTATTTCTCTCGAGGCAATGATGCCGATATTTATAATGAGCGTAAGGCCTTGGGAGGTGCACTCTTGGAGCAAGTGGTTGCTGCAATTGATAATAATTTTGCAGATAGTGTATTCAGCTTTGTGCCGAATACGGCCGAGGTTGCTTATTACGGTTTATTGGACTCGGTGCGCTTACATCGACGTAAAGAAGTGCGTGATTCCCTATTGGCGGCGCAAGCCAACGGAACGCTGGATGCAGATTTGATTGATGAACTCATCATGGGCAATTGGCCTAGAGGCGAGAAAATCGCTCATAAGGATATAAAATTACGCACATTTATTTCTCAGGAGGAAGGGCGCGCTAAGCTTGTTTCGCATGTTTATGATATTACTTACGGAGTGGTTCAAGAAAAGGACTGCTTGGTGTGTATCGATGATTCGATCGTCCGTGGGACCACTTTAAAAGAGTCCATTCTTAAGATTCTGAGTCGTACAAAACCGCGCAAGATCGTTGTGGCCTCGACTGCGCCACAGATTCGCTACCCGGATTGCTATGGTATCGATATGTCTGAGCTCGGGAAATTTATTGCATTCAAGGCTACGGTTGCCCTGCTGAAGGACGAAGGATGCAGTCATCTACTGCAAGAGGTGTATCAAGACTGCCTTGCTCAGGCCGATTCACCAGCAGGTGAAATGGTGAATCATGTGAAGCGTTTATATGATCGTTACACTGATGAGCAGATATCTGCCAAGATCGCAGAGCTTGTGTATCCGAGAAATGTGCCATGGCAGGGCGAGTTGGAAATTGTTTTCCTACCTGTTGAGAAAATGCGTGAAGCCATTCCTGCGCACAATGGGGATTGGTATTTTACTGGTAATTACCCCACTCCCGGTGGTACAGCGACTGTGAATAAGGCATTTATCAATTACTTTGAGAACAAGACTGGACGCGCGTATTAAAGCATTTTTCGATTAATCTGTCTGAGTCTTTAGGTCGGGATACATCGCCGATGCGTCCGATTCTGATAGACACGCTCTAAGCGCCGGTAATTATCAAGGCTTTTGAATTCGATTCAGTCTTTGTTCGCCCTGGCCACGCACTGAGGACCTGATCTAAGCGATTTTGACTATCCACTGATTGCGACAATCACTTCATCTACGGATTCAGCGCTCTTAATTTGTTTGCGCAAGCGTTCAGTTCGGCAGGTTTTGGCAATATCGGCCAGCGTGGCTAAGTGGCCTTCACTATCACCCTTGGGGCTGATTATGAAGAATACATAGTCGATTGCTTCACTTTGTCCTGGTATGGTTAGGCCTTCATTGAGCTGAGCGACAAAACAGATACGGTAATCAAGATCGTCGCAATACACATGTGGTATCGCGATCCCATGTCCGAGAAAAGCTGGGAAGACTCGGCCCTGCTCGGCTAGATCAGCGAGTACTTTTTCCTCTGAAATTGCGGGTACATGTTCGTTGGCGATGCGTGCGAGTTGTTGATAGAGACTCTCGATGCTATCGCATTCGAGTCGTAGTAAGCCACCACTGTGGAGTGCACGCATTAGGAATCCCTCGGAACGGCGCAGGCATATAACTTCGTCTTCTGTTTTCACAATTTCTTTTAGGCTGGCGTCGTGGGGCACGGCTTTGAGTTGTTTACCACGTCGGATAAAGAGCGGGTGCCAGTCGCCGGAGGCGAGGCTTTTGCCCTCTTCCCACAGCACTGTTTCGAAATTACTTTCGCCCTGTAGTAGTTCACTGCCAATTACGGCGGGGCGTGATAGGTCGCCAAATACTGACTGTCCGGTCAGTTGATCCTCGGTGGTGGGGCTGTCCAATGGGATCCAGCCAAAGACTTTTTCGTTATCCAGCACTTCACCCCAGCGTTGCATTAGGATTTGGTTTAATTCGATGTTATCGGTCAATGCGAGCACGTAACCTGCGCCAAAGAGCGCCTGTTCTTCTTCGTAGAGTTTCTCGGCTTCCATGCCATCGCGCAGTAGGGCGGGCAGGCCTTCTTTTTTGGCGAGTGCAATATTGCGGGCATTGGTATCGAGTAGCAATACGTGTTGCTCATCCTGGCGCATCAGTTTACGCGCCAGTTCGCGTCCAAAATGATGGGCGCCGATGATCACCCAGTCATTGGGAGCGGGGCGCTGGAGGCCCAGCATCTTAGCAAATAATCCTGCAGACAAGCCTTGGATCAATACTGTGGCGCAGATCACTGAATAGACGAATGATTCCAATAGCGCCGGATCACCGACCGGATTGTCATTGTGGCTGAGGCTCAAGGCGAAGAGTGAGGCCATCGAGGCGGCGACCACGCCCCGGGGAGCCACCCAACTGAGCAGCGCTTTTTCCCGGATATTGAGCGGTGTGCCCCATGCCGAGGCTGCGATACTGATCGGGCGGATGATCAGGATCACCGAAAAGAGGACCCAGCCGCCTCCCATGGTAAAGAAGTCGATGAATTGTTGGAGCTCCAGGCGCGCTACTAATAGCAGAAACAGCATGCCGATCAGTAGGTCGACGATTTCCGCTTTGAAGGCTTTTATCTCACGTAACTGGCGCGGTTTTTTGATGCCGACAATCATGCCCGCAATCGTGACCGATAGTAGGCCGGCCTCTGGCTTAATGAGTTCGGTGGCCCCAAAGATCAGCATGGCGCTGGCGAGTGCGAAGGCATTGGCGATGTTATCCGGCACCCAGTGCTTTTTCATCATCCAGTAGATGGAGTAGCCGCCAATAAAGCCGATCGCGGCACCACTGGCCACGCGTAATAGGAAGCTCGGAATGGCGACTGCGCCGCCGCCTTCCACGACCCATTCAAAACAGAGAATCGCGGTGAATACTCCGATCGTATCAATTAACACACCTTCCCAGTGGAGGATGCTACCCAGTTTCTGTTGCACCCGAATCCGGCGCAGCAGGGGGACGATCACTGTGGGCCCGGTCACGATAATCAAGCTGCCCATCAGCAGGGCAAAGGCCGGTGAGGTATCAAAGACCAGATAGGCGGTCAAACCAGAGCCGAGCCAGGTAATGAGCACCCCCACGGTGAGCAGGCGCTTGATGACGGTTGAAGTTTCTTTAAACTCTTTTAAGTCCAGCGTGAGTGCGCCTTCGAACAGGATCAATCCCACTGCCAGTGAGACGATCATCGGCAGTAAGTCGCCCAAGGCATTGGGGTCCAGTAGCTCCAGACCTTCCGGGCCTAGAGCAAAGCCCCCCAGTAGTAGTAGGACGATGGTGGGCAATTGTAAGCGGCGCGAGAGCACCGTAAGCAAGCAACCGGCGCCGACCGCGAAACAGAGGGCCCAGAGTGCATCCTGGGAGCTGCCCATTGCGAGCTGTGTCAATGAATTCATTGGTTGTGTGTTTATATCGGGTTCACCGTTTGTCTAGCTTTGTCTAGATTAGTCCAGTTTATGGCACATTCCGAGTGCCGGGCAGACTTCGGAGGCCTGGCCGATGACTTGTGCCGGCACGCCGGCGACGCTGGTGTGTGGGGGCACATCTTTAAGCACGACGCTGCCTGCACCGACCTTGGCGCCTTCGCCAATCTCCACATTGCCCAGAATTTTGGCTCCGGCCCCGAGTAGCACACCAGTGCGCACCTTGGGGTGACGATCGCCGCGTTCTTTGCCGGTGCCCCCGAGTGTGACCTCGTGCAGGATAGATACATTGCTTTCGATGACTGTGGTTTCGCCAGCCACAAAGCTGGTGGCGTGGTCCAGTAAAATGCCGCAGCCGATCTTGGCTGCGGGGTGGATGTCGACTGCGAAAGTCTCCGAAATCAGGCTTTGGAGGTAGAGCGCAAATTCAGTGCGCTTTTGATTCCACAAGTAGTGAGCGACTCGGTAGCAGATCAGAGCTTGCAAGCCTTTGAAGTAGAGCAGGGGGGTGAGCACGTTGGGGCAGGCTGGGTCGCGCTCGTTGACTGCAATCATATCGCAGGCCACATGTTGTAAAATGGCCGGCTGATGCAGGAAAGCTTCCATGAAGGTATCATGCAGCACCTCAATCGACGCCGAATGGTTCACCAGCTTGCGCGTCAGGCGGAAGGTCAGGCATTCCGCAAAAGATCCGCGGTGGAGCACCGTTTCGTTGAGTAAAGTCGTGAGCGCAGGTTCGCGCTCCACGATGTCATGGGCGTGACGTCGTATTTCGTTCCAGTGGGCGTCTAAGTCGATAGCTTGCATAAATTCGCAAATAGTTAGAGAGAAGTCGTCCATATGCCACGCTAAAAAAGCAGGAATCTACACAAATTACAGTGTGTGACGGGGCATATCTGTGGCAGCTGCATCATTGGACGCTTGCCAGCTCGTGAATCCGGTCATTGCAGGCGTGAATCCGGGGCATCAACTGATTTGAGTGATTTGTTACATTTCATTTACGATGAGTCGAACGGATCTGGAATCATGCATAATTCATCTTTAAAGACCTGCTTTGCCTAATCTATGTCCTGCTTTGATTGTATCTTTCCTTAATCAAAATCTACTGAATATTTTGTTATGCAACTGACGGTCGTTATTGACGTTAGAATGGATGCCTCCTGATACGAGCGATATTAAGGCGTTGGAAAATCTTATGTGAAAGCTGCGTCTGCAATGTGAAGAAAACCGGTCAAATGTCGCGATTCGTGACCTTGGTTAAGCTTATGTCCCAGTGTTTGACTTGTAGATTCTCCACTTCATTGATCGCGGCTTTGATGTTTGCGGGCAGCTTCCGTGAGCATCCGACAATTTTGTGAAGAGCATTTCATTCGAGGCATATAAGATGAATTTCAAAAAACTATATTTAATTGGCAGCTTCTGTACTGCGCTTGCGAGCGCCAGCACTGCGGGGCTGGTGGCGCATTGGAAACTGGACGAAACATCGGGCACTGTGGCTGCCGATGCCAGTGGCGCAGGGATCGATGGTGAGCTGACCGGTTCGATTGCTTGGGGGGCCGGCAAGGCCGGTAATGCGGCCGTTTTCCCCGGCGTATCGGGTGACTACATTGAATTTGATTCGGATGCATTGAACCTGCAGGGCTCGTTGACGCTTTCGGTGTGGGCGAAATACAATGACATCACTAATTATGGTATCTTTGCCGGAATCGACAGCTCGGGCGGCACTGCGAATGATCAGTTTGTCTTGAAAACCGCTTCTTCGGGCGATGGTCGTATCATTTTTCAGGTGACCGGGGAGGGCGGCAGTTCGGCCACCTTACACTCGACCGATACTTTTAAAAATCTGTCTGAAGCATCGGCCGACGGCTGGATCCACTTGGTTGGGGTGTATCAAGCGGGCGAGTTTGCACGTTTATATGTGGATGGCTCATTGATGGCTGAAAACACTAATGTGCCGGCACAATTGCAGTCAAAAATCGATGTCGCGCCTTTTAAAATCGGAGCGATGACGACGACGGCGACTTCCTATTATTTGGACGGTGCTGTCGATGATGTGCAGCTTTACGATTACGCGATCAGCAGCACTGCGGTGGCTGAGTTGCACGCCGCGCCCGGCACGGCTCTGGAAGACCCCGTGAGTGAAGCGTCCGGCCGCGTCGCTTATTGGGACTTTGATGAGGGCACGGGCACGACTGCGACTGATTCGGAAAATGATTTGATCGGCACGCTTACGGGTAGTGCGAGTTGGGTGGATGGTGTCGAGGGCAGTGCGCTACAGATCGTCAATGACGATGATAGTCAGTTGCTACTTGGAGCTCCGGATGCCTTGAATATCACAGGCGCTGTAACGGTTGCCGCTTGGGTGCATCCCGATGGCATGAGCAGTTATGGAGTGATTGCCGGCATTGATCAGTCCGGTGGTGCGAGTAATGACCAATACGTATTGAAAACGACGGGGGCGACTAGCAGTTATCTCAGCTTTCAAGTGACCGGTGCCGGGGGCAGCGCGGTATCGGTGAGTGATACCCAATCAATCGTCGATCGTGCCTCTGCCAGTGAGGATGGTTGGATTCATGTGGCTGGCGTGTTCCTGCCGGGTGAAGAACTGCTGCTCTATATCGACGGTGTTGAAGTCGCTCAGAAAGCGACGTCCTTGGAGAGCATGCAAAGCACCCTGAGTGAGGCGGTGCCGTTTCGCATCGGTAACATGACAGAAAGCTCAGGCTATGGTTTTAATGGAGCCATCGATCAAGTTGCGATTTATAATGTCGGGCTCGATGCCAGCGAACTTATCCAGCTTGCAGATCGCGATGGAACGTCGCCTGCAGAGGGCACTTATCTCTTTTCTTTTGGTGCTGTGGCGGACCCGCAATATAAAGATTCGGATCCAGCCGGTTCGCGTTATTATCGCAACAGTCTGACGAAGTTGCCGGTGATGGTGGAGGACTTCAATACGCGCGATCTGGAGTTCGTCATTTGCCTGGGAGATTTTATTGATAACTACTTTGAGAGTTTCGAGCCGATGATGGAAATCTGGGATGACCTGGTTCACCCCAGCTATCAAGTCGTCGGTAATCACGACTTAGCGGTTGGCAGTCACACTTTGGAGGATGTTGTGGAAGCCCTTAAGATACCCTCCAATTATTATACCTTCGTCGTCGAGGGCTGGCGCTTCTTCGTGCTCGATGGTAACGATGCGGGCTACGGTATCCACAGCGCAGAGCAATTGGCCTGGTTGCGCGACGGACTCGATGCCGCGCTGGAAAATTCAGAGCCGG
Organism: Thalassobacterium sedimentorum; assembly: GCF_031127905.1. Lineage (GTDB taxonomy): Bacteria > Verrucomicrobiota > Verrucomicrobiia > Opitutales > Coraliomargaritaceae > Thalassobacterium > Thalassobacterium sedimentorum. The sequence continues at coordinate 112,843 of NZ_JARXIC010000001.1, read as the reverse complement.
TCATCATTTTTGATCACTATCCGGTCTATCCTCCCGGCACAGCCCACATCAGTCCTCAGGCCAGTGAGTTGCTGACACTCTTGGCGGACTATTCCAACATCCGCGCATGGATGAATGGGCATAACCATTCGGGTGCTTACGGACAGAGTGGTGATATACACTTTATAAATTTGGAAGGTATGGTGGAAACCGCTGACACCACTGCCTATGCCGAAATTGAGATTTGGACGGACCGCATCGAGGTCAAGGGGGAGGGCCGCGAGCCAAATCGCACTCTCTACTTCCCACAATTGGCCAATGCAGATTTGGAAGTGCCGGCAGACTTTAGTGCCGGTGATGGCGGTGCCGGTGTGAGCCTGACATGGTCGGCGCTGACAGATACTGAGGTGGAGAGTTTGGAGATCCAGCGTCGTGCGTCCGGTGAGAATGCCGGCTACGCGACAGTCGCAATACTTGCGGCGGATAGTATCAGCTATTTAGATACCGAAGTTGTTAGCGGAGTGACTTACAGTTACCGTATCCGGTCATTGACCATTGCCGATGCCTTTTCTGAGTGGTCCGATTTGGCAAGTGTCGAGTTGGGATACATAAGCGGTTCGATTCTTGATTTGACTGCGAATGCTGAAGATACATCCAGTATTTCGCTCACTTGGGATCTGGATTCCGCCAGCTATGATAATTTGATCCTGGAGCGTCGAGTCGGCTCAGGTGACTACCTCGTGGTGAGCAGCGCACTCGCAGGAGATGCCACGAGTTACAATGACAGCGGACTGGCTCCCAATACCAGTTACAGCTATCGTATTTCCGGTGTGAGCGGAGGGCGTCAGACAGAATGGTCCGCGGAGGCGAGTGCCCAGACCGAAGCCGCTGAGCCGATCGAAGGTGAAGCTGCGGGATTAGTCGCCTACTGGCCCTTCGATGAAGGTTCCGGAACCAGTGCTGGAGATTTTTCCGGTAATGGGATTTCAGGCACCTTGCAGGCGTCTGCCGCATGGGAGAGTGTGGGGCACCGCAACGGTGCGATCCGCTTTTCCGGTAACAGTGAGGATCAAGTGCTGGTGGGCACTCCCGAGGCGCTTAACTTGACCGGTGCGGTCAGTGTGTCCGCCTGGGTGAAACCGGAAGGTGTCAGCAGCTATGGTGTGATTGCCGGTATCGATCAATCAGGCGGCGCGGCCAATGATCAATACGTCTTGAAGACGACGCATTCGAACACCCAGCAATTAAGCTTTCAGGTGACTGCCGCCGGAGTGGGGTATACCGCCACCGATACGGTGAACCTATCCGTGCGCTCCAGCGAGGGCACCGATGGTTGGGTGCATGTTGCGGGGGTTTTTGTTCCCGGTGAATCCGTGTTGCTGTATGTCAACGGGCAACTGGTGGCCGAGCGCGCGGTGACGATTGATACGTTGCAAAGCACGCTGTCTGCAGAACGTCCCTTCCGCATCGGCAACATGTCGGTCAGTAGTGACTATGGCTTTAATGGTTTGATCGATGAGCTACGTGTTTTCTCCGCCAGCCTGAGTGCCGAAGAGGTGAGCGCGTATGCCAACGACGAGACCGTCCCGTCAGAATTAGCCCCATTTGTTGAAAAAGATGCGCAGTGGTTGTATCTCGATGACGGATCCGATCAGGGCACTGACTGGACAGCGAGCGACTTTGACGACAGTGCATGGTCCACCGGCACGGCTGAGTTCGGCTATGGAGACGGTGACGAGGCCACAGTTCTCAGCTATGGCACAGATGTTGCCAACAAGCATCCGACCACCTACTTCCGAAAGGCCTTCGAGCTCGACTCGCTCGCTGGGATCGAAGGGATCTTAATCGAAGTGCTGCGGGATGATGGTGTGATCATTTATCTCAATGGGCAGGAGCTGTTGCGCGACAATATGCCTAGCGGCGCTGTTAATTATCAGACCTATGCTTCCTCTGCACTGGGTGGGGATGATGAAAGCACTTACTTCGAGTTCAGTGTTGCCGCAGATGCGCTGGTGACTGGAACAAATGTATTGGCCGTCGAACTACATAATAGCGACGCCAGCAGTTCCGACTTAAGCTTCAATCTGCAAGCGACTGCCATCCTGGAATCGGACAATACTCCAAAGGTGAGTGAGTCCATTATCACCGCCGGTGCCGACTGGGCCTATCTTGATGATGGGAGCGATGCCGGCACAGCATGGCGCGCCGCTGCTTTTGACGACAGCACCTGGGCGCAAGGACCCGCGAAGTTCGGCTATGGCGACTCCAACGAAGTCACCACGCTCAGCTACGGCTCCGATAGCAACGATAAGCACATTACATACTACTTCCGTAAAGCCTTCGTGCTGGAAGATCTGGAAGGCGTTCGTGAGCTTGAGTTCGGCGTATTGCGCGATGACGGCGTGATCGTCTACCTCAATGGGATCGAAATCATTCGCGATAACATGCCCGCCGGTGAGATCAGCTCGGAGACCTTCTCCAGTAGCATCACCGACGGAGCGGCCGAGAGCACCTTCTATGAATTCAGTGTGGCTAGCGATGCACTGGTCGAGGGCGAAAATGTGCTCGCAGTAGAGATTCATAACCGCGACGGCTTTAGCTCCGACATCGGTTTCGACTTGTGGATGAACTTGCTCTCCGACCTGCATCCCTATGCGCCTGTTTTCGAGAGTGAACATATCGAAACGGCCCATGCGCTCGCTGGCAGCGATTACGCCGCCAGCGTGGCCGAATACGCCAGTGATGCCGATGGCGATACCATGTATTTTGCCAAAGTCAGTGGACCGGATTGGTTGATCGTGCATGCCGACGGCAGCCTGAGTGGCACGCCTAGTGCCAGCCATTTTGGTCTCAATACCTTTGTGATTTCTGTCACCGACAATGACGAAGGCACCACTACTGTGATTCTAGAAATCATGGTGGAAGAGCCGGCTGAGTTGGCTCGCGCCGCCATGCCCGGCAGTGAGCTGGCACTACGCTTTGCAGTGATTCCCGATACCCAGGGCAGCACGCTGGGAGTGCCGACCGATGAGGCTTCCGCCATCGCACGTGAGTTGATTGCGCAAGCGCCCGAATTTGCGATTCACGTTGGCGATGTGACCGATGGTTACTCGGGCGGCGATGCCAAGTTGACCGAGTTGGAGTATTTAAAAGAAGTGCTGGCCACTCCATTACTGGAGAATGGGATCGGCTTCTATCCCGTGCGTGGCAACCACGATGCCAACGCATACTTGCCCACCTCCGAGGGAGAAGCCGCGTGGCAGGCCGCCTTCCCATATCTGTTCGAAGGTGAGGGGGCCGTGGTCGATCCGAGCGATGTGCCCGGCGGCAGTGAGGCATCGCCCAATCCAAATAACTTCAGTTATGTCTTGGATGCAGGGCAGGACACTTACTTCGTCTCGCTGGACCTCTGGAACGGTGGTAGCTCGGACAATTACTCCGATTGGGTGGCTGAGAAATTTGCTGAAATACGCGCGGCGAATCCCTATGCGCACATCTTCGGCTATTCTCACCCAGGCTTGTTCTCTGTGGCATCGCACCCCGCGATGACGGAATACGTCGATAGCCCGCAACCGTATTTGGAAGCTGGCAAAGCCTCACAAGTCGATGGTTGGTTTAGTGGCCACAATCATATCTACGACCGCTCGGTCGCGGTTAGCCTGGATGATGGTAATAAGCCTTACATGTTTGATTTTACCTGTGGCTCCGCTTCGGAGAAATTTTACTCGATCAGCCGTAGTCCGGCCGAGGATCAACACTTGAACTGCCTGATCGATAGCACGACGATCGCCGGGCGGCCGATTGCCTACCTGCTTGTCGAGATCAACGGACCCTTTGTTTGGGTGCAGACTTATATGTCGCCCGACACGGATGGCCATGGCACTTTTGATGACTGGTCGGTCTGGGATGCGTATACCTATTCCCGAAATGGATTGCAGTTCACCGTCGCTTCCGGGGAGAACTACAATGATCGTAATATTCAAGACCGTGCGCCACTGGATGATGGCTTTATCGGAACAAGTGTCGAAGTGGTCGATGGTGTTAATAGCGATGAAACCGTGCACAGCTATGGAAGCACCAGTTTTGGACAATATCGTAATATCACTACCGGTTGGTGGTCTCGCGATGACTGGTATGATGCCGGCGAGAGCAAAGTCGTTTCCGATATCGTGAGTCTAAATGGCATGCGTGAGGCCCCTGGCCGCAATCGTTGCGACGCCTACACCATCAAGCTGAGCTACGATGCCAGCCGTTTATCCGCACTGGAGATTCAGTCGCTACGTATCGCCGCCTTCCTGGATGCCGATACCGCAGACAGCGATGCCGGTGATTGGCTACCCGCGGTTTCGGCCACTCTCGAACTCGCAGCAGAGGCGCCCCTCATGCGAGCTCCCACCGCTGAAGACAGCGTGGGCAGCTGGGGGATCGATTTGGACAATCAACAAGTCTGGGCGCGCCTTGATTACCAAGGCGACTTTGCCCTGATCACAGATGTCGTAGATAGCGATGACGACGGATTGGTGGATGCTTGGGAAATGGAGCAATTTGGCAGCCTCGTTTACACCGCGAGCCAGGATCTGGACGGCGATGGACTCGACAATGCGGCGGAGCAAATACTAGGCACGAACGCGCTGATGACGGATACCGACGGCGATCTCTTCAACGACGGAGCCGAGCTCGCGGCTGGCCTCGATCCATTGATTGCCGATACCGAGCTAAGTGACAGTGTGCTCGACTTGATTCGCACGCACAGCGAACTCCAAGCTGCAGCCGGGCTGTATCCACTCAGTGCACTGGGAGGTTTGAACTATGAGCAGACATTAATTGTACCCGATGCCGAGGGTGACTTGCATTTCCGCATCCAACTCTGGAGCAACGATGACCTGTCATCCGGCGACTGGATCGAACTCGGAGATGCCTTTGAGCGCACGATACAAATGAACACCGATAAGCAGTTCTACAAGTGGGCGGTGGAGGTCGACTAGGCAGTGTGCCTATGCGATCTGGATGCCGTCGCGGCCTTCGTCGACCTCCATGTAGTCAAACATCGTATGTATGTCTTCACGGTGGCGAATGCCGCTGTCTGACTTATAGCCTTTCAGTGCTTCACTGCGGGCGTCGTTCCAGCCGATCTTGCGCGCATATTCATTCCAAATAAATACGTCGACTTCGTCTAGTTGTCGGCCGTTTTCCTGGCACCAGTCAAAGATGGCTTCGTCGCTGTCGCCCTCTAAAGTGCGCTTCACCAAGTCGGGGTAGGCGACACGCAGATAGGCGCAGCAGCGTCCATCCAAGGCCACACCCAAGCTTTTGTGAAAATCATCGTGTAGCTGCGAGGCCGCGTGTTTACGGATTTTATCCAGCATGCGCGGAAAATAGAGCATGCCACGTATTTCAGAGTAGGGAGAGAGCGGTTTCTGTGTTGCTTGAGTCATGGGGGAGAATGTTCAAGCTTGTTGGCAAAAAGCAAGCCGATCGCTGTCTCTCCGCTACAACATGCGTCCGCCAGCGCATCGACGTGTCCAAATGTAGTTGCCAGTGCAGTGTCATCATAGCACTCAATTGCGCTTTCTAGTTGATTCTCGAGCGTTGCAGCGCAAATAATGCGGGTTTCATCTCATTTGAATCTTATTATATTATGGCAACAGGTATTCTTTTTTCCGGACAAGGCGCGCAAACGGTCGGCATGGGGCGTTCGCTTTACGAGAACTCGGAGATCGCGAAAGCGCTCTACGACGAAGCAAATGAGGTATTAGGTTGGGATTTGAAGTCGCTTTGTTTCGAGGGGCCAGATGAGGCTCTGACTGAAACCAAGGTTTGCCAGCCGGCACTCTATGTGCAGGGCTATGTGCTCTTTAGCATTTTGAAGGAGCGCGGTCAGTTGCAAGATTTACAGGCGGCTTGCGGTCTGAGTTTGGGTGAGCTCACAGCCCTGGCAGCTGCTGGAGTCTATGACTTCGCGACGGGCTTACGCTTGGTGGCCGAACGTGGGCGCCTGATGCAATTGGCCTGCGATGCGACTAAAGGGGGCATGGCGGCGGTGATTGGTGGCAAGCCCGAAGATGTGCAAAGTTTTTGCGCTGAATTCGACATTGAAATTGCGAATTTAAATTGTCCCGGACAGATCGTGATTTCGGGGGACAATGCGAAGGTGCTTGAAGCTGTTGCCGCATCCAAGGGGCGCTTCAAACTCTGCAAGCCATTAAATGTGGCGGGGGCTTATCATAGTAAATTAATGGTTTCGGCACGTGATGCCTTTGCAGACTTTATTCAAGACTTTGATTTTAAAGCACCTGAGTTGATTTGCTACACCAACGTAACTGGGCAGCAAATTAGTGATCCGCAGGCAATTAAGGATGCATTGGTTAGTCAAGTCGTCTCTTCTGTGCGCTTTGAAGATAATTTGCGTAATATGGCTGCTGATAATGGAATTAGTCAATTTTACGAATGTGGTCCCGGTAAGGTGCTCGCAGGGTTCGCCAAACGTATAGACAAGACATTGGTGGTCACGCCGATGTCTGAATTTGCTGAGATTCCTGAGTAGTCTCTGATGCTTATCTATTTTATGGGCATCTGTGGCACTGCCATGGGAAATGCTGCATTACTCATTAAAGAACAAGGACATGAGGTGCTTGGCTGCGATGCTGGGGTGTACCCACCGATGTGCGATGTGCTGGCGGATGCGGGAATTGATGTATTGGAAGGTTTTGATGCGGCTCGCTTAGCGTCACTCAAGCCGGATCAGGTTGTGGTGGGCAATGCCATGAGTCGCGGTAATCCGGAGGTGGAGTGGTTACTGGATCAATCGGAAGTCGCTTACATCTCTTTGCCAGCCCTGTTTCATGATACGGTGTTGCCACGGCGTAAACCTGTGGTGATCACAGGAACGCATGGAAAAACCACCACTTCTACTGTGACGGCCTACTTGCTGGAGCAAGCGGGTGCACAGCCTGGGTGGTTGATCGGAGGGGTGCCGAATGATCTCTCGGGAGGTGCTAAACTTGGTAAAGGACGGGCTTTTGTGATCGAAGGGGATGAGTATGACTCCGCTTTCTTTGATAAGCGCAGTAAATTTATCCACTATCGCCCCCAGGTTGCGGTGCTTAATAATCTAGAGTTCGATCATGCAGATATCTTTCGAGATCTTGAAGACGTGCAGCGCACGTTTCGGCATCTCTTACGCATTATTCCAAGCTCTGGCTATGCACTCGTTAATGGCGACGATAGGCACATTGCTGAACTTTTACCTGCACCATGGACACAGGTGCTGCGAGTCGGCACCAGTGAGAACAACGATTTAATCATTCGTGCTTTTAAAGATGCACCCACGGGTGCCCAGTTCGAGTTGGTGTGGCGGGGCAAACTATGGGGGCAGGTCCGCTGGCCGCTGCATGGTCTGTTTAATGCTCGCAATGCGGCAATGGGAGCTTTGGCAGCTGCCTTGGCCAGTGGCTGCAGCGATCCAAGCGAATTTACACTAGCTGCGCTCGAGCATTTTGGTGGCGTACGTCGTCGGCAGGATGTGTTGTACACGGATGCGAATTGGACTGTTCTAGAGGATTTTGCTCATCATCCTACGGCAGTGTCAGGGGCGATTGAGGCATTACAAGCCGCTTATCCTGACCGGACGATGACAGTTTGTTTTGAGCCACGCAGTAATACGGCTGCATCTTCACAGTTTCAGGTCGAATTTGAAGCCGCACTTGCGCAGGCAGACCGAGTCTGTCTCGGGGCGGTGCATCGGGCGGAACGCATGCGCCCAGAGCAGCGTTTAAACACCGTTGCGATGGCTGAATCTCTTGTTGCACGGGGAGTGCAAGCGGCTGCTTTTGTCAATAATGAGAAACTCTTTGAGCATCTGCAGCAGCAACTCAAGGCTCAGCAAGGCGGTGTATTTGTCTTTTTAACCAATGGTTCTTTCGATGCCTTGCCACGGCGATTGGCTGCACTTTTAGAGCCATAAAAGCCCACTACGAAAATTCGTAGCGGGCTTACGGTATACACTTACTACAATATGGAGTATACACTACTACAATGAAGAATTCTTTAGCTCGTCGGGAAGATGTAACCTTCGGCCAGTTCGGTGTAGGCCTGGATTTGTTCGGCTTCCCATTCGGCATCGCGGCTGAGTTCCTTGGCTAGGATTTTGGCCACCATTGGGGCGGCTTCGATCGAAGCGCGGGCGTTGAGCAGCAGCGCGCGAGTGCGGCGTGCCAATACGTCTTCGACGCTGCGGGCCATCTCTTCGCGGGCGTGCCAGACGACTTCTGCTTGCTGATAGGGGAGCTGGGCGTGCACTTTTTCGCCGAGTTCTGGATGCTCTTTAATGAGGTCTTGGATGCGTAGTGCATCGGAGCCATAGCTGGCCAAGTTGGTTTGGCTGGCGGCGGCTCGTGTCCAACCGTGAATTTGCATGTCTTCTGTTTGGCAGCGCTTGTGCTCGAGCCCGCCTAAGGTTTCGGCCTGTTCGATCACATCTTCGGCCATCTTGCGATAGGTCGTCCATTTGCCACCGGTCAGGGTGATGAGTCCGCTGCCGCTGACGATGATGCTGTGGTCACGCGAGAGTGCCGCCGTGTCGGAGCCGTCGCCGGCTTTAACTAGGGGGCGCAATCCAGCAAATATGCTCAACACGTCTTCCGGCTTAGGATCTTTGGTCAAGTATTTGCAGGCGTGGGTGAGCACGAAGTCGCGCTCCTCTTCCAGTGCGCGTGGTTCCAGGCTGTGAGAGGCGAGTGGTGTGTCGGTGGTGCCGACAATCACGTGGTCGTGCCATGGCACCGCAAAGAGCACCCGGCCGTCGGCTGTCTTGGGAATCATGATGGCGGCATTGCCGGGCAGGAAGCTCTTGGGCAGCACGATGTGGATGCCTTGGCTGACGGCGATAATGCCTTTGGCCTGTGGCTCATCCATCTTGCGTAGGTCGTCGACAAAAACTCCAGTCGCATTGATGACACTCTTGGCACGCACGGTGAATTTAGTGTCGTTTTCTATGTCGTGTATTTGAACGCCGGATACGACGTCGTTTTCTTTGACGAGTCCGACACAGCGGCAGTAGTTCAGCATCGCAGCGCCGAGCTCTTCGGCGGTTTGCGCGAGGTTGACCGCTAGGCGAGAGTCATCGAATTGACCGTCGTGGTAGACGACGCCGCCGACCAGTTTGTTTTGCTCAACGGTCGGGATTAACTCGACAGTCTCTTTTTTGCTGAGATGGCGTGACGGGGAGAGCCCCAGTTTGCCTGCGAGTTGGTCGTAGACTTTCATGCCGATGCCGTAGAAGGGGCCTTCCCACCAAGAGTAGTTTGGAATGACAAAGGACTGTGAGTGCACCAGGTGGGGGGCATTTTGTGTGAGGCGACCGCGTTCGCGAAGTGCTTCCAATACTAAGGAGACGTTGCCTTGTTGCAGGTAGCGGACACCACCGTGCACGAGCTTGGTGGAGCGGCTAGAAGTACCTTTGGCGAAGTCGGCTTGTTCGAAGAGGGCGACGCTGTGTCCGCGTGCGGCCGCGTCGACAGCTGCGCCGAGACCTGAGGCCCCGCCACCAATGATGACTACGTCGAAAACTTTGTCGGCGGCTTGTGCGCGATCGAGTGAGATTGATCTTTTCATGAGATGCTTTCGTTTGAGATTATGAGTTAATTTCTAGAATGTGATCACGGAGCGTAAGCCCGCGATCCAGACGGTGTCGCGATCAGTGTCGCCAGCCGGATTCATGACGGCTTGTAAGCTGGGTTGTAATTGGAACCACGGTGTGATGGCTGCTTTGTAGGACAGTTCCACGGTGTATTCTTCTTCGGCGACGGGGCCACCAGCGCTTTGAGAGGCATCTGAATAATCATCGCTGATATAAGCAGCGACTACACCGAGGCCGAGTTCATCGTTCGGACGGGCGGCGAAGGGGCCGATTGCACGAAGAACGAAGATGAGCTCATCAGCATAGAGGTTACGATCTTCGGGGGCGTGTACCCAAGTGATCGAGCCGTCGATACGTCGTTGTTGTTGACTGTCGAAGTTGTGCAAGGTGCGGCCAGCACTCAGGTAGATGAGCTTGTTATTCTCGTCTTCTGTCGTGCCTAGGAAGTTTGCAAAATTGCCCGTGTTGTAATGGAAGCCTAATTTGACGAAGCCCGGTTTATCTGTCTTATCAGGATCCGAACGGTAACCAAGCTCCGCGGCATAGGCAATTGGCCCCTCCCAGTCAAAACTAAGGCCGTTGTGATCATCTGCATAGGCATCCAATTGATTGGAATCAAAGACGCCGCCTTTGAGGTAGAGTTGCGTGCCGTTGGGTTGATATTCCACAATCAAACCGAGCTTCTGGGCCGGATCGAAGGGGAGTGCACTACCGAAGATGGCATTGGCTACATAGGCGAACTCATCGTTCATGAAGGAGCTGCCATATTCTTGTGAGCCAAAGGCACCCACGCCATCCACTTTTCCGATCTGATAATTTACCTGTCCGTCGAACAAACTTTGACCAAAATAGATATTGGCCAAGCGGGTGGTTTCTGTGCCTTCGATTGAACTCGGGTTAGTGAATACTCCGAAGCGAGAGCGATTGTAGTTGTTTCCGTATTGGTGCACGCCGCTGATTGCGATGTAGCTATTTTCCCAACCTAGAAGTTTTTCTAAGTCGAGGTCAATGGCGACGCGTTGACGACCAAAGTAGGTGCCGCCGCTTTCGGCGGCACCAGAGAAGTCGTCATACACATCGAAGATGTGAAACAGGTTAAGCGAGACGCCTTTGTCGGCAAGTTCAGTGCGAGCCCCGCCCCAATCTCCGAAGAGGTAGGGCGATTCGTCGGCTCCAAAAATTATGTTTGGGAGTAGTGCGAGGCTGCATAAACTGAGGATGGTGGGGTAGGATTTCATGGGTGTGGAATGACTGGAGTTGTTTGTCTGGTGTCGTATGTGTGGCTTATTCGTCGACGGCGTCTTCCCACTTCTTGGAGCGTTCGAGGGCCTTGTTCCACCCGGCAGTGAGAGCGGTCATGTCTTCAGCTTTACGTTGAGGCTCAAAGGAGCGCTCTTGTTCCCAGCGTTTGGTGATCGAGTCGCGGCTCTTCCAGAAGCCGACTGCGAGGCCGGCGAGGTAAGCGGCGCCGAGGGCTGTGGTCTCGATGCACTTGGGGCGAATGACTTCAGTTTGCAAGAGGTCTGCTTGGAATTGTAGCAGTGGATCGCTTTGGCAGGCGCCGCCGTCAACGCGTAGTTCTTTGAGTGAAATACCGCTATCTTTCTCCATTGCAGTGATGAGGTCAGCGCTTTGGAAGGCAATCGATTCAAGTGCCGCACGGCAGAAATGTGCACGATTGGTGCCACGTGTAATACCGAGTGCAGCCCCGCGGGCGTAAGGGTCCCAATGAGGTGCACCCAAGCCCGCGAATGCTGGCACCAGGAAGAGGCCACCGGCGTCTTCGACTGTTGCTGCAAGTGCATCCAGTTCTTGTGCAGTACGAACGAGTTGTAATTCGTCACGAATCCATTGCACTACGGCGCCACCGATAAAGATCGAACCTTCGAGTGCATATTCAGTTTTGTCGCCGATGCGCCAAGCGACGGTGGTGAGTAGATTGTTCTTCGAACGAATAGGTTTCTCGCCCATATTCATGAGTAAGAAACAGCCGGTGCCGTAGGTGTTCTTCGCCATGCCAGGTTCGAAGCAAGCTTGTCCGAAGAGGGCAGCATGTTGGTCGCCGGCGATCCCAGCAATGGGGGCGCCGCCCGGGTAGAGGTTTTTCTCTACGTGCCCATAGACTTCAGAGCAGGATTTGATTTCGGGCAACATACTGCGCGGGATATCAAAGAGTTCCAGCAGCTCATCGTCCCAGCCATCTAGTTCGATGTTGTAGAAGAGTGTGCGGCTGGCGTTGGTGATATCGGTGACGTGCACCTTATGGCCGGTGAGTTGCCAAACCAGCCATGAATCCACAGTGCCAAACAGCAGTTTACCCGCTTCGGCCTTTTCGCGTGCGCCGGCGACGTTTTCTAGGATCCAACGAACCTTTGTGCCAGCAAAGTAAGGGTCTAAGCGCAGGCCGGTCTTTTCAGTGACCATGGCTTCGATGCCTTCTTCTTTGAGCTTGCGGCAATAGTCGGCAGTGCGACGATCTTGCCAAACGATGGCGTTATAGACTGGTTTACCAGTGTTTTTGTCCCAGACGATAGTTGTCTCGCGTTGATTGGTGACACCAACCGCAGCGATGGAATCTGCCGATAGGTCGGCGCGTGAGATTGCTTCGGCAGCGGTGGAACTTTGGCTGGACCAGATTTCCATTGGGTCGTGCTCCACCCAACCTGGCTTGGGGTAAATTTGTCGAAATTCTTTTTGAGCGACGGCGCATACTTTGCCGTCGTGATCAAAGATGATAGAGCGGGAGCTGGTAGTGCCTTGGTCGAATGCGAGAATGTATTTTTCTTGAGACATGGTATTGTATTTGGGTTGAGGGTGAGGTGAATGTTTAGAGTGCGGAATAGACGAAGAGTTGTGCGCCGGCGATGGCTCCTAGAATCGGAGCGACAATCGGAACCCATGCGTAGCTCCAGTCTGAACTGCCTTTGCCTTTAATAGGTAGTATGGTATGAGCGAGGCGTGGGCCTAAGTCGCGGGCAGGGTTGATGGCATAGCCTGTTGGGCCACCTAAAGATAGGCCAATTGCAAGCACTAGTAGGCCAACTAGCAAAGGCCCAAACCATGTGCCCATTGCTGTGGTCCATGCCAGTTGTGTGCTATCTGCGCCGAGAGCCACTTTGCCGAGAGCCAGAATACAAAAGACGAGGATTACAGTGCCGATGAATTCAGTCATAAATGCTGGACCAAATTTTCGAATGGCTGGAGAGGTGCTGTGGCAGGCCAATATTAGGCCAGGGTCTTCTGTTTCTTCCCAGTGTGCATAGAAACTGAGGTAGACCAGTACGGAACCGATGAAACCACCCGCAATTTGCGAGAGGATGTATCCAGGCACTTGAGACCATTCGAAGGCTCCTATGCTAGCCAGGCCAATGGTGACTGCGGGGTTAATGTGCGCGCCGGAAACGCGCCCCACGACGTAGACTGCTAGAGCGACGGCAAGCCCCCAGCCTAAGGTAATGACAATCCATCCGCCATTTTCAGCTTTGGATTTAGAGAGGAGGACATTCGCGACAACTCCGTTTCCGAATAGAATCAGGAGTGCGGTACCGAGTACTTCAGCAAAGTAAGGATGCATTGGGGTATTTTGGTTTTTTGGGTTATAGTTGAAATGGTAGGTCTATATTAATAAATATGTTTATTTATTTTGCAAGTTATTTGTTGTAAGTATCTTATGTATTTATTTATGTTTTGATTTCTTAGTGTAATACAAAATTTAGGCGTTTATTCTTGGACTTTTAGTCTTAATCCAAAAAGAATTTCTTTGATTTCCAATATTTAGAAGGTGTATAACTTGTGAATTCCAATTTAGGATTCTGAATTTCTCAAAGAATAACCCTATAGAAAAATGTTACCTTCTCAACGTCAGGAGTTTATTTTGCGTCGAATCGAGGCAGAAGGATCGGTTAAAAGCATAGAGTTAGCTCGTGAATTTGAAGTGACGAACGAGACAATCCGTAAGGACTTGGAAGCTTTGGCAGGCGAGAAGCGTGTGATCCGGATACATGGCGGAGCTACGCGTATTACTGATGCGCGGCATGATATGCCGCTGCCAGCGCGGCAATCGACCAATCGCTTTGAGAAATCGGTAGTTGCTCGTGCTGCGGTGCAATTAATTCAGCCCAATGACACGATCTTTCTGGACGCAAGCTCAACTGTGTTGACGATGACGAATTATTTGCCTCAGGTGCCATTGACGGTACTGACAAACGCACACCACGTCATTGTGGCCTTGGGCGGTCGTCCAAATTGTGACTTGATTTGCACTGGCGGTGCTTATGAAGAACGTTCGCGTTCGTATGTAGGCGCAATGGCAGAGGATGCTTTGAAGCGTTTTGTCATTAAATGGCTTTTTGTCGGCGTGGACGGATTGCATCATTTGTTGGGAGCTTCGGAGGTGAATCCCGGGCAAGCTGTACTCAAGGAACGCCTGATTCCACGTGCTGAAAATGTGTGTGTGGTCTGTGATTCCACAAAATTGGAGCAAAAGAGCCCCTTTATTTTTGGTGAAATCAGTCAGTTTTCAGTGTTGGTAACCGATGACCGGGCGGCTTCCGGCCTACTTAAGTTGTATGAGAGAGCGGGGATTCGAGTGATCGTGGCTGAATTACCGAAGGAAGCTTAGCATGAATCCGAATCATGGACTTTGTGGACTTTTGATTCGGTAAGGCCAAGTGTGATCTATTCATTACGTATGACGGACAATGCTAAGTACCGGGGAAGGGTGTTGCGTCGTGTCTATTCGTATACGCACCATGGATTCTGAGGTGTAGTGCATGTTTCCTGTTGCTGGCTATTCTTTGCTTGCTCATCCATCAGGTGCGAATGCGAGAAGTTGGGTTGACAAGCGCGCTTCTGCTGCCGTCAATCGAAGTCTTATGAGCGAAGCAAAGCCAGTCATTCTAACATGTGCACAACCTACCGGTCAATTGACGCTGGGTAATTACCTGGGTGCGGTAAAGAATTGGACGACCATGCTCGACGACTATGAGTGTTATTTCGGCGTGGTTAATATGCATGCGATCACGGTAAAATATAGTCCAGCTGAGTTGCGTAAAAACACGCTTTCTTGTGTGGCGCAGTACATCGCTTGCGGCTTGGATCCTACACGCTCAAATATTTTTGTGCAATCTCACGTGATCGGCCATACTGAGTTGGCATGGTTGCTTAGTTGTATCACGCCGATCGGTGACTTACAGCGCATGACTCAGTTTAAGGAGAAGGCTGCCAAGCTGGGCTTTAATGTAGGGGAGGGGAACGATTTAAAATTTACTCACGACGGCGCTCGTGCCGGTGCTTCTGTTAATTCAGGTTTGCTGATGTATCCTGTGTTGATGGCAGCAGATATTCTGCTGTATAATGCTGATGCGGTTCCCGTTGGCAACGACCAGCGTCAGCACTTAGAACTGTGCCGTGACTTGGCGCAGCGGTTTAATCACAATTATTCAGACACCTTTACGATCCCCGAGGCCTTCATTCCGAAGCAGGGTGCCCGCATTATGTCACTGCAAAATCCAGAGCGCAAAATGTCAAAAAGTGACGACAATCAGAACGCTACACTCTATCTTCTGGATGAACCTACTACGTTGAAAAAGAAGATTATGAGTGCAGTGACAGACTCCGGCAGTGAGATCGTGTCTAGCGAGGACAAGCCTGGAGTGAGTAATTTGCTGCAAATTTATTCTGCCATGAGTGGCCGTGCGATCGCTGATATTGAAGATTCATTGCGGGGCGAAGGCTATGGTCGCCTAAAGCAAGAGGTCGCTGATGCAGTCATTAGCGTGCTCGAACCTGTGCAGACTAAATATAAAGAATTGATTACCGATAAGGCTTATTTGGAGAGCGTGCTAAAGAGTGGTGCTGAAGTGGCACAGCGGCGCGCATATAAAGTGCTGGCGAAGGCTTATCGCAAAGCGGGATTTGTAGAGCGGCCTCGCTGATTTTTACGTTTTATGACTTAGTCGCGTGATGCCTTGCGACCTGAACTCACGCGGGCGCAAGGCACCACACATGTCTATTTTCTTTGTATGAATGAGCTGTAGTTGGTCTTGAAAAGAACTTGCCTATACTATACTAGGGTATAGTATAAGGTGATGGGACATTTACATCAGGATACTCAGAAGTTGGTGGCGCGGGTGCGTCGCTTAAAAGGGCAATTAGAGGGGGTGGAGCGTATGTTGAGTGAGCAGGAGGATTGCTATGCCATTTTACAGAATGTGGCAGCGTGTCGTGGGGCTTTGAATTCATTGACACGTGAGTTGATTCATGAGCACATTGAACATCATTTATTAGGAGCCGAAGGGGTTACGGATTCTGTCAGGCTTGCCTCCCAGGAGGTGCAAGCGATCATTAATAGTTATTTAAAATAGTATAACTTATGAGCCAAATAGACGTATCGAAATGGCAGCATAGCCATAGTTTTGGGCAAGAGACACGTAAGGTGGGGGAGTCACGAACTTTGTGGGTGATTGCCATTACCGCATTTATGATGGTGATCGAGATTGCGGCAGGGGTTATGTTTGGTTCGATGGCGCTGCTGGCAGATGGTTTACACATGGCCTCTCACACCGCCGCATTAGGTATTACAGCTTTCGCATATATGTATGCCCGCAAGCATGCACACGATAGACGTTTTAGTTTTGGCACGGGTAAGGTGAATGCTCTGGGTGGTTTTACCGGGGCATTGCTGCTCGCTGTGTTTGCGATTGTGATGTCGTGGGAGAGTGTGGAGCGATTGCTGAATCCGACTGAGATTGCATTCAATTCTGCCATTGGCGTTGCGCTGGTAGGATTGATTGTTAACGGTGTTTCAGTTTTTATTTTGGGAGCAGATCATCACCACGACCATGATCACCACGACCATGATCACCATCACCACAATCAGGGAGGCCATCATAACTCGCATGCGCACCACAGTCACGATGCTGCAGCTGAGCAGGCAGAGGCTGGGCATGATCATAATTTACGCTCAGCTTACTTGCATGTAATGGCGGATGCTTTAACTTCGGTGACTGCAATTATTGCACTTTTGGCAGCTAAATACTTCGGTTGGATTTGGATGGATCCCATCATGGGCATTGTTGGGTCGGTACTAGTCGCAAAGTGGTCTATTGGGCTTCTCAAGCAGACCAGTCAGATACTGTTGGATTTTCAGGCGCCGCAGCCTGTGTTGGATCAGGTGAAGCATGCGATTGAATCGGATGGACACAGTCAATTAAGTGATCTGCATATTTGGTCAATTGGTCCGAATCGTTATAGTGTGATTGCTGCGATTGTGTCTGCCAGACCTGAGGTTAGTGAGGTGTATCAGGCGCGTTTAGATGCAACTCAGTTCCCGCACGTGACGGTTGAGATACATGCGGCCTAGTGGTTTATAATCATCGCGCGACAGCAAGTGGGGGGGGGCTGATGGCAGTGGCTTGGCTGTTGTTGTGCCGCTGATACGCATTCGGGCACAAAAAAGCTGACTCAGTCGGATGACTTGAGTCAGCTTGTAAAAGTAGCTTTTGTAGGAAGCTGGTTTGATCTAGCAGCTAGTCCCACGAATACACCATCTTGGTGTAGTAGGTGGTATCCATCTTTTCTTCGGCGGTCGTTTGGCTCTCGTATTCGTTTTTGATGCCCATGCGAATTTTCCAATGGTCGCCGCTACCGACTGGGATTTCTATGCCGCTGTCGTGTACCACACGATAATTGCTGAAGTCATCAACTGCAGGGACGAATGTGAGATCGTTCTGCATTTTGAATTGATTGTTGAAGCGGTAAGTGTGCGCTAAGCCAAAATCGACAGTTGCACTGGATTCGTCGGCTTGTGCGTTCTCGTAAGCGGTGTAGCGATAACCGAGACCAGAACGAGCGACCAGTGTTTGGTGGTCTTTGTGTAGTAAACGATAGGAGAGACCACCTGCACTAGTGGAGCGAAGCTGAATATTATCGATTGGATCATTTTCAAGTTCTGTGCGTACATACCAGCCGAGCACATCGCTGAAGAAGGATTCATAGGAGGCGCCACCAGCTGTGCGATCTTCAGTTTTATTGCCGTTGTCTTCAGCTTGTTCGTAGTCTAGGAAGAAGGCGAGTGTGTCGTTTGGTCCTTTTAATTCAGCATCAAAGCTGGCGCCGATTCTGAATTTGTCGGTATTACCATTTTTGCCTGTGACATCCAAGCTGGCCTGATAGCGCCATCCGCGCCGATTACGTGCGATTTCCGGGTCTTCTGCGCTGGGAGCCCAAGCTGCGGCAACTTTGGCTGTGTTCGTTTCGAGTACGCCGTCTTCGGATTGAATGCGGATAGTATCGCCGCCATTACTAGCAATCGGACCGGCCATTACGGTGCCACTGGCGAGACGTACCACGCGTGGGGCGTCCGACTGGAAACTCTCGACTTGGTCTTGTTTGATTTTTAATTCACCAGCGTAAGCTGTGTCCAAATGAATGACACCTTTGTCGATCAGGGTGATCGTGCCAATGAGTTGTGCGCCGTCAGTGGTGCGTATGACATCGGCAGTCGCTATTGAGCTGATAAACAGGCTGGAGAGGAGGATTTGTGTGGTTCGTTTCATAGCAAAAAAAATGCGAACTCTCTTCGCTTGAGAGTTCGCGATTAAAAGCAAGTGTTAGACCTTATTCGGATTTGATTAGAATTTCTTTTGCTGAGAGGCCTTGTTTAATCATTGGCAGCACGTGCTCTGTGTATGGCACGATGACTTCAAGCACATAAGGTCCGTCGTGAGCGATCATTTCTTCGATGGCGGCACGTAGGTCTTCGCGTTTGACGACGCGTTTACCAGCAACGCCGAAACCCTCAGAAATCTTAACAAAATCTGGATAGATGGCATCGATGTTGTCCGGGCCGCCGATGTTGTCTTTGTCGCAAAGAATGGTTTGCCCGCGGACACTTTCGTAGAGCAGGTCTTCCCATTGAACGACCATCCCCAGATGCTGATTATTCAGGATAATGGTCTTGGCATTAATCTTCTCGATTTTCGCCGTAGCCAATTCTTGAATGTTCATCATGAAGCAACCGTCACCATCGATGTTGACAACTAACTTATCGGGAAAGGCTACTTTGGCGCCAATGGCTGCCGGAAGGCCGAAGCCCATGGTGCCGAGGCCGAGTGAACTGATGTAGGTGCGCGGTTCGCGGAACTTGAAGAATTGAGCTGTCCACATTTGGTGCTGGCCCACACCGGTTGTAATGATGGCATCGCCTTTTGTGACCTCATACAGCGTTTCGATTGCTTCTTGCTGGGTGATGTGGCCACTTTTGTCGTAGGAGAAGGGATATTCAGCCTTCCAAGCGTTAATTGTTTTGAACCAAGCTGTTAGATCAGGTTTATCAAATTTGCCAGATTTGGCTAGTTCAGTCATACGCTTCAGTGCGTATTTCACATCTGAGTGGATCGGGTGCTGCACGCGCTTATTTTTATTGTGCTCAGAAACATCAATATCGATATGGACGATTTCGGCGTCCGGGGCAAATTTAGACACAACCCCAGTGATACGGTCATCAAACCGAGCACCTGCGCAGACGAGGACATCACTGTCGCAGACTGCCCAGTTGCCGGCAACGGTGCCGTGCATGCCGAACCAGTAGAGCGACTGTGGGTGTTCGGCGTCAAATGCCCCCAGTCCCATGAGTGTGGAAGCTACAGGCACGCCTGTTACCTCCGCAAATTCACGCATCTCTAAGTGTGCTTCGGCTGAAATGATGCCACCGCCGATGTAGAGTACGGGCCGTTCTGAGCCACTGATTAGGTCGAGCACTTGTTGTAGCGCTTCATCGCTCGCCTGAGGCTTTGTGGATTCAATTTTATAGCCTGGTAAATCAATCTTTGCTGGGAATGTGGGGGCGTAAATGGCCTGCTGCACATCCTTGGGTATATCGATCACTACTGGGCCAGGGCGTCCGGAGGTCGCGATGTGAAATGCTTCTTTGACTACGCGTGGAAGATCTTCTTTATCCAATACCAGAAAGCTATGCTTTACAATTGGCAAAGTCATGCCGAAGAAATCGGTTTCCTGGAACGCAGTTTTTCCAATGAACTGTTGGTAAACCTGGCCAGTGATTGCGATCAGTGGGATGCTATCCATGAATGCATCTGCGATACAGGTCACCAGGTTCGTCGCTCCAGGGCCGGAAGTCGCCATGCATACGCTGGCTTTTCCAGTTGCGCGAGCGTGACCGTGGGCCATAAAGCCACCACCTTGTTCGAAGCGTGGGAGGATTGTGCGTATCTTTTGGCTTTTTGTTAATGCTTGGTGTAGCTCCATGGAAGCGCCACCGGGATAGGCATACACCACATCCACACCCTCGCGCTCTAGAGAGGCGACCAAGACATCAGCACCCTTCATTTCGGGGCCAATTTCGTCCTGTTCAGGGAAGTCGATTGCTTTATCGGTTTTCATTCGTGAGTGGTTTTTTGCTATGTGATTTGTATGTCTGAGCACTGGGCCCATGTGAAAGGGCTAGGAAGAAGACAGTAAATCGCCTACGAATCAAGCACGGAAGCTCGCTTAAAATTTCATCCAAAAGCGCTGGGCTTCCGAATCCTCCTGCACATGTATGTTTGCGCCGAAGGCTTTGCTCATTTTTTCGTGCTGCAGTAGCACTTCTCGTTTCGGGCCTGCAGCAAAGACTTTACCTTTTTTGAGTAGGAGTACATGTGTGATTTGAGGAATGATTTCTTCGACGTGGTGTGTCACTAGCACGATGGCGGGGCTTTTTTTCAGGCGCGTCAATTTTGTTAAACTGACTAAGAAGCGTTCACGTGCTACGGGGTCCAGACCGGCGCAGGGTTCGTCGAGTATCAGTAGTTGCGGATCGTTTATGAGGGCGCGCGCAATGAAAACTTTTTGTCGCTCGCCCTGGCTGAGCACACCCCAGGCCCTTTTCGCTAGTGCGCGCACCCCCATCTTTCCTAGACAGCGCAATGCTTTGTGTGAATCGACTTTCTTTTCCCGAGTCCAATAACCCAGTTGCGCACTCTGACCGCTTAATACGGTTTCGATGGCCCACTCATCGCTCGGAACACGTTGGCTTAAGGCACTGCTGACAATGCCTAATTGCTGCCGAATTTCGTTCCAGTCGCTTTCACCATAGGTTTCGCCGACCACATGAATTTCGCCGGAGGAGGGGGCACGGTAGGCGGTGATCGCAGAGAGCAGCGTTGTTTTGCCACAACCATTGGCACCTAAGATTGCCCAGTTCTCGCCTGGTTGTATGCGCCAATTGATACCTTTCAATATGTCGACATCGCCACGAGTCACTTTTAGGGATTCGACGGCTAAGAGCGGTGGGGCGGTCTGCGTGTTCTTGCAATTCATTGTGATTTCTTGTGTGAGTTTAAACGTTTATTTAATCATGTGAATACTGAGGCTGGCAGAGCGCGCGAAGGCTGAAGTGTGTTTATTTTAGCCGCAAGCGCTTTTCGTGTCTTGCGCGTTCTCTCTTCAGCTCCATATATGCAGGCATATGCCAAAGATTTTGTTTTTAGGGGATATCGTCGGCCGCCCTGGTCGTCATTTTGTGATGGAGCGTGTAGCCGCACTACGTGCTGAGTTGGATGCCGATTTTGTTATTGCGAACGCAGAGAATTCCGCCGGTGGAGCGGGCATCACTAAAAAGATTGCGGATGGATTGATTGCAGCAGGAGTCGATGCGATTACACTTGGAGACCATGTTTGGGATCAGAAGAATTTTGAAAATGAAATCGATCAGTTGGCTGCGGTATGCCGTCCTGCAAATTTACCTGAGCAAAATCCTGGTCGAACACATGTGATAGTGGAGAGGAATGGTTTTCGTCTCGCTGTGTTTACGCTGTTGGGACGTAATTATCTGGCTCTGAAGTCTAGCTGTCCATTTCGTATGGCAGATTTGAAATTAACCGAATTAAAATCTCAGTGCGATGCAGTTTTTGTGGAAGCACATATGGAGGCCACATCTGAGAAAATTGCCTTGGGATGGCATTTGGATGGTCGGGCTTCTGCAGTCGTGGGCACGCATACGCATGTACCTACTGCGGATGGACGCGTATTGCCGCAAGGGACTGCCTATTTGACTGATGCAGGGATGTGTGGCCCTTATGCATCGGTGTTGGGACGCGATGTTAGTCAAGTTCTCGCTACCTTCAAAGACGGTATGAAGCGACGTTTTCCCGTGGCTGAAGGTGATGTCAGGATTGCCGGATGTTTAATTGAGGTAGATGCTGATTCGGGGTTGAGTCTAAGTTTTCAGCGAGTGGAACTTGCAAAATAATTTGGAATCATATTCAGATACCAGATCATGCTTTAGAGATTCGTTTAAAGAGCATGCAATTTATTAATACATACACTATGAAATTACGATTTATTCCCATCTTCTTTATCGCTGCAGCAATGACTGCTCAATTACAGGGTGGATCATCTGCATCCTGCTCGTCTGTATCGTCTGTATCGTCTGTATCATCTGCATCGTGTGGGCAGGGGCCTGGGTCTCAAGCAAGTGATCTGGCTGCTTGTCAGACTAAAAACAACTGCGATGAAAAAGTAACTTGCGATGACAAGAAGGCTTGCGGCGACAAGAAGGCTTGCGGCGACAAGAAGGCTTGCGGCGACAAGAAGGCTTGCGGCGACAAGGAGGCTTGCGGCGATAAAGCAGCTTGCGATAACAAAGTCGCTTGCGGCGACAAGAAGGCTTGCGATGACAAAGCCGCGAGTGGCGATAAGCAGGGCTGTGGTGATCCGCTTAAGAAAAAAGCGGTGGCTGCAGCACCCACGCTCCCCATGCCGAAAATGGCTTGTTGCGCAGGTAAATAGTTCACAATTATTTAGTTTGTTTTCAGAGCCTGGCATCCTTTTGGGTGCCAGGCTTTATGCTTTAGTATTGGGTATTGCAGGGGTATTTCGAATGAGAAGTCATTGCTCTAGGCTTCGAGCGCGGATTCGATACAATAGCTCAGTGAAATACCCGTACGGTAATTACCGGCTAGTTTCAGCCCCGGGAAATGAGCTTCGACAGTTTGCATTTGCTGGAGTAATTCGCCATAGCCAAGCTTGTATTGTGGTATCGCACGGGGCCAGTGTGTATGATGCACAAACTTGGGCTTGCCGGCGACTCCAAGTATTTGGCGCAGTTCCGGGAGTATCTTGATGCGCAGAGTGTCCGTGTCTGGCTGCGCGAGTTTGGGTTGACGCTCGCCGCCCACGAATACGGTGAGGAGTACTTCGTCTGCAGGAGCGCGATGGGCGAATATACTTGAGGGAAAGAGCACTCCTAGAATCATGCGTTTTTCACATTCAGGTATTAATACGCCGAAACCGTCCAAGGGATGTGCGACTTCAGCACGTTTGAATGCGAGGCTGAGTACGGAAACTGGTGGATAGTCGATGGCTTTTAACGGACGTAGTGCTTTTTCCAGTGTAAGGTCGAGCGGCAGCATCGCCAATGAGTGGGCAGGAGTTGTGAGTATGACTTCATCGTAATGATGTATCTGCCCATTCCATTTTATCTGCCAATGTGAATCGATGTGTTGAATCGATTCTAAATACACGGAGGTATGTACACACTCGCCAAGGGCAGCGGCCAGCGCTTGTGGCAGTTCTGCGAGGCCATTCTCGAAAGAAATAATGCGCTTGTTCACAGTAGGCACATGTTTTTGACGATTGCCGTGCATTTTTGCGATGGCGCCTCGAATCATGCCGCCATGATTTTGCTCGAGGGCATAGAGCTTTGGGAATGCATAGCGTAAGGATAGCTGCTCGGGATCGCCTGCGTAAATGCCGCCGATTAGTGGGTTGATTGCGTATTGATAAAGTTCTTCGCCTAAGCGACGGCGTACGAAGTCAGCAGCACTCTCTTCGACATCAGGGGCCATTGGCCGAACGAAAGGCTCTTTTAAAACACGCAGTTTGCCGCTCAGGCTCCATAATGGGCTCGTTATTGCCGATAATGGTCCCATTGGCACCGCTTGGGGGCGTCCATTGCGTAAAATAAATCGTTTTTTAGCTCGAGCTGAGGCAGTAATGATACGATTTTCCAAGTTGGGAACACTGCGGAGGAAACGATCTACTGCTGCACTGTTAACCTGAATTGAGTTCGGCCCAGCTTCCGCTAGGTAGGCTCCTGAGCGGTGACTTTGTATGGCACCACCAATTCGAGGGGAGCTCTCTAGCACGACGCAGCTATGCCCACGCTGTGTGAGTTGCCAAGCGCGTGTTAGTGCAGTGATTCCGGAACCGATGATAGCTGTTTTCTTCACAGGATGTTGAGAGAATCGTGAGCGGTGAGCTTCTGCAATTTGAAAATGTCTCCCTGTGTAACTGTCACAATTAGGTGTCGTCATTGAATGCTGTTGATTCTCGAGTTTCTTTCACACTTAAAGTCAATTTTTATGAACGTATTGCTTACTTCACACGGTTCGACAGGAGATATTTATCCAGTAATTCGATTGGGTCGGGCACTGGTTGAGGCGGGGCATGAGGTGCGTTTTGCTACTGTTTCTCTGTTTCGCGATGAAATTGAGTCGGCGGGTATCGAGTTCGTGTACCTCCCGCCGGATTGGGATCAGAGTGGCTTTGCAGAAGCGATGCGTGACTTGACTAAGGCCAGACACGCCTTGGACTTGATACGAATTATTTACTCTGAATCCCTACCTTTTCTCGATGAAATATTGGAGACTTTACAGCGTGAGTTGGTGAGCGCCGATATTTTTGTCACCAGTTATGTGTTTGCCAATTTGTGCACCCTTGCACGTCAAGCTAATGTACCCTGTGTGGTGACTACATTTGCTCACAATGTGGTGCCTTCGGTCAGTTATCCTCCAGAGGGCTTACCACGTTTAGCTGCCCCCGCTTTTCTTCGTCGTCGTTGGAATCAGGTTTTGTGGAAACTCACAGATCGTGTGCTGTGTTGGCAAATTAATCGTGTAGTGGGCGAGGCGATGGCACGTCATGGTATGGGGCGCGCCGAAAGTTTTGCGTTGGAACCCGCAGATTTAGCCTTGGTGACTGTATCGGCAAAGCTCTGTCAGCCGCCGCGGCTGTGGAGCGACCGTTTTAAATTTACTGGCTATTTACGATGGCAGTCGCCAGAGGATGCAGCTTTGGAGGATACTCTTAAGAATTTTTGTCAGAACGAAGCAGTGCCGATTTTGACCTTTGGTAGCGTGACATTTGATGAAGCCCGTAAGGTGATGACGCGTTTTATGCGTAACTGGCCAGCTGGAAAAAAAATTATTATACAATCCGGATGGGCTGGTTTGACGATCGAGCGGCCAAATGATCAGATGCTACGAGTTGGGCGCGTGTCACATGATCAATTATTTCGATACGCTTCCTTAGTGATCCATCATGGTGGTGCGGGAACTACAGCGAGTGTGCTGCATGCCGGGGTGCCGCATGTCATCATTCCTCACATTGGTGATCAGTGGTTTTTTGCTTCTGAGGTTAAACGGTTGGGAGTGGGCTTGGAAGTTAAACGAAAGCGCTGGCCTGAAGATTTGCCGAAAGCGGTGCGAATGATCGAGAAGTCTAAGAAAATGCCACAGCGTGCTCGAGATTTGGCTGTTGAGTTGGCTAAAGAAGATGGTCCTGCGGCGGCTGTGCATGCTTTAGAGCAGTTGCTGCGGGGATGAGTTTTAATTGATCGAGTGCAGCTGCAAAGTCAGCGTCCATACCGGCGTGTATATCTAAGTTTCGACCGCTAGTCGGGTGGGGGATTTGTAGTCTGACTGCTCGCAGTAGTAGTATTTGTCGACCACATTGAGCTCGTAAGAATTTGTTTTGTGCGCTGTCGCCGTGTCGGGTGTCACCTAGAATCGGATGACGCAGGTGTGCCATATGTCTACGTAATTGATGCGTGCGTCCGGTTTTCGGATGCAGTTCTACTAGTGAAAGTCGTGCGCTGGGGTAGCGTCCCACTGGCACCTGTATGCTAGACTGTCGCAGGCAGCGGTAGGCGGTCACTGCGGATTGCATTTTGTCCGGTCTTTCTTCGTTGCGCAGATCATAATCAATTTCGCCCGCTCCGTCGAGCCAGCCGCGTACGACAGCATGGTAAGTTTTGCTCGCGAGTTGTTGGGCAAAGACATTTTGAGCGGCGCGAGTCGCGCTCGTGTTGAGCGCAAAAAGTAGAATGCCACTGGTGGGACGATCTAAACGATGGCAGGGATTGACTGGGTGCCCCAGCTGATCGCGCAGCATTTGGACTGCAAACTCGCTAGCATGGCGATCTAGCGGGCTTCGATGCACGAGCAGACCTGCTGGTTTATCAATCGCTATGTAGTCGGCGTCTTGATATAAGATCTTTAAGTGCCGAGTTTCTGTATTTTTTGAAGTCGCCAAACTGTATGAGCTTAATGCTAAGTGGTTGAATTATCTAAATTCCCTTTGTCCGTGAATCGAGGCTAATTGACGATGAAAAGTATGTGTTCTAATTTGGATTTTCCACGTGTAAAGCTACCGAACCCTTGTGATTGCAGCAATATTTTTTAAAATGACGGGGAAGTTTTGCTGATTTCACCTAAGATTTACTGGAAAACCGTCTCGACAAAATATCTCAGAGTGAAACCCTCACCGCTTCACTGTAAAACAGGACTATCATGCAAGAACAGTTAAACGCTATCGTCGCCGAGGTACAGAAATCTGCACCTACCATACAAGCGCGCGCAGAATTTGAGGCCTACAAGGCTACTATTTCCGGCCCCAAGGGTGCCTTGACCGATGTCATGAAGGGCATGGGAAAAGTGCCGAAGCAGGACAAGCCAGCCATGGGGAAGTTAATCAACGAGGCCAAGACCGCAGTGCAAGCAGCATTTGACCAGGTGGTTGAGCGTATTGAAGCAGCTGAACTGGCTGCCAAGCTTGGCCCGGCCATCGATCCTACGCTGCCCGCGCCCGATGCCGCTCGTGGCACCCTGCATCCGATCGCTCAGGTGCGTGAAGAGATGGTGGCGCTCTTTCGACGTATAGGATTTTCTGTGGCCGAGGCGACTGAGCTCGAGACGGAGCATTATTGCTTCGATGCACTTAATATTCCGAGTGATCATCCGGCACGTGATATGCAGGATTCCTACTACTTGCCTGAGAGTTTGAAAGTTAATAATGTCAGTAAGCACGCAGACGAGAAATACCTGTTGCGCACCCATACCTCGACTGTGCAGATTCGCACCATGCTGCAATCGCAGCCTCCTATTCGTATTGTAGCACCTGGCCGTTGTTTCCGGCGTGATACTCCTGATGCAACACACAGCGCAAACTTCCACCAAATTGAGGGATTGTACGTCGATAAGAATGTCACCTTGCTCGATCTGAAGGCGACTCTGGATCATTTCGTCAAAACAATCTTTGGCCCCAAAGCAAAAACTCGTTTGCGTCCGAGTTTCTTTCCGTTTACCGAGCCTAGTTTTGAGATGGATTTCTTTTCGCCGGATCTTGGTAAGCTGAGTAACAAGTGGCTTGAAATTATGGGCTGCGGTATGGTGGACCCCGAGGTGTTTAAAGCTGTCGGTATCGATCCCGAGGCGTACACTGGCTATGCATTCGGCATGGGGATCGAGCGCATCGCCATGATATTACAAGGCGTTGATGATATTCGCTACTATTACCAAAACGATGTCCGTTTCCTAAAACAGTTTGCCTAGGCAGAATTAACTGCAGCGTCGGCTGTGCATCCGAAGCATCGAATCTATTCTTTCAATTACTTTTCATCATGAAAATTTCTTATAACTGGCTTAAAAACTATATCGACCTCGATCCGGCCGAGCACTCGCCTGAAGTGCTGGCTGAAGTCTTGCCCTTACTCGGTTTTGACATCGAGGAATATGAAAAATTGGGCCCGCCTCAATTGAACAACGTTGTCGTCGGGCAGGTGCTTGAATATATTCAGCATCCTGATGCCGATCGTTTGCGTTGCTGTAAGGTCTCAACTGGCAACGAAGGTGAAGTCCACGACATCGTCTGTGGTGCTAAAAACTTTAAGCAAGGTGACAAAGTCATGGTCGCGCTGCCAGGTGCTGTTCTACCGGGCGATTTTAAGATTAAGGCCTCCAAGTTGCGTGGGCAACCTTCTGCCGGAATGATGTGTTCCGCTAAGGAGCTACAAATTGGTCAAGATCATGATGGCATCATGATACTGTCAGCTGATACTGAATTGGGCATGCCGCTCAACGACCTCTACACGGATGGTGACACCGTCTTTGATTTGGAAATTACGCCTAACCGAGTCGACGTGCTCAGCCATATTGGTGTGGCCCGTGAGTTAGCCGCCAAATTCGGATTGAGCGTTCAGTATCCTGAGGTAAAAGCGAGTATAGAGAACGGAAGTAACGGAACAGCTCTCATCTCTGGTGTGGAAGTCAGTGCGCCTGAATTTTGTCCACACTATACTGCGATTTGTATTAAAGGCGTGACAATAGGGCCCAGTCCTAAGTGGCTCAAGGATGCCATCGAAGCTACCGGTCAGCGCTCGATTAACAATGTGGTTGATGTCACGAACTATGTGCTTCACGAAACTTGCCAGCCCTTGCACGCGTTTGACGCGGGCAAAATTCAAGGTGGTAAACTCGTGGTGCGTATGGCTGAAGCGGGCGAGGAAATCACCACGTTGGATGAAGTCGAGCGTAGTCTTACGGCTGACATGGCTGTGATTGCTGATGCTGAGCGCCCGCTGGTGGTTGCAGGTGTTATGGGCTCACTGGCGGCTGAGGTCGATCAGGACACCGTTGATGTGGTATTGGAAGCCGCTTATTTCTCTCCGACCTCCGTGCGCGCGACTTCGCGTAAATTAGGGCTTTCTTCGGATAGTTCGTATCGCTTCGAGCGCGGTATCGATCCCAAAGGGGTTACCTATGCAGCCCTACGCGCTGTCGACCTTATTCTCGAAGTTGCGGGAGGCCGCGTGGACGGCAATCAAATTGAAGTTGGGGCAGAGCCTCCCACTCTCTCCGAAGTGCAGCTGTCACCAGATCGTGTGCGTCAGTTCATTGGCTTTGAGGTCAGTGATGAGGACATTCAGAACGTACTCGAATCGCTTGGACTGGTGATTGCTGTGCACAATGCAGATGACGGCTCTGTGCGTTGGGAAGTGTCGATACCCTCCTATCGTCAAGATTTACAACGTGACGTTGATTTGATCGAAGAGTTTATCCGTGTCTATGGCACTGATAAGATTCCCGAGTCTGAGGTTGTTGCCCGCGGTATTAGCACGCAGGATCATCGCATTTACACAGTTAATGAGGCGGTGGCCGATTACTTGACTGGGCAAAACTTCGACGAAGCCTTTCTATATTCGTTGCGCGATCCTGAAGAGACAAAGTTTTTCTTTGGAGAGGAGAGCTTCAAGGTGCTGGCATTGGATAATCCACTACAAAGCGATCAGAGCCATTTGCGTCCTTCATTGATTCCCGGTTTATTAGATGTGCTGAAGTTGAATGCGGCGCGTGCTACGGGCGCGACGCGTTTCTTCGAGCGAGGCCATGTCTATCGCGAGGTGAAAGGACAGATGGTGGAGCTAGTGTCTGTCGGCTTTGTAATTGTGGCTGATCAGCTCAGCCGAGAGTGGCGTCAGCGGGAAGTTGCAGATTTTTATACGGCGCGTACCCTGGCTGGAGAGATTTTGGAAATTGCGGGCACTGCAGCCAGCAAATTGACCTTTAAACCTATTGAACAGTCTCAGCTCTGGCAACCCGGCCATTCGGCCGAGGCCGGCGATTTTGCAAAGATGGGCTTTCAAGCTACTGCTGGTCTATTGAATATGGCTATTTTGAAAGATCGATGGGATATTAAGACACCTATTATCGCTGGTTCGATTCTAATGACTCCTAAGTTCTTCGAGCGTAAAGCAAAGCGCGGCCGTCACCTCGGCATTAGTAATCAGCCCGCTTCCGCTAAGGATCTCGCACTGATTGTTGATGAGTCTGTGCTAGCTGGAGACGTCGAAAAGGACGTCGCGAAATTCGCTAGAAAAGCGACTCAGGGCTTTGACTGTGAGAGTGTCCGTATCTTCGATCAATATCAGGGGCAAGGCCTACCTGAGGGGAAGAAGAGCTTGGCTGTCAGCATGAGCTTCCGCGCTGCGGATCGTACCCTCAAGGATAAGGAGGTGAATCGCGCGTTTGAAGCAATTCAGAAATTGATTTCGGAAAAGACAGAGTACCAAATTCGGAAGTAGCGCTGAATAATTCGAATCTTGCTTTTGTGATGCACAACCTTGCCTATGCTGGCGGGGTTGTGCTGACTGCGAGTTCGATACGCTAGGTATGTATTTTAACTCTGCATTAGGGTGGACGCTTATAAGCGTTCAGGAAGTTCGTTAGACTGCCACCGTTTTATTAAGGAGCCGATCTGTGCGAAGGTGGGGGATGCACCTGTACGAACAAAGTAGCCGCTGCTACAAACCCCGCACAGTAGGATGCCTATATCATCCAAGCCAAGTAAGGTGCCACTGAGGCAACCAGCTCCAAAATTGTCTCCGGCACCTGTCGAAATGAGTGGTTTTTTTACGACGGGACCGGGGATGTATACGATGCCCTGCTTACTTGCGCATGCGGCACCATCATTGGGGTGGATGATGATGCGGTCGACATCAATGTGTTTCCGTAGGAAACCAGCGAGCTCGGCCACTGCTTGCGGGGATTTCTGCCCCGAATACTCGCCACCAAAATAAGCCCCCATTTGCCAGGCTTCTTTTAAGTTGAAGCTTAGAATTGTATGACACTGAGTCGTGATTGCTGGGAGCTCCTCTAATAAGCGATTCATATCTTCACGTGGGCGCTGCTCAAACTCGGCCAAATCCATAAAGAAGGGGAGTTGTTTTTTACGGATGCCTAATTGCTGAAGCCGACCGGCTAATTGACTCCAAATTTTACCGACATGCGGTAGTTTACCCCAATTGACAGCTCCTATGAAATCACAATTGGATAGTAATTGATCCAGTGCATCTGCCCCGACTGTTTCAATGAGGCGCTCCCAAGTGATGTCTGCGCAACTGCGCATGTCGGATAGCATCACTTTTCCATCATCAAATTCTAGACAATCGCTGTGAGCTGGTTCAGCGAGTGAGTACAGGCGGGTAGTTTTTGCAGATAACGCGTCTTCGAATATTGGGAGAATTGTATCGCGCCCCATTGCACCGATATAGGTCAGATCAATTTGTCCGTCGTATATGCCGTGTAAGGCGGAGGTGAGTAGGGGGCCGTTCCCGCCAAATTTGTCGCCATTGTGTTGCACCGGGTAGGAGGCGGCGATTCCGGCTGCAGCTGTGATTTTCGGCCCCAGTTCTGCCATCGTAGAAGGCTGTTCCATTCGAATGAAGGTATCGATGAAACCGTCAAAGCCTGTAATTCCTTTGGGCTTCGTATCCGCGCCATGGAGAATTTTTGTTATCGGAGTCTCGAGTTCATCGGAGAGCTCATTAATTGATGTATAGATCCGAGTATTCATGACCATTACTCTACAGACTTTTTCAGTTATCCCAATTGTTTTTTTTTAAGTTCAGTTCTTGAGTCGTTGTGCGCTGGGGTGGGGGGATTGTCCGTTAGTTGCGATGTCTGCTGCTTGAATTGATTAAATGTAATGCAAATGTAATTATTAAGTGGTATAAATGTAATTATTGGTATTTACATATGTAATAATTTATTACTTTATAGAGTCAGCCTTTACCTCATGCGAATTCTCGTTTTCAGGCTAACATTGTTACTGTGAATACCTCATCCCGAAAATTGTGCCCTAGCGTATTATTGTATAATTAAAATTACGTTTGAATTTTTGCATCCCGGAGACCACCAATGCTTCGATTTGTCTAATAAAAAAACATCAATAAAAATACCTAACCCCCCCCCCATACTATGAGAAAAAAATTAATTGGATTATTCACCCTCCTTGCCTCCTTGTTTATTGTAGGCTGCGGCCAAGATAACGAGGGTGCTTCCAAAGATAACGATCAGATTAAAATTGGCATGACTGTACAGTCCTTGAGTAACCCGACTTGGGCTGGCTATTGCCAGGCGATCGAGAAAGAAGTGAAAGCCCAGGGTGCCAGTATTAATTACGTTGCTTGTGATAGTAACGTGAGTAAGCAAATTACGCAGATTGAGAATTTTATCTCTAGTGGAGTGGATGTGATTATTATTCACCCTGCGGATCCTAAGGGTGTGGAATTTGCCTTAAAGCAAGCGCGCGATACTGGAATCAAAGTTCTCGCTTGGGATGATAACCTGAAGAATGCTGATCTGGCGTGGTTGATTGATAACCATGAGCTTGGTTACACCATTGGTGAGCATGCTGCTAAATGGATTAACGAGAAGCTCGGAGGCAGCGCTGAGGTTGCGATACTGAACTACCCACAACTGCCTATTTTGTTGGAGCGTGGGAATGGTATTCGCGATGCGATTATTGAATTGGCTCCTAAGGCTAAGATTGTTGCAGAAAGCAGTGCCATTGATACCAAAGAAGGCATTGAAAAGATGGAAACCATCTTTCAATCCAACCCTAATGTTAAAGTAGTATGCTCTATTGGTGGAGGTGGTTCAGTTGGCGCAAACGAAGCTGCCAAGGCTGCAGCTAAGATTACGGATGACTTTGGTATCTTTGCTGCGGATGCGACTCAACCCGAATTGTCGGCGATGAAAAATAACGAAGGCATTCGTATGACTGTTACTGTTACAGGCACCAATACAGATATCGCTAAAGAGATCTGGGATATGGTAACCATGCTTCATTCCGGTGCTGTGATCGAGAGCAAGGAAATTTACCGTGAGTTTATTCCTGTTACACAAGATAATGTAGACGCTTACTTAGGCAAATAAGTTAAAGTGTTCTAGTAGTTCCAGGTTGGCGCGTGGGTCGAATTACCTGTCACCACACATACCACAGGCCCTGCGCCAACCTGTTTTTATCATAAACCCCAACCCCTATTTACTAGCATATATGAATATTCTAGAGCTAAAGAATATCACTAAGAAATACCCCGGAGTGATTGCGCTGAACGATGTTAGCATCGAATTTGTCCAAGGAGAAGCACATGCCCTAGTCGGCGAGAATGGTGCTGGAAAATCGACTCTGATCAAAAGTTGTACAGGAGCAGTTAAGCCAAATGATGGCAGTATTGTGATCGATGGCGAAGTGTTTACCTCCCTGACGCCGCAAATCTCAGAAGCACATGGTATCGGCGTTATTTACCAAGAGTTTAATTTGGTTGGCGAACTTTCGGTCGCAGAGAATATTTTTCTGGGTCGAGCGATTCGCAAAGGCTTGGTTATTAATAAAAAAGCCATGGCACGTGAAGCCGCTGCCATTTTTGAGCAATTCAATATCGATATCGACCCCAATGAGTTGGTGAGTAATCTGACAGTCGGTTATCAACAGTTAGTCGAGATCGCCAAGGCGCTCTCACAAAAGGCTCGGATACTGATTATGGACGAGCCTTCTGCACCGCTGACGTCGGCCGAAGCAGAGCGCCTCTATCAAGTCGTAGAAAAGTTGAAGGCCAAGGGTGTGACTGTGATTTATATTTCGCACCGCATGGAGGAAATATTTCGCCTAACTGATCGCATCACCGTGCTGCGTGATGGCCAGAAAATTGCCACTGTCAAGACTAGTGAGACAAACATGGACGACTTGGTAAAGCTAATGGTCGGGCGTGAATTGAAAGAAACTTACCCGCAGCGTAAGGCCTGTATCTCTGACGAGGTTCTGATCGAAGTGAAGAACCTTTCGGGGAACGGGGTCAATGATATCAGTTTTGAAATTAGAAAGGGAGAAGTGCTCGGTTTTGCCGGTTTGATTGGAGCGGGGCGGACGGAGACTGCGGAACTACTCTTCGGCGCGGCTAAACGAACGGGCGGCAGCGTCCGACTTCATGGTAAGGAAGTTCATCCTAAGACGCCTCGTGATGCTATTGACAGCGGCATCGCGTTAGTGCCGGAAGATCGCAAGGGGAAGGGAGCCTTATTGGATATGACCATTCGCAGCAATACCAGCATGGCGGTATTAGAGCGTATTTCTAATTTTTTTACTATCGATCTCAAGGAAGAGAAACGGCTTGCCGAAGAATACAAGCAGTCGATTCGCATCAAGACGCCTTCGGTTGAACAGAAAATTAAGAATTTAAGTGGTGGTAATCAACAAAAGGTGATCATTGCGCGCTGGCTGGCCTCCAAGCCTGAACTAGTGATTTTTGATGAGCCCACCCGAGGTATCGATGTGGGAGCTAAATCAGAGATCTATACCTTGGTCAATTCACTGGTGGAAGCTGGTAAATCTGTGCTGATGATTTCTTCTGAAATGGAGGAAGTAATGGGGATGTCTGACCGAATCGTTGTGCTGTGTGACGGCAAAATCTCGGGGAGCTTGGACCGTAAGGACTTTAATCAAGAAACAATCATGAATTTCGCATCTCAAAAATAGGAGAACAATATAATGGGACATTTAGAAAATTTAAAAGGCACGGCTAAGGCCGTCGATTTCGCGAAACAGAACGGCATTTATATCGTTTTATTCGCACTCATCGGATTCTTCTCCTTCGCGTCGGAGAACTTTCTCGTTAGTCATAACTTAATGAACGTTGCCCGTCAGGTATCGATGCTTGGTATTGCTGCGGTTGGTTTTGCATTCGTTTTATTATTAGGTGGCATCGATCTCTCTGTTGGTTCTGTCATCACATTAGTGAACGTCGTCTGTGGCTGGTTTATGGTCAACGCTGGTATGAATCCAGTACTGGCGATTTTTATTACATTAACCATGGCCACATTGATTGGCTTTGCGAATGGTTGGATTATTGCCAATATAGAGATGCCGCCGTTGATTGTGACGCTGGCAATGATGATCATTATTGAAGGAGTGGCGTTCTTGATTAGTAAAGGTTTGCCGATTTATGGTTTTCCAGACTCCTTTGCTGTGATTGGTCAAGGCTATCTTGGGCCGATTCCGATTCCAGTGGTTATCATGATTGTGATTTTGGCGATCGGTGCCTTTATTCTTAATAAGACTTATTTTGGACGTTATTTTTATGCCGTGGGCGGTAATGAGGAAGCTGCCAAGCTTTCCGGAATTAAAGTTAAGAATGTCAAATATCTTGTGTATTCGCTGTCCGGCTTCTTCGCAGGCGTTGCTGGTATCGTTATTCTTTCCAGGACAAACTCTGCAACAGTTACGGCCGGTAAAATGCTGGAACTTGAAATATTGACTGCATGCGTGCTAGGCGGGGTCAGTGTGACTGGTGGCGTTGGGCGCATTTCAAATGTTATCGCCGGTGTGTTGATCCTAGGCGTGCTTAGTAATGGCATGGTTTTGATGAATGTCACGGAATTCACGCAAATGGTGATTAAAGGATCCGTGTTGTTGATCGCTGTCGCATTCGATTGCTTGCAACATCGCAAGGCAAGTTAACCCATATACGCAGGAGGTCTATACCATGAATACAATAGCAATATCCCGACTGCTTGGTAGTGATGCCGGCAGAATCGCTCAGAAAGTAGCTGATTCTTTAGGTTACGACTTAGTGGATAAATCAATTTTGCAAGGAACTCTGCAGCAATACGGATTGACGCGCTTTGGTGAGCTTTACACTTCGCCACCCAATCTCTGGGATTTGGCTAATTCTAAGAATCTGGAAATGGTTTCCATGTTGAACGAAACCATGCAGGCGCTGGCGTACCGCGGACGCACTGTAATTCTAGCTCGAGGTGGTTATGTCGCACTCAATAAATACGCAGATGTGCTCAATGTGCGGCTTCATGCTCCTACAGATGTTCGAGTGGAACGTGTTATGGCGCGTGAACGCATTACTGATCGATCTAAAGCAGCGTGTCAGGTGGCGGCCGATGACAAAGCACGAATTAAATTCGTGGAACGATTTTACGGATGCAAATGGCACGATGAAAGTGATTTCGATTTAGTTATGAATACCGATTTAATACCTGCGACAACGGCTGAAGCCTGGATCATCGATGCCATCGCGATGTTAGAGGCCAAGACGGTTCCTGCAAATGCCTTGTTAGCGAAAAATACCAAAGTGGATCCACTTTTATTGAGTGCCATCGAAGAAGCTTTGGAGCTCCGTGTTTAGTTTCAGCCTGCGGTGCTTCGTTACCGCTTAGGCAATACGCACAGACAAACGATACATTTCACCTCAGTCAAATAATACAACCCCCAAAAACATACATCATATGAAAACTATCAATCCCCGTTTCTTACTCTCCGCAGCATTCCTTGCTTCGTCCAGTTGTGCACTGGCTGATTATGTGGATTCCGGACCCATACTCGAACGTGAGCGTCTCACGGGTGACTGGGGCGGATCTCGGACCAGCTTGGAGAACGCTGGAATTACGCCTTTCTTTTATTACGATGCGATCGTCGGTGCCAATGTTTCAGGTGGCATTCAGGATGACGAAGAATTTACGGGGCAGATCTACGCAGGTCTGGACCTGGACCTAGAGAAACTCTTCGATTGGGAGGCCACCACGATGAAGATTTCGATGGTCAATCGCCATGGTGATAGCGTTTCCAAAAGTGTTGGCGGAATTTACGATCCTATGACTATTTATGGCGGCCCTGATGGTCAGGAAACGATCTTATATCAAATTGCAATTGATACTTACATCAACGATCAGTTGTCGTTGAAGTTTGGACGTGATAGTCAGGATTCTGATTTTGCGAACGATGATCTGTATCGTTATTCACTCAGCACCTCAATTAACGGTCCCATTCGCGCAATGATGCTGAATGAAATCCAAATTGTGTCCTTTCCTTTGGCAGTTTGGCATGCCCGTATCAAATATGAGGTCAATGACGAACACATGTTTAAGTTCGGAGCTTACCAAAATAATGAAAATATCTGGGAAAATATTCCAGGCACAGATTTTGGTATCGATTCGGATGATGGCATTACTTACATGGCTCAGTACGATTGGACGCCCATGATCAATGATCGTCCAGCTCAGCTTTATGTAGGTGTGGCTCATACTGAGTTAGATTATACTGACTTCAAAGGGGAGAGTGCCAACAGTCTTTCACGTCTCTACGCTCACTTTGATTTTCAGCCTAACGAAAATCTAACTTTGTTTGCTTTTGGTGCTTATACTAGCCAAGAGGAGTTAGCTCAGACTCCGTTACAAGTTAGTGCGGGTGCTAATTACAAAGGTTTGATCCCCGGACGTGATGAGGATCGTACGGTTGCATTTGTTACCTACGCTGAACTCAGTGATGATTACGGCGATTCTATCGGTGAGGATCTTGACTACGAAATGGTTTTTGAATTAGGCCATCGTGTTCAGTTGACTCCTGCATTCTATATTCAGCCATCTGTGCAGTATATCAAAAATCCAGGTGGCACTGGTGATATTGATGACGCTGTAGTTGTGGGTGCTTGGTTAGGTATGTCATTCTAAATTCGTATTGCCAACGCCATATTCTAATTCTCATTTTATTATCACGGAGCCTGTTCATTGCGAACAGGCTCCGTTTGTTTTGAAGGCTGAATTATACTGCGGCTAAGTTCTGATTTGGAATTGATTTTGCTACAACACGAGAACAGCCCGTTATAAATTGTGTCATATTTTTGACATAATGCGGTCTTTATGGAACCACTATTTCTATGAATACATTACTTGATCGTTTCGAGTCCTTTCAATCAGAAGATCATTTACTTGTGGATTGGCTTTTAGCCTTGGCTGTTACATTTGTGCTCTTTTTGACCTTGCGCTTGATGTTCAGTATTTTGAAGCGACGCGTGGGGAGTTTAAGTCAGAAGACCGCAACTATTGCGGACGATTTAGTGGCCGCGGCTTTGGACGCGACGAAGAATTTTAGTTTGTTGGTTGCTTCCGCTTGGGGTGGTTTACAATTCGTTGACTTGGGTCAGGCAGAGAGTTATGTGGATTTTGCACTTTTAATTGTGATCACCTTACAGGTGGCTATTTGGGCGAACCGTATGGTGAGTGCATATATTACTTTTTATTCGGATGCAAAAATGCAGGACAATCCGAGTGCGGTTTCTGCTGTCCAAGGGATGTCTTTTATCGTTCGTTTAATTATTTGGTCCTTGGCTCTACTACTTGTCATCGACAATCTGGGGTATGATGTGACTGCGTTGGTCGCTGGCTTGGGGATTGGTGGTATCGCAGTTGCGTTAGCCTTACAGAATATTTTGGGGGACCTATTTGCCTCATTGTCGATCGTGTTGGACAAGCCCTTCGTGATTGGTGACTTTATCATTGTGGGGGATCTGATGGGGGGAGTGGAAAAGATCGGCCTTAAAACCACTCGCGTGCGCAGCCTGTCGGGGGAACAATTAATTTTCTCGAATACAGATCTTTTGAATAGCCGGGTGCGCAACTATAAGCGTATGCAAGAACGTCGTGTGCCCTTCAGCTTTGGGGTGCTGTATCAAACGACTCCGGAGCAGTTGCAAGCAATTCCAGCTAAGCTTAGAGAGATTATCGAGAATATTGATCATACTCGCTTTGACCGAGCCCACTTTAAGGGTTTTGGAGCGAGCTCATATGATTTTGAGGTCGTTTATTATGTGCTGTCGGCAGACTACGTTGCTTATATGGATATACAGCAGAAAATTAATTTAGCGCTTTGCCGTTGGTTTGCTGAGGTGGGGATTGATTTTGCTTATCCGACACGCACTGTTTATTTGAAGCAGGATGATGAGGGACAGCTGGAGACCTCATAATCTTGAGACTTTATTCATGTCGCGTAGGCCAGACACCTATCCTGTTGATCTCTAGATTGTTACGGGCAGGTTAAATGGGGGTGTCTGTGTTGTCTTTCATGGGAGTATATTGGATGTTCAGATTACTCAATCGCATTAATTCTCATTTGTTAGAGTTATACTAGGTCTGTATGTTAGATGGCTAGTTCGGCTCCATGTATGCTTAATCTAGAATTGTCTTTTAATACAAATTTTCTTTAGACAGTGTGCGTTTAGGAACTATTTGTTTATGCGCTTTAATCAGACCACTGGTATTCATATATTAATAATATTATTTTGCTTCTTTTTAGGATGTATGACCGAGGCGCGAACTTGGACCTCGACCGATGGCCGTACTTTGGAGGGCGAGCTGGTTTCGGTCGATGAATTAGGTGTTCATGTGCGCCGGGATATGGATGGACGATTCGTTACTATCCCGCGTTCTATGTTATCGGCTGCTGATCTGGCTTACATCGAAGGGGGGGCTGCCGAGCTAGAGTTAGAGCCTGAATTGGAGCCAGAACTAGAGGCAGAATTAGGGCCAGAGTCGGAGTCGGACTCCGCAGTTTCGCAACTTGTAAATACTGAATCCGAGGATGCGCACCGCAAGCGAGCGTCGATTAGCCGTTTAGTGACTATGCAGGCGCAATTGGCTAATTTAACGTATCGCAACTTTGAGCGTGAAATCGCTTGGGCTGAGGGGATTACCATGCCTGCTGCCTTACTCAATACTGAGGCTGGGAAAATATTAGAAGGATATTGTGAGCGTTGGTTGGCGAATGAGCCTGATCGTGTCGGTTTTATTCAGTTTGATGTGTCGACATTGCCCACAGATGCTGTGGATGGTCCTGTGGCTGACGCCTTGGTTTTAGGATTGAGGACTCGGATCAGTCAGGATTATATATATAAGACGATGGAGCATTCTCTTTATGTTGAGAATGTTGAACGCTTGAATGATTCTCATTGGATATTGGTTGTGGGCCGCACTGCCGATGGAAAACCCGATTTTTCTAAAACGGAGCTGATGGAACTAAAGTCTGCTGACGGAGTGATGGAACGCCTGACAGTTGCTCGCCCTGCAGTGGCCGAGGATCGTCAGGTCTGGATGACCGGAGATTGGGTTTATAGCGTAGTTTCACTTCCTGAGAATGGAGATGGAATGGAGGGATTGTTGATCAATTTTGGCACCGAGGCTGGGCTGCAAATTGCCTTGAAGCGTGTGGAAACCGTGCTTTTTAATGACTCGGGTGAACGTGTTTGGGATGTTCTTATTCAGGACTCTCAGAATACACGTAATCGTGTCTTTGAGGTTTGGCATGCCGGAACTGCTTTCGATTTTGATTTGAACGGAATCCGTGATCAATTCTTTTTAATTTCAAATCGTTTATCTAAATATAATTTGCGCTTTACCCAGCGCTTTGATGCCGAGTTCGGCGGCGAAGCCTCGATTGTAATGATGCATACTTCAGGGGCTGTTCATAATTTAATAGAAAGTGGTTTGGATGGTATTTATATTAAACGTAATGCTTCCTTGTTCAAAAGGCGTTGGTCCGACTTTTCTACTTGGCTGAATACGTTTAAGTATCTCGAGGCCAACGAGGGGTCGATCGCGTTCGAATTCTGGGATCCGGTGGGTGCCGGTTTAGCTGGTATGTTTGCGCATTACGTGATGACACCAAATCTTGGCAGCCTGCAGCGGCATACTGTATTTGGAGGGGAGAACCCTACTGCATGGCTGGGCGAAGCTGTGGGGGCTACACGCTATTTGGATGAAATGAATGCTGTTTCCAATAAAATCGATTTAGGCGAAAACCTTTATACGCTTTATCCGAAACGTGTTGGCCAGAATCAGACTGCTGAAGCGGGGGACGATCAGGCAATTATGGGGAGCCGCTATCGATTTAAAATTGATGGTCATATGCATCCCGATCTGAATTTGTTTGGAGAGGCTTCTTCGACTGAATTGGGAGAATTAAAGTTGTCGTTACAGCCAGTGCTTGCCCCCTGGTTTGGAGATCCTGTAGCAGTGGGGGATATGCTGGAGGGAGAACCGCGTTATTATTTCCCTATAGATGATAAATTTACGGATTTCATGAGTCATCACAATGGCTATCGCTGGCGTTTGTTGGCTGAGGCGGATTATTCCTTTATAGATATCGTATTAGAGGTTCCAGCAAGCGCAGCGTGGTTACACTTTAACTGGGTGAGTGGTCAAGAGCGTGAGGCTTTTGTAAAAGTTGTTGATTCCAATGATGATGGCAGCGCCGCTCCACTTGGGAAATGGAAACTTCAGCGAGCTTCTACAGGGCAGGGGCTCGATTCCAAATATAGTGTTGATTTATCTGCCTACGCGGGGCAGCGCATTCAACTTCGCTTTGCAGTACAGCATGCTGGTGGGCCAGCCAACTTGGCTTGGACTCATTTAAGCTCCATGAGCTTGAATGCATCTAAAATACCCGTGAAGGTGGCTCCAGCACTCGCTAACATTTCCAGTCAATCCATTCCAGTAGGACCGGTGCTACAAGCTCTTAGCTTCTCTCTGAGTGATTTACCAGCCGCTGAGCTGTGGGCGGAACTTTCCTGGACTGGGCGTCAGCCATTAAACCTGAAAAACATGCGTGTCGAGGGGCTGAGTCCGGTCGTGTATCGGGAATTTGAAAATGGGGTTATTTTTATTAATCCTTCACCAGATACAGTGGAGTTCGATCTTAAGCAATTGTTTCCCGATGAGAGTTTCGAGTGGATGGATCCAGTTAACCAGGGGACACGTATCTATCGGGATATTCAACTTAAACCGCGTACTTCAGTGGCAATTAAACGCTCGTAGTTCACTGATACGCTTCAATCTCCTGTAGTTGGAGCCGTTGTTTATGACAGCATCACTAATGGTCTCAATAGCTCC
This sequence comes from Thalassobacterium sedimentorum, assembly GCF_031127905.1. Classification (GTDB taxonomy): domain Bacteria; phylum Verrucomicrobiota; class Verrucomicrobiia; order Opitutales; family Coraliomargaritaceae; genus Thalassobacterium; species Thalassobacterium sedimentorum. The sequence continues at coordinate 71,656 of NZ_JARXIC010000001.1, read as the reverse complement.
ACTAATAGCTATTGAGACGCAATATCAATCCTTGACGACATTTTTGATACTGAGTCTCATTGTTAACTTGGCCGATTTACTGAAGCCAAGCAAACAACAAGAACACTTAAATGAAAAACAATACTTATTCGAGAACGGGATTCTATCTAGCTGGCAGCTTACTTGCCGGTAGTTTAATGGCGCAGGGTGTGGCGGATCAGGCGCCGGTTTACTTCGAAGAATCAGTGCTGACTGCGGAGCAGGAGCCTGGTAATTTTGCGGTTGATTCGCAAACGATAGAATTGCTTCAGGCAAATGATTTGAGCGACTTGCTTTCGTATGAATCAACTGTGGCTGTGGGAGGTGGTTCTGCAGTGGCTCAGAAAATTTATGTGCGGGGCTTTGAAGATACCTTATTGAATGTCACTATCGATGGCGCACAGCAGGCAGGTGAGCTGTACCATCACCAAGGACGTGTGCAGATAGAGCCAGAATTTGTGAAAACTATTGAGCTGGACGCAGGTGCCGGAGCGGCAACGAGTGGTGCGGGTGCTTTGACTGGTGCCCTACGTGTGACCACAAAGAATGCCTTTGATATGCTAGAGCCGGGGCAGGATGTCGGTGCTTTCATCAAAGGCACTGCAGGCCTGAACGGCGATGATAGTTATAAAGGTGTGTTTTCAGCCTATGCACGTGTGACTGAAAATATCGGCGTACTTGCCGCGGTGACACGTGAAAGTGGCAACGATTATGACGACGGCCATGGCGATCGTGTTGAACCGACTGGATATGATCACGAACGTGGCTATTTTAAGGTCAACGGTGAATTTGGTGACCATGAGATGAGTCTTTCATATGAAAACTTGCACGATTACGGTACTTACTATGAGCGTCCGCACATGACGAATTTCACCGGATCTTACATTCTCTCGGATCATGAGATGAATCGGGAAACACTGACTTACAACCATAACTTTGATGCCGGTGATGATTTACTGGATATTGAGGCTACATTGTATTGGACCAGTAGTGATTATAACAATCATCGCAACACAACAGGTGATCTATACGGTGAGGGCGAGCTGACTAGCTACGGCTACGATGTACGCAATACCATGCGGTTTGCTGATCACCAGCTGACATACGGATCAGATCTGCGTTTGGACGATGGCTATGGTGCGCAACAGGCACGTGGTTCTGGCTCGAGTGACCAGAGTGCTTCGGTTTTTGGGCTTTATGCGCAGGACAATTGGAATCTTTCGGAGGCATGGCTGCTTTCCGCTGGTTTACGCTATGATAACTATCGACATGAGGTCGATTCCGGAATCGGCGATGGTGTAAAGAATGACAGTGATGGCTTCAGTCCTAATGTTAGTGTGGAGTGGGAAGCCCTGACTGGTCTGACATTACGCACTGCATATTCGATGGCTTATCGTGGTGTGACTATTCGTGAATCCTTCTTTAGTGGTTTATATGCGCACGGTGAAGATATGGATGCCGAAGAAGCGGATAATTTCGAGCTAGGTGTCGCTTATGAGAACGATGGATATTTTGCACGTGCAACATACTATATTCAACATATCGACAACTACATCGATTTAGTCAGTAATGGCAGTGGTGGTTATGACTGGGGAAATGCGGGTGATGCTCGGGTCGAAGGTTATGAAATTGAAATTGGTAAAGAATGGGAAGATGTGCGTCTGAGCTTTGGAGTCTGGGAGGCAGATAATAGCTTAAACGGCGATCGCTTGACTGATGGTAACTTAGGCTTGGGCACTAGCATTGGGCGTACATGGACTGCTAAGTTGGATTATGCATTGCCGCAGTACCGTCTAAACACCGGCGTGCGTGCACGTCTGGTGGAAAGCGAGCCTAATGATATCGCTGCCGATGCTCCGGATAAGGATGGATACTTCGTAACAGACGTGCACGCAAATTGGGTGCCGTTCGAAGGCACTCCATTGACGCTGTCGCTTTCGATCAATAATCTCTTTGATGAATACTACTACGACCAAGCCACTTATGGGTATAGTTCACGCACTGGTAGCAACATTGGATTTGCTTCAAAGGGACGTGAGTTTGTTGTGTCTGCTGCTTATAAATTTTAAGTGGTTTAATCACATTCACTGACACATTGAGAGTGTGGCTGTCTGAGTGCGGTCACACTTTTTTTTGGGTTTATCATCGGCTGGGGGAGGTATATTCGAACAGAATGGAACATGACTTTTCGTGCCTATTCAGATCTTGTGTGGTTGTCATATTGTCCGCGACTGAAAATCCCAAATTTTTGACTAGCCGCCCGCGTGTATCTGAGGCAGCCTTAGCCACGTGAATCTTCCAAATTTACTGACGCTCTCTCGCATTCCAATCCTCTTCGGGATTGTTGGCTTTCTGTATGCACCTTTTACGGGGGCGAGCACAGTTGCTTTTGTGCTTTTTATCATTGGGGCGCTCACGGACTGGGCCGATGGTTATTTCGCGCGTAAGCAAGGTCTTGTTTCAAATTTCGGAAAATTGATGGATGCGTTGACTGATAAGGTATTTATGGTGGGCTTGTTTATTGCTTTATTGGCGCATAATACTTTGCCTGCATGGACTCTGCCTCTCTTGCTACTTATTTTAAGCCGGGAATTCTTAATTACTGGTTTACGTTTGGTTGCGGCGAGTTCTGGTATTGTACTTGCTGCTGAGAAGTCGGGGAAGCATAAGACTGTCTCGCAAATTGTCGCCGCGATTTTGTTATTGATGGCGGTTGCTGTGCGAATGGATTTTCCTGAACTTTTACCAGCGATTCTGGGAGATGTACTGCACTGGGGAGGGCTTACGTTTTTTGTCATTGCGACGCTATTGACGGTATCATCAGGCACGCAGTATATGGTGAAGTATTGGTCGATTTTTACAGGTGAAAATGAGGATAAGTCGTGAGCTCGATTGATCGTTATGTTTTTTGGACGCGTGCCTTGTCTACATCTTTAGTGGTAAATTTGGCAACAATTGGTCCCATTGGGCGGATCAAAAAGGCTCCTGGTACTTGGGGGAGTGTGGTGGGACTGGTTTTTTATGCGGTCTTTTTTCACCATGCCTCACCGCTGGGCTTCATTTTTTTAGCTGGTTTGAGCGCTTACTTGGCTATCGCCATTTGTGATGCTGCGGAGAAGCGCTTGCAAATGCGTGATCCAGGTATGATTGTGCTTGATGAGGTGGTTGCAGTTCCGCTGGTATTTGTGGGGATGGGAGGGCATTCTGGCTTGATTGCGCAACATGGAAGTTGGCCGGTACTGCTGGCTGGTTTTGCTTTATTTCGAGTATTTGATATTTTAAAACCATTTGGTATCTCCAAATTACAAGACCTTCCAGGTGGACTTGGTTGCGCAGTGGATGATTTGGCTGCTGGCTTGGCTGCCTGTGTGACTCTGCACATGTTATTGTATTTTCTGTTTTAGGATTATTATTTCGTGAAGTAGCATTTGGTAGGGGCTTGTCATTTTTGCGTCAGTCTCAAGTGCTTGGCCGTTCTTAATTCACCCGGCTCAAGCACATGGTTAAGATTGCTTGCCACTCGTGTAATTCTGCTTTGAAACTCTCTGGATGGCAGATTCTTGGGAAACTCTTAAATTATTGGCTGATTCGACGCGGGTGCGGATTTTATCGCTTTTGAGGCGAGAGGAGCTATCGGTGGCAGAGTTGCAAGAAGTGCTCGATATGGGGCAGTCGCGTATTTCTTCTCACCTTGGGCTCTTGCGCCAGGGGGAGTTGGTACATGATCGTCGCGAGGGAAAGAAAACTTTTTACGCCATCAATCGAGAGTTTGAGACACAGGGACTACGCCTGATGGAGGCAGCCTGTGTCTCGGTTGAGAAGTCTGAGCAAATTGTTTCTGATTGCGCGAACCTGAAACGCATTTTGGAGAAGCGAAAGCAGCAGTCGGAGCAGTATTTTAACTCTGTGGCTGGCCGCTTGGGGAAAAATTATTGCCCCGGTCGGAGTTGGGAGGCGATTGGCCACTTTTTATTACATTTGACGCCTAAAATTCAGATTGCGGATCTAGGGGCAGGCGAGGGCTTGCTTTCACAACTGCTCGCACGGCGAGCTGAGCAGGTGACCTGCATTGATAATTCTCCCAAGATGGTGGAGTTTGGACGTGATTTGGCGAAGAAAAATGGTTTTACCAATTTAAGTTATCAGCTCGGGGATATTGAAGAGGTGCCTTTGCAGGATACGAGTGTAGATCTCGCCCTGCTTAGTCAGGCGCTTCACCATGCACAGCATCCTGATGCTGCGGTTCGGGAAGCCTTCCGAATCTTGAAGCCAGGCGGCCAGTTGATTATTATTGATTTACTTGAACACCAGTTTGAGAAAGCGCGCGAATTGTATGCTGATGTGTGGCTTGGATTTTCAGAGAATACACTGTATCATTACCTGAAGAGCGCGGGCTTTCGTAAAATTGAGGTGAATGTAGTCGCACGTGAGAATGAAGAGCCGAATTTTCAAACAGTTCTTGCTAGTGGTGTTAAATGACTGGCTGCTTCTGTGGATTAAGAACTCGAGCAATCGGGTGCGGGCTATCAGCTTCGGCTTGCGCGTCTGTATTTAAATACTATCACTCTAGATATGAAACACTTATTACTTAAATTTCTAGCGCCAGTTATCGTACTGGTTTCTCTGGCCGCGCTTTCTGGTTGTAATACGATGAAGGGGCTGGGGCAAGATGTAGAGTCACTCGGGGAATCTATTCAGAATATAGGTGACTAGTGTGGCTTGAGCTGGTCTTTAATGCAACGGTTCCCTGACTTTGTGAATTGAACCGTTTTTTATTGGATTCTTATATATGATGCGAGCCTCTACCACGCCGTTGGCTATCGGCATCTACTGTCATGTGCCTTTTTGTGCCTCTACCTGTGATTTCTGTGCGTTCTATCAGGAAAAGCCCCGGCGCGGGGACCTAGACCGTTATCTGGATGGGATGGATCTGGAGTTTGCACAATTGCCAGATAACCGTGTTGTTGATACTGTTTTTTGGGGAGGCGGCACTCCTGGTTTACTGGGGGCTAAGGACTTGGAGCGACTGGGGAGTTCGTTATTAAAACGTCTAAAGCAGCCACCGCTGGAGTGGACGATTGAAATGGCACCGTCTACTGTGAAGGCTGATAAGCTTGAGGTTCTGCGGGGTTTAGGGGTGACACGCATTTCGATGGGGGTGCAGAGTTTTAATTCAACACTGCTTGAATCGCTTGGCCGCCTGCATAATCCGAAGCAAATTTACACTGCCTGGGAGCGCGTCCAGGCGGCAGGCTTTCCGCAGACGAATTTAGATCTGATGTTTGCGATTCCAGGCCAGAGCATCGAACAATGGGAGGCGGATATTCGTGAAGCTGCACGTTTGGGACCCTCCCATCTTTCGACTTATTGCCTTACTTTTGAGGAAGACACGGTACTCTATGTAAAGCTATCTCAGGGGAAAGTTTCGATAGATGAAGAGAAAGAGTTACGCTTCTACGAGCGTGGATGGCAACTGTTAGGAGAGCTGGGCTATGCGCAGTATGAAATCTCGAATTTTGCTCAGCAAGATGCCGAATGTCGTCACAATATGAATACATGGCGCATGCATGAATGGATTGGTTGTGGCCCTTCGGCGGCCAGTCAGTTCGGCGGTGAGCGTTATCAGCGTCCAGCCAATTTAGATGAGTGGTGCACTGCAATGGAGCGCGGACAAGCGCCTAAGACTGAGCGTGTTGAGTTGGATCACGATCTGCTACTGACAGATGCAGTTATTTTCGGATTACGTATGAATCAAGGTATTGACCTGCAAGAGATTCAGCAGCGATTTACTGCAGCTTCCAATCGCTCCGCTTTGGAAGCGAAATTAAAAGTTTTTGAAGCCGAGGGGCTCTTGCAGGCCCTCGGCAGCTATTATTGCCTCACGCATCGAGGTCGTCTAGTTTGCGATGCTGTCGGTAGTGCCTTGCTGGAAGTTTAGAGGCGTGAGTCGCTGAATCGACCCTATTTTTCAATCGTAACGTCGACGTAGGTTTGTTGGTAGAATGCCAAGTTCTTCGCGGTATTTGGCGACTGTGCGGCGTGCGATTTTGATATTTTTGGCTTTAAGTTGGTCGACGATGCTTTGATCGCTAAAGGGCTTTGCAGGGTTTTCTTCTTCGATGATGTGGCTGATCATATCCTTGATTGTCTTGTTGGAAACGGATTCACCGTTGCCAGCTTTATAGCCAGGTGTGAAGAAATATTTGAATGCAAACACGCCGTGTGGTGTGCGTATATATTTATTAGCAATGGCACGGCTAACCGTCGTCTCGTGGACGCCGACGGTTTCTGCGATTGTATTCATTGTCAGGGGACGTAATTTGGACACGCCTACTTCGAAAAATTCATTCTGGAATTTGAGAATTTCGCGGGTGATACGCTCGATGGTTTGCTGGCGTTGTTCAATTGAATTGATCAGGAATTTACCAGAACGCATACGTTCCAACATGAAATCTTTTTCCTGTTTACTAAGTGTGCCTTTGGCTAGCATTTCTTTGTAGGTGTTACTGATGCGTAGGCGTGGGATGTAGTCGCTATTGAGTACAACTTGCCACTCGTCATATTCGTCTTGATAGACGGTAACATCAGGTTGGATGACGCTATTGCTATCCGGACTGAAGCGTTTACCCGGGGCAGGTTCCAGTGTCGAGATCTCTTCGATGGCATCCTGGATGTCCTCTGGACTGGCCCCGGTCTTGCGCTTGAGCTCGGGAACGCGACGACGCACTAGCAGGTCGAAGTGTTCCCGTAGAATTTTGGCGGCGAGTGAGCTGCCGCGTCCGCGTAGTTCGAGTTGTGTCGCTAGGCAGTCTTCAAGGTTTTCAGTGCCGATGCCTGGTGGGTCGAAAGTTTTGAGGGTGGCTGCCGCGCTGGTTACAGTGCCGTAAGGTATGCGTGCGGTGAGGGCCACGTTTGAAATCGTTTCGGTGAGGTAGCCATTGTCATCCAAACTGCCAATTAAGTAGAGCAATGCTTCCAACTCTTCATCGCTACAATCAGTGAGTTCAGCCTGCCTGATCAGGTGCTGTTGTAAAGAAACGCTTTCGGTCAGCGAATTCATAAAATAGTCGCGTCGCTCGTCGTCTTCAGAGGTGTGTGATTGTCCACTATTCTCTTGCGAGTAATGTTCGCGCATGTCTTCACTCATTTTATCGAGTGCGCTATAATCTTCAGGCTTGAAGTCGAGCTCTTCGTCAGCCTCATACTCATTGTCGTTGGCTGATTCGCGGTGTTCTTCGACGCTGATGCTATCGATTGGTAATTCTTCGAGTAGTGGGTTGGCTTGAAGCTCCTCCAGTATCGAGGTGCGTAGTTCCACCGCGGGCGCTTGTAATATCTTGAGTGAATTACGTAACTGCGGTGCTAAGACGAGGGTCTGCGATTGCTTTTGTACTTGGTGAAATCCCTGTGTACTCATATTGTCAGCGCTCTGAATGGGTTAGTAGGATTCATATTCTGCAAGTCCTGGAGTGGTACCTTCATTCCATCGTTCTGCTGCACTATCGCCGTTTTCTCCAAAGAGATCTGCCATGTATGCAGCTAGTTTTTCGTTGGTGGGACCATAGCCGTCACCATATAGAAACATTTCGAGTGCCGTTAGCATCGCTTGGGCACTTTGATAGCGTTTGTTGCGATCACGCTTGAAACCGTGTTGTAGAATGTCGTCGAGGCGTGGGTCGACCTCGGGCCGTAATTCAGTGAAATCAGGTATGCTTAGCTCCAGTATATTCTTGCGTGTGGCTTCCTCGCGATTGGTCTCGAAGATGTTTTCTGTTAGCAAGAGTTCCGATAGTAGTATTGCACAGCTGAATAAATCGGCGCGGGCATCAGTAACTTCCCGGCGTGCTTGTTCGGGGGAGAGGTATTCGTCCTTTCCTGCGATGACTTCACCTTCTTCATTGTACATGAGATCGAAGGCCTTGGCGATCCCGAAGTCGGTTAGTTTGACGTCGCCTTCACGTGCCAGCATGATGTTACGCGGATTCACATCACGATGAACGATGCCAAGGTTGCGTCCGGTTTTGTCACAACGTTGATGAGCGTGCGATAGGCCACGGCACACTCGTGAGACAATAAAAGTCGCTAAGTCGCAGGGGATGAGTTGCTGCGTGTCGCGGTGTCGCTGTAGGAAATCTTCAAGTGTGATCCCGTCGACATATTCCATCGTCATGAAATATTGTCCGCTGATTTCGCCTAGGTGATAGGTCTGCACAATATTGGTGTGAATCAAGTCTGCGACTAGGCGCGCTTCACCGACAAAATTATCGCGAAATTCCTTTATTTTTGAATACTCTTCGCGGATTAATTTGACCGCTACGCGCTTTACAAATTTGCCAGCACCTCTCTGTTCCGCTTCGTAGACAATCCCCATTCCGCCCTCGGCAATCACTCGCACGAGTTTGAAATGTAGTTCATTGAAGATGTGTTTAAGGTGACTCACTGGGCGCACTAAATAACTTTAAGGATGATTTCGCAAGATGTTTTGTTAATCTAGCACGAAAAATGCTAATTGTTTTTAATCGCACAAAACTACCCAGGCGTCGAATGCGGGGTATGGCTTTAAATATGGCTGCTCACATGATGGCGGTCCAAAAGCATGGCGCTGACTCCGCTTAAAAAAGTAGATAGGCCCAGGTGATTAAACTCGCAATCACTGTCAGTCCGAGTGCGGCCCACAGTCCGCTGCGAACGCCCCTGCGTTCGTCGAACTGACAGTGGGATGTGAGAGGTAAGGTTGCGCGTTTTGTCAGTACGCGTCCGAGCTTTGCGGAAATGAGTGTGCGGCCATTCACGGCCCACCCGGATGCATCCAGTAGCGGGGCTAGGGTGCGTTTACGTAGTTTGAGCCATGCGATCACCATGGAGGGTAATGAAATCATTAGAATAACCCCTAGGATGACCAGTGGGAGTTCCCACCATGCCAGTGCCTTCATTGTATTAAACAGTGAGGCGAGTCCCGCGCCCACTGCCCCCAGGGCGATTCCGCCAGCGGCTAGCATTGCAGCCACGCCTCCGATTGCCGGGCTGTGATGGGGGTCTGCAGCTTGCGCATCTTTTGTGACTGAATCCACGCCGGTTTCCATTTGCTTTTGCATGGCCTTATCCCGGGTGACCGCCCACTTTTCGATTTTTTCACCGATAAAGCGACCAATCCGAACGTAAGGCATCAAAAAAGCTTCGTGAATGCTGATTGGGTTTTCAATCAGGCGTACGATGGTGGTGTCCCATAACAAGCCCCTGCGGTCTCGAAAAACTCCATTGCGACCGACGATTAGGTTAGAGGAGTCACCAGCTGAGAACACCGCTGCGATGTAGAATTTCTCAGGAGAATCTTTGCGTCGACACTCGCAATAGGCCACAAAAGAGCGTGATAAGGTCGCCAGTACTGCGTGTTTAGTGGGATCGCTGACTCGTAGACAGAGTTGGCATTCGCGACCGTCTAAAAAGAGTTCACCAGCCTGAAATATCGCGTTGACGGATTCATCATAGAACTGGTTGAAATTGACAAAATTGTTAAGTAGTTGAATCAGGTCTCGATGGTAGCGCGCTAGTTTTTCAACGCTATCGATGGCTTTCATTTCGGGAGCTAATCGTGCGTCTTCCTCGAGTAATTGATTAATTTTGTCTTTAAGGTCACTGGCGAGTAGGGCGCGTACGCGTTTGATTTTTAGTTTTTCAATGCCTGTTTCCGGCTTGGATTGTCGCCATTGCCGGTAGGCTTCAAAGCGTGCTTTAACTGCCTGCCATTCCTCGAGTTCTAAAGCATCACCAGGGCCTATGTTCAGTGGACGAATGACTTTTTCACAAAGGGTCCGCATGCGGGGGCGCCATTCTGGATTGATTCCTGTTAAAATAGGCACTGAAGAGCTCCCAGTTACTCTGGCTAGAGGGAGGGCTTCGATGTCCTTGCGCGGCATCGAAAAATCCTCATTGGCGATGTCTGTGTAGAGAGAGCCTCCAGGGTTTAGGGCTGTTTCGGCCCGTGCGTCATAAGCGGCCAATTGGCAACGTGCAAAAAAATCATCGATTTTTTTCTCCACAGCGATGAAGTGCTTGAAGGCTTCGGGGGTAGCGTCCCCGAGCGGAAAGACGTTCTCACCTTGCGCAGTCTCGACTTCTCCCAGTCGCCACCAGCGCTCATAGCTGGTGAGTTGTTCAAAAAAAGCTTCCAGTTTTTCCTGGGTGATTCCTGGTTCTCCGCTGCGATCAATTTCCGGCCCCAGGCAGTCCATGATCTCGATGATTAACTCTTGGATCGCGGGGTTTTTACTGGCATCTTTGGCAATGACACCGTCGCCATTCAGGCGTGATTTACCATAAATTTGTTCTGTATTGGCGGCTTGCTCGACAGAGATCGACGTGGCCTCTGGCACGCCCATATTGGCTAGGATGCGCTTAGCCGAGGCGAGTAATTTTTCACCTTCGGAGTCGCTGCAATTTATTGCTGCGAGAGGGAGGGCCCCGCCTCGAAATAAAGACTCGGGAGCGGATAGCCGCTGTAAAGTCCATTGCACTGCAGTGAGCATTTCTTCAATGCGCACACGATCATCGGCATCATGATCGATGATGGAAAGTGTACGTCGGTCGATTTCGAGGTCATTAACTGGGCAACTTAATGCAACCCAAAGTTTGGGGTCGAGGGTATCGAGCGCACGCAGGTCTTCCACTGTATTGAGTTGAACCTGAAAGATGCCGCCGCGGCGGGTGAAGTTCCAAGAGTGCTGCCCGCTAAAGCTCGGTATAATGTCCATATCTACTGGCAATAAAAGGGAGTATCTGCGTGATTTCAAACTTTAAGCAAAGGGAGCGCATTCCAATAGGCATTAGCTCAGCCAATTTTTTACATTGGCTGGGCTCGGCTTAAAACCAATTCTAGGCGATGCCATAGAATAATTAGCAAACAACAGATTCGAATCAAACTGATAGTAAACTGTTATTACGTCTCGTATTTAATCTTTTAATTAAAAAGTCACATCCTATGAATGTTTCCTGTTGCATACGTGGATTAGTCAACGTGTAATAGATTGGATGATCGCCTGTCCACTCCCGACTCATTGGTAACTAGAGCTCACCGCTTACAAAGTTGTTTTCTTGATAGTCTGATACAATTGGTAATGGGAAGTTGACTGCATCGGGTCCGACTCCTTCGATGACAGAGATCAAATGGGCCGTCGCTCAATACGTTTACGCACGACAAACTGTCGGCGCGCCTTGGCGCCTTTTTGCAGTGACTGATGAGTGAATGCGCTTCCAGGCAGTTCAAAATATTCTCAGTATAAAAGCTGCTATCAGCTCGCACTAAGCCCACTTTTTGACCTTTGAGCGCTTGCTCGAAAATCTCCCCCATAAATGTCTCGCAGTTACTGGAAGCGGCCGCGTGTTGCCAGGGCGCAGCCAAGCGTTGGCCACCATCTTCGTCTCGCCAACAAAAGCCATTAGCGGATGGTGAGATATACTCGATTGGTAAGTTCACCATTTGGGTGAAACTATAAAGCGCATCAAAGCCTTGTAAACACTCGCTTGAGCTTCAACGCAGGTTTTCTAATGCATAATTCAGGTTCATGGGAAATTGAGCGTTGCGGAGAAGACTGCTTTCTCTTGATCTTGCGTTGTGTCGCGGCGTGTGAACGCGATAGGTAAGGAAGAATCCCCAGTCGGGGTGCTTAGACTCATGTCGTTAGTCTATTGATTGGGGCAGTATTCGACGCAGACGTTCTGCCAGTAGGTGTCCCATTAGTGCCTGACCACTCGGGCTGGGGTGAAGTACGTCTGAGTTGAGTAGGGTGAAATCGGGCAATAATTCTGTGCCCTCGATCAGGTGCAGATCGGGGTCATTGGCGTCTGCGTGCAGTTTTCTTAAACTGTTGTCGAAGCCGATTTGAGTTTGTACGCCAGCGCGTTCTGTATCTCGGCTATAATGAGCACTATTGGTGAAGATGGTAATCAGAACGATTGGCTTGCCTGGGGCGGCGGCACGTAGCGTTTTTATGAAATATTTGGCCCGCTGGGTAAACTCTTCGACCGAATACCAGACTCTCATGTTGACGCCTAATTCCGCAGTAATGATGTCTAAATTGGATTCCTTAATTTGCTTAGCGAAATAATCCGTTGCTGCAGGTTCTAGGTGGCAAGAGCCTGACAAACCTTTTGCGTGCAGATTCCAATGTAGTAAACGCGACGCTTGGTAGGGGTGCCCGGCTAAGTGTGAATGCGTGATCGAAGAGCCGTAGGCTAGCCAGTTGACGCTTGGTAGCTCTTCGGGGCGGGGAGCCCGCAGGCTGTGTCCGAAGGTATTAATGAAATGATAGCGGAAGCTTCCGCGACCGAGTAGTAGGCGCCAGACACTTGTCGAGAAGCCTCCGGACTCGAGGATGTCGTCGGTGGCTTCCTGTAAGCGATCGTTAGGTGTGAGGTCGATGGCTGTCGGCACGCCTTTCTCAAGCTTTACTGTTTCGCATAAGAATGGACCACGGAAAATCTGCACTTCACCTTCTGCGTGTTCACAGCTCAGGGTAATGCGTGTTGTTGGAGCGGTGGTGTGGAAGCGGATTTCTGCGCCACATGAGTCAATGCCCGTTCTTCGAGCACCGTCGTTCATCTGATTGAGCACATCACGCGGGTAGCGAGCGATTTGGTAGGAGCCGTCTGGACGTGCTTCTAAGTGGGCATTGTGAAATTGTATATCAGATGTGGATAGTTTCATGCTGTAAATAAGTCGCTCGCAGAATATAATGTGCGCCAAGCAATGGCTAATAATCAACACTGTTGAATGCAACAGTGTCTATTTTTATTTAATTCAAGCACGGTAGAGCGACTGAATCATTAACAGCCTTCATGCGTTTGGCTAATCGATCATACAATGAGGGAACCATCGACTGACCCGCAGTCGTGTGATACAGGTTCACCCATTCACCTGGGTCTTCATTTAGATTATATAGTTCGTTACCTAAGCCATGGGGACTCATCGAGAGTTTCCAGCCATCTTGAGAAATAATTGTGCGCACTGGATCCGAAAAGGCCTGCTCCACTTGTTCTTGTTCGATAGGTTCGGGGAAGGCTTTGATCGCATTTTCTACGGAGATTGGGCTGGCATTCCCATTCCATTGGATGAGGACGTCTGCGATATTCTTGGGCACTTGTCCGTCGATATAAGGCTTTAATGATGCCCCGTGTAATCCGTCGGGGACTGACTCTCCCATGAGGTCCAGCATCGTCGGCAACAAGTCCACTAAACTGACTGCATGGGGAACGGTTCCGGCTGCTTTGCCTGGGACTCGAATAAAGAGTGGAACACGCACGCTCTCTTCGTAAGGCAAACCTTTAGTGAGTAATTGGTGACTCCCCATCATGTCTCCGTGGTCACTGGTAAACACCACGAGAGTATCCTGATCTAAGTCACAGGCGCTTAATTTCTCCAAGATACGTCCAACTTGATGATCCACCATACTGATCAAGCCGTAGTAGTTGGCCTGCAACCGTCGCCAATCGGATGTGTCTCGCAACTGGTGTGCGGGAACGGGTTCTCCCAGATGATTGATTACATTGCCATAACCTTGCTCACGCAATGCGGCATGCCATAAACGCTTTTTTAAGTGCGAGCGTTCATCAGGAATGGCCTCATAATTGCCAGGCAAGGGGCATGCTTCTGGTTTATATTGTGTGTTACGAGGGCCGAAGAATGGCATGTGTGGTTCTAGAAAACTAACAGCCAGCGCGAATGGATGTGATTGGTGTCTTTCAATAAAGTCGCAAGCCTTGTCCCCCATGAATCCGGCTTTGGTTAAGCCTTCGGGCATGCAAGCTACAGTGGAACGGTTCGCATTGGGCGGATAGCCCTGCTCGACTAGGAACTTTAAGTAATCGCTGGTTTCATGGCGATCACGGCCATCGCTGTAATGCTTTGCATACAAATCTTCGGTGCTAATCCATTCGTCAAAACCATGCTGAGCAAAAATCTCGTCTCCCAAGTGCCATTTGCCAATGTGCCCAGTTGCGTGTTTTCCGCATGAAAGCCATTCTGGTAAACAACGTAGATCTGAATCAAGCGGTAGGTTGTTATCTGTGGCACCAGTGGCATGCGGATACAGTCCTGTGTGCAAGGATGCGCGAGAGGGCGTGCACACTGGTTGCGTGGCATAACAGCGTTCGAAGACCTGACTCTCTTTTGCCAGCGCATCCAAGTTGGGGGTCGATATCTGTGGATGTCCGAGCTGGCTGATCGCATCGGCACGCTGTTCATCTGTATAGATTAGAAGTAGATTCATACTAAAGTGCTCCCGTGTAGGTTTGAATTTTGACTGTCCCTTTTAAGCCTGAACTCTCGGTGCGATAAGATTCAACATCTTGAATGCCATCAAAGCGTTGACCATATTGAGCGTGCACTGCAGAGAAGTCATAGAGCACTTGATGACTGAGTTGATTCACCAATCGATTATAGACCTTGATTTCTAATTGATTCTGTCCAGCAACGATGGCTTGAGTGATATCGACTTTGTATGGGGGAGCGAACAAGGTGCCGACTTTCTTTCCGTTGATGAACACGATGGCTGCGTCCATGATTGGACTGTCTAAGTAGACCGAAAATCCCGTGTTTCTACGGTCGGGCTGCGTGCGGTGTGGCGTTTGCGCAATGCTGTCATCAAAGGATAGCAGCACCGTTGCTTCGGGCTTTGGAGCTTCCTTAATATTAAAGGAATGACTGTAAACCGCTTCGCCCGAAAAACTTTGGTATTCGCTGAAATCTGTCCACGGTTGCAGCTTTTTGAGTGCGCGTGAGTGGCCGCTTACTGGGAACGAGAGTGTCCATGCTTGATCGAGCACCATTTCGTGAGAGAGCGCCTCAGTCGTAGCAAGCACCTGAGGCGCCTCTATGGCTTTGTTGTCTGCGAGTCTGACGACGATAATACTCTCAAACGCCTGTAACTCGATCTGATCAGCATTGTTTTTTATGACCTTCCCCGACATCGCGTTCACCTGGTGATTCGTGTCACATGAGGCACGGAACTTGGGTGAAAAAGTGATGGGTTGATTCGAAGTGTTGGAAAAGAAATACAGATCCGCAGCTGCATGCTTCCTGTGGACATAGCCGATCTGTGGCGTTTGTTGCTGAAGCTCTACATCTGGTTTTACCTTTGAGGTGAATTCGGCAGGATTAAATGACTGGCATGCGATCGCATTGTGATACTTCCCGGATGAAAATAATTCGTGAGACAATTGGGCGACTGCTGTGGAGTCGACTGCTTGCTGTAAATAGCCTGGTGCGCGAGTTGGAATGCCATTCAAGGCGACTAGCCAAACGCCAGCTTCGACGTACTGCTGCAACGCTTCGAGGGTTTTTAAGGGAATGCGAATGATGCTGGGCAGTATTATAATCTTATTTTTAAGTCCTTTGCCTCGACTCGTTTCTTGCAGGATTTGATCGTCGATTAAATCGAAATTGTATCCCATTGCTAATAGGGACTTGGGAAGTTCTGTGCCGATGTGCTCACGGAGACTGTTTACATGGTGAAGATTCGCTTTGCTCTCGGAGAATGTCCGATTGGACATCCTATCATGATCAGGTAAGTAGATCGCAACATCGGCGATCGCTTCGCCTCTTCTCATGATTGAGCAAATACGTTGTAAATACTGGGTCAGCTCAGGCAGTGCTGGGTGCCATGGGTTGGCCTCGTTGAAATTGGCTGCCGCATAGAAGAGCCATTGCGAGGGATCTCCATCGGCTGGTTTTTGACACCAGCCATGACCAATGATTTGATTGATGCCTTGCAGCAGAAACTGATCTGCCTCGGCTTTCATATCAAGCAACGTCGCCGCATACGGCGGGGAGTGGAGCCGCGTCCATGTTTCGCCGGTGATGATCTTCTTGTCGTAATGTTTGCCTGCGGAGGCTGCAAAGCGAATCGGAGTCAGCTCGGTCCAGTCGGCTGGGAGGCAAATCTCAGAACTGCCGAGTGTGGTTTCACCTTCAGGAATGTCGACGTATTGATAGCTAGAAAGTGATGTGGGTGGCACTCCGTAGACCTGCACGCGGCAGGCCACATCGTGCTGTACGCAAAATGCTTGTAATGGCTTTAAGAACTTTTGTTCGAGTAGCTCTTGTAGGGTTTGTGCATAATCATGCAGCAAATCATGCACCGTGTCTGCATCTTCTAGCTGACACTCTAGGTGCCAAGCACCGTCCTGGTCGCTTTGCATGGCTGCCATTAACTGAGGCAAATGCTCGGCTAAATCATAGCCACGTAGACTTTTGAATTCCTCTAGGAAATTACTGGTCCAGTTGGCATTGTAGACTTCGAGGCTGTCGCAGAAAGCGGCTCGAATGTTCTGGCTGGCGACATCCAGCATTGGTTTCGCTACCGTGGATAAATGAGCGTCGAGTGCGTCCTTGCTGTAATGGTCTAATGCGGGACCTGCGGCTCCCAGTGCAGCCCTTTTGACGGCTTGATTTGTGGGCTTGGAGAGTAGTAAGCGTAGGGGAGACGTCTCTTCCAGCGCTTGCTCAAAGAATAATCGACCGCCTTCTGATTTCACTAATGCTCCCTTCAATGTGGCTGCGACGATCTCAGTGTCTTCATCTAAATCGGGTAGAGTATATTCACTGACGCCCGCATCAATTTGCAGGTCTTGAATGACTAATTTTTTAGCGCAATGCTTCTGCGAAATATGTGCGCCCCCGTAGGGCCATCCGCTGCCCAAAGTGATATCGAATATCAACCCAAGTTTTTTGGCGCTTTGGGCTGCATGTTGCAGGATTTCAAGGAATTTCGGGGATAGGAACTCGTATGTTGGGAACTGGCTCTCCTCGGTAGGAGTCGTCACTGGGTAGAGGAATGCGATCTCGACGCCTCCGATTCCTGCTGCTTGCATGATGCCGAGTTCGCGATCGATTTCGTCGGGTGTGATGCTCGGGCCGAACCACCACCATCGCATCATGATTTTGGCGTCTGTGTTGGTTTCTAAGAGAGGACTCAGGGAATTCATAATTGTGATCTTTTAGGTAGGATGACTATTTTTTAGAGCTATGAGAGTAGGGCTCTCCGACTCTGGATCGGTCGAATTGATACGCGCGACTGAGGCTTTTCTTTGTGTGTTTCTGCGCGAGTAATTTGCCATTATCTATGGCTTCTGCGGGTCCGTTTTTCTGTAGGTGACTCGTGAGTATTGTTTTTAATTGTTCACAGGTGCTGGCATGGCTTGCACATAGGTTATCTGTTTCATTCGGGTCGAGCTTCAGATTGAAGAGTTGCTCTAAACCACCGTTGGCCATGAAGATATACTTCCATTCATCTTTCCGAACCATGGCTTTGAAATCATTGCTGCCAGGCGTTCCATGGTAACCAATCAAATACGAGCGTTGCTGCTCTTTGTCGTGCAGCGCGTTTAAAATATTGATGCCATCTCGAACTTCAGGCTCTCCGGAAGCAGTTGTTGCCAGTCCGAACAAGTCGGTTAGGCAGACCAGTTGTTCGTTGCGAGTATTTTCAGGCAGCGTTCCTGGCTGGCTGACAATAAATGGAATCTTACATGAGGCATCGAAGAAGGATTCTTTTTGCCAGGCATTGTGGTCTCCCATCTGATCACCATGGTCAGAGGTGAAGCAAATTAGGGTATTCGCTGTTTGCTCATTTGCTTCCAATGAGTCCAGTAGGCGACCTAGACAGTGGTCGATGTAAGAGATTTCACCGTAGTAACGAGACTTTAATATTTTGGCATGTGTGCTGCCAATGTCTTCTGCGAATACACGATAATTCACGTAGGGAATGTATTCATCTAAATGGTCCGATTCCTGTGTGCCTACGCTGGGCGGTGGCATTGAATCCGGATCATACATGCGGTTATAAGGGAGGGGCGGGGCTAATGGAGGGTGCGGTCCAATGTAGGAGACCACACCAAAAAACGGTCGCGAGTCTTGTGCTGAAATTTGCTCAATGGCCCGATCGGTCGCCCAAGATTCGACGCCTAAATCTGCGGGTAGGGGGCTCATTTGTGGCATATAATACATTTCTGAACGTTCCCCCATTAACATTTCGACGAAGTCATATTCTGGATGTTCTTGGGCAATCCACTGAGCATATGCATCCCTCTTGCGTTGCTCCGGTGTGCTATACATTTCTTCACTGTGTAGATGTGTTTCATAGCCCAGATCTTCGTCCCATGGACGGCTATGGAATTTTCCGATGCCGAAGGTTCGATAGCCTCTGCCCTTCATCGTTTCCGCCAAATAAGGACCGCAGCGAGTTGTTAAACTGTGCGATTCTTGGTCCGACAAGCTCATGTTATTGGAAAATATTCGAGTTCTGGGCGGCTCGCAACCAGTACGTATGGTATAGCGTGCAGGCATGCAAACCGGGCATGTCGAATAGGCATTGGTGAAACTGACTCCCTTTCGAACGAGCCTGTCAAAGTTCGGAGTGTGGATGTGCTCGTTACCTAGCGCTGAGATCGTGTCATACCGCTGTTGATCGGTGAGGATGAATAGAATATTGGGACGAGCCATTTTGCGTAGGTGTTGTCAGTTGATCGAGCTACTGGTGGTGTATCAGAAACAGTGCACTCAGTGGTTCGATATTTAAGTCGTAATGGATCGCCCCCTGTTCAACTCTCGCGTCGATTGGTCGCCACTGTCCGTCTGGATTGAGCAGGCTCCACTTGGAGTTAAATTGGCTGGCATCGTCATGCCTGAGACTGAGGTTTTCAACCAGATCTAGTGTGGCATTGAGAACCGAGAATAAGGTCCCTTGCTTTGTCTCCGTTCGGTAGCAACGCGTGCCATCGGGGCTCATTAGTAACTTTCCGCCGGATCCATTCTTCAGAAATAGATTTTGAAAGAACAGACGGCGGTATTTAGTGAAAAATGCCATAAAGAACTGACTGCCTCCATCCATTGGGTAGGTCAGAGAAAGCACCTGTCCGTTCTGAGGCGTCTGGGCTAGAATCGCGCCTGGCCAAAGTTTTGCATGGTCGGGGCCGTGTATCTGGGAGAGTACTTGGCCGTTTTTTGTGGCCATCTCTAAGACGCGGTTTGCTGGTCGCTGTGCGCAGACTCGCGGATTCATTCGGCTGTGCGCTCCTACCAGATCTGCATCGAATGCCTCGTAGCTATATGCATCCTGCTCAAGTGTGCGCCATTGGATGGATTCAATGCCAATCAAGTGGCCCAGGCCTCTGTTGCAGACGGTTTCCACTGCCAGTGCATCGAGTACGACGAAGCCGCTGAACAGTTTTTCGAGCTGGGCATCACTCAATGTATTTAGAGTCTGACCGTTCACGAGTATGGGGCCGCGATCGGGTTCAATCTGCTGAGTGAGGCGATGTGCGATTCCCAATATTGTGCAGGTTTCTGCCCAAAGCGGCGAGGGGTGGACTAGGCTTTGCATACTGCCGGTGTATCCGCCCGCACCACCTCCGGAGGGATTTTCTTGCATCTGTAAAGAGAGCGCTTCGAGGTCTATTTTACCGGCTGTCTCACTTTCGGGAAGTTGTAAGTGGCTGGCGATCTTATCGGAAAAGAGCACTTGTACGCCATCGGTCTTGCGGTCATCGGTATTGAGAGCTGCGATTGCATTTAGCATCGGTTTGGCACGGGCGAGGTGTCGACTGAAGTCTGGGTCCATTTCAATACCATTGCCCATATTATCGAAATGGTTGATCGTGATGCCGTCACTACCAATGGCAGCCGACTCCAGCATTTGCCAAACCGTGTAGCGGGCACTTTTAGAGTAAATCCCGCAGCGCGGAGAGTTTTCTAGTTCAGGGTACACTTCGATTGGGCCGGTTAAGCAGGCGAGGGTCTGTCTTGTGACGGAGACAGTCCTGCGCAGTGCTCTTTCTTCCGTGTAGGGCTCCATGTGTGGTCTCACCATGAAGGCGGGTTCGTAGCCGAATCCGTCCTGTATGGCTTGCCAGTCGCGCCCTTCAATGGAGTGCTGGTCGGGGCGTGATGTCATCAATGCCAAGCGAGTTTCGCTATGTGCTTCTTTCATGGCTGCTCTAATGGTATCGAGCGGCTCTAAGAGCGACTGGCGTGATAGCTTAAACCATTGCTTTCTCCACGGGTGTGGTGTGCCGGATTGCAAAATCGTCTCGAGCAGTCGTGGTCGGTCGACTTCTTCGCCCACCAACTCTGAAAAGCGACGCATATGTTCTTCGCAGAAACAGCCACCCCATCCCAATTCGGGACCGTGATTATGCAGTCTCCAGTCGTCCTCAAACCAAATGGCGACGGGCTGCAATTCATGCGTTAACTTGGCAAATATCTCAGCCTGGTAGTTTTGCCATTTTTGGCACAGCGGGCAGGCAACTAGTGGACTGTGTGCGCCACTTTCGCCCACCATGGTACGGAAGTGTTGCCCTGAGTGCAGCTTCCTGCCGCGCGGAACTTGATAGAGCGTGCTCCATGGGTTTAGGCTCAGATCGATACCTTTGCTGTCCAGCGCTTGTTTCAATCTTTTGCCTAAGTCGCAGTTTTGCTTGAGCTCATCTTCGGTCATATGTCCGACGCTCAATTCCTCGGCGCAAAGTAGCAGCATCACCTCCTCAATTTGTGAGGATTGGCAAAAGGTGAGTAGTTCGTCGATGTAGAAATCAACGTCACTTTGAGGATCGATTGAGTAGCGTAATATAGTGCGGAATTTGTTCATGTATAAATATTAACTGAGTGGTTGTTTTAAATTCAAATTGAGTGTGTAAATGCCTCGATAGCCTTGATGTATGGAGTCGAAGGAAATACGTTGTCCGCTCGGGTGCCAACGCGGGTGGAGGTCGCAGCGTGTTTCTAGCGCGATGGAATTATCGATCGGAGCGGACAGTAGCGTTTCTAGGCAACATCCCTTCTTGGTCTCTAAGTTGTAGAGATACAGGTCTCTTTGGGAGTCGATGGGGTAACTGTCGTAGAGTAGATGTTTAAGATCAGGGGAGTAACTTTGGTGTCCGTCATCCAAAAAGAACTCAGGATTGAGCAAGGTATAATTTGGAGTCTGATCAATGAATTCTGCCACTGTGATTCGACCTTGATCGTCTTTGATCACCATTGAGATGACTGTGTCTGTCTTCCAATGGTAATGAGAGGCGACGCCCCCATCCCATAAAATATACGCTTGGCTGCCATCTGCATTGGCCGTGATTGCGATGGTTTTGTTTGAAGTGTTCGGCTCCGTAGGGAAGTTTCTGACTAGGGCCACAAATCGAGTGCCAGATGGGTTCAAATTGAGGTGGTTGACTAGTATTTTATTCGTTCCGAAATAGGGACGACAGAGTTCTCCTAGATCTTTTAAGGAAAGAATGAGTGATTTCTGATTGGAATCAAAATCGATGCGAAAGATCCCATCTTCTTCGGGTTGTGCTTGTGTTGCAAATGGATCGGGGAGGCCTGCGTATCCATAACCAGGTCGGAATGCCAGCAGTCTTGAGAAATTGATACTTAGGGCAAAACGGCCCTTGGGGTCGACATTGGCAATCGGAGCGGGGAGTTGCGCTGTCTGCTGACCATGACTATCATAAATAGCTGCTTGATATTGAGCCCCTTGGCGTGTGTTGAAAATCATAAGATCTTCACTCTGCGGTAGCCACTGCAGCATCGCACCTTGTTGGAAGTTCCATGCCTTGGTTGCCGCAATCTTACGGAAGACCTGCGTCTCTGCTTCGAAGAAGCCAAGCTCGGCAATATCGTGGGCCTGAGGTATTTTATTGGTGAATGGCACTTTATGGGCCAGATGCCGCTGGCCTGTCGAATCCCAGGCTGGCAGGTCGTAATAGCCAAAGAAATAATGTTCTCCTTTAGTGCTGAGTCGCTGAATCATCTAGGTAATTGGTATTGAAGGCTGTCTTTCTACGAGTAATCGAGGGGGCTAGATTGTTTTGATTCTTTTTTCCTGTGCGCCCTCGTTATCTATTGTTGCTCGAAGCGTATCGCCATCACGCCAAGTTCCGTTCACCATAATGGTTTGTGGTTGTTGGGGGATGCCAAAGATGCCATGTTCCATGCGACTCGTCAGTAGTTCAATCACCGCAGATGCCTCAGCATCTAGATCTTGCAAGATACCGCTTACGCTACTGTCGATATGGCAGTCCGCGCAGACAATGGATATGTCGCGAGGAACGGACAATCCCATTTTTTCTAGAGCATTTTGACAGGCAACATAGGATGTATGGGTCGGGCAAATGATGACGTTAGGTTTTTTAGATTGAACCCACTTGGTAAATGAAGCCTCTAAGTTAAGGTTTTCTGATATGACGGGAGACAGTAGGCGTTTGGGATGCTGAAACTTTTGCCCTAAATAGGCACTGAGTGACAGGTCTTGTACACGACTGCTAATACTGGCTGGCGTCGTGAAACCAATACGCTTGAACGATTTATTTTGAATCAATCGCGCCAATATTTTTTGCATCACGCTGTAGTAATCAATTGCAACGTGGTCGAGAATCGGATCTCGCAAAGTATATCCAATGGCGACTGAGGCGAATTTCTCAAAGTCGAAGTCCAATTTATTAATCGATCCTTGCAGGGGGCAGACAATTACACCGAGTATGCCACGATAGTGTAATATCTGACGCAGACGAGAGGATGGCATTTCAGTGTCATGTAGCCAAAAGTCCTCGAGGTTATATCCGCGTTTATATGCATGCCTCTGTAGGTGCTCTCGCATGACAGCATATTGAGGAGAAAGCTTATGCCACTGATCCTTCGTTTCTCCCGAAGTTAAAAATGCGATTGTTGAGCCGTAGCCACTTGGAGAACCCTTTCTTTTTTCAGCGATGAGTGCAGAAACCAGCGGGTTGGGGCGGTATCCTAGCTCATCTGCGAGCTTCT
Organism: Thalassobacterium sedimentorum; assembly: GCF_031127905.1. Lineage (GTDB taxonomy): Bacteria > Verrucomicrobiota > Verrucomicrobiia > Opitutales > Coraliomargaritaceae > Thalassobacterium > Thalassobacterium sedimentorum. The sequence continues at coordinate 48,831 of NZ_JARXIC010000001.1, read as the reverse complement.
GAATGCGTTCTCTCGTCTCTACGGTAATACGTGGGTCATTACGCAAGGCTCTAGATACTGTGCCTTGATGAACCTTTGCCATCTTCGCCACGTAGGCCATGTTGATCTTTTTACTTGGTGCATTGTGATGCATGTGTGGAGTTATACTTATACTGGGATCGTATGAAACATTAAAACACACTTATGCATTAGTATGCATAAGTGTGTTTGGCCTACATATGCCGGGGAACCTTAGTCATCGATATTACTGGACTTTTAGGGGGCGGGGGGCTGATGCCAGTGGTTCTGCTTGTGTCGAGGCTCGCTTGACGGTCCTTTTCGTGGGCTTTCCTAGGTTGTAGCCTTGCGGAAACTCTAGGCTGAGGGATATCAGCTCATTGCTTACTAGGCTTTCTGGATCTTTGAACTGAATTGTCATTTCTGCTGGCGGGGGATTTTCGCGGCGGAGCGGGTCCTGATAAACAACTTCTAGCGTGTGGTTTGGCAACACCTGTATCAGTAGCACCATTGGGCCATTTACTTGGATGGAAAACTGGTCGTTCTCAATCTTTCCCGCTTCATAAAAGGCAGCGCCTGTCCATTGGCTCGCGGGGAAATTGATGGCTTGTAGCTTTGGATTGTTAGATAGAATCTTCCATTCCACGGAGTCTTTGAGCTTAGCCGCTTCGGATGCTGTCACGGATGGATAGACTGCGTAGGCATAAGTCGTTTGTTCGCTGCCTTGATGGTCGATGGAAATTTGAAAAATATCCACTTCGGCTGTGGGGGTGTGGGCAGTGTTGCTGACTGACAAGCTAGACCAGTCGGTTGCTCTGCTTTGAGTCGAGACGCTGGCGTGTCCGTCTTCGATTACGTAAGCGACCTGGTCTTGCCAGACGACGGACCTTTGGTCCGAGTCTAGGCTGTATTCAGCTGGGTCTTCGATTTGTGTGTTTTCGGTCGTGTCGTCTTTCCAGAGCCAGACGGGGCTACGCCATTCGGTTTGATTGAGCGTGGTCTTGATCTGGGTCTCAGGCTGGTTCGACTGTATGTCTGCGCCGAGGGCGACCATGGTATCACCGTGAAGGAACCATGCCTTTTTTGCTTTCACAAAATGACTTTTCAGGTCTAGATCAGACTGGAATGCGATGACACCGCTATGATTCAGGTTGGCGCCGCCGGAGTAAGTGTTGCGGCCGTGTAGCCCTTTCCAGTTTGTGATTGAGGGAAGCCGAGCGTCTTGGAATTCGGCGGTGATGCCGGGGAGGGTGCTGTAGTTCATTCCACCTCTTGCGTTTATATATTCATCACCTTGTACATAGATGAAATTGGTACCGTTGCCGAAGTGATGATTTTGTTGCGCGTTGCTGGTGATTTCAGGCCCGGCAGCGCGGGTGGAACTCGCATTGATCACGATGGAAAAATCTTCGGTTCGATGTACGAAATCTTCGACATTCCAGAAGTAACGACTACCGGAGAAGCCTTGCTCATTCTCTAGGCGATCACTGAGTGTGATTAGCTCGTTCTCGCGCGTTAGTTCCAGCTGTGCCACTTTCAATAGCGCGTTGCTCATTGATAGCAGTAATTTGTCACCACTGGAACCGGATTTGGGGTACACATTATGGCGCCCCATTACAGAGTAGTCGATTTGCCCATTATAGACGAACCACTGCATGCCATCTAAAATGACATCGCTCAATTTGTTGAGCTGAGCAGGTTCGAAGGCATAGTTGCTTCCGTTCAGGTTGGAGATGAGTCGGAATAGGCCGCGAACATAGTCTTTGCCGTAACCATACATGAATGATTGTTGCCCATGAGCAGTGATGGTACTGTCTGGGTTTATGCCTTCCGGCCAGAATCCTTTACTCAGATCGCCTGGGTAGACTGGTTCCATTATCGAGCGTTTGGCGGTCTCGACTATGATTGTTAAATAGTCGTCGCTTCCCATGAATAACGCGTATGCCAATAGGGGACGATAGGGGTAGAAGTTGGCGACTATGTAATAAGCACTATTGCGGAAGTTATCTATGCTGAGGGGATCGGTGAGGCGACTTCCTCCTTTAGGATTGTTCCAAGCATGCGATGCGACTATGTTTCCCTGTTGCCAAACGGTTTCTAGTATTGGATGAAGTTCTTCCGTGTTCTGCCAGTCTTGCGTCATGTCATCTTCAAGCGTAAACCAGGCTCCTAAGAAATAGAGCGGAGAGTGAAAGCAGCCGATCGGCCAAGAGGCGGGATCCTTGGCTTCGATGCTGCAGTAGTAGGCTAAGGACAGATATAGCTTTTTACGGATCGGTGCAGTGAGTGTATTTCTGCTTTTTAGATCCTTGGCAATGGCCCAAATGCGAAGCAGTGCATAGTGTGAGTCGTCATCGGGGAGGTCAGAGAAAACTCCCTGTTCGTTGAGTTCATTGAAGTAATCCTTTGTTTTACCCGCCTTAATCGGGGCTCTGACCCGGTAGTGTCCGTTTAGATCTTTTAGGATGGCAGGCGCCATTCGCTGGATTTCAGGGGCGCGATCGATTTTCCAGGGAGTGTGCGCTTCACTGGTCGATGAAATGAAGGTATAGCTGGCAAATAATAAAAAGTAGACGATAGAGGAGAAAGGGGATGGGAGCATATGACGTGAGGTATTCGAGGATCCGATCTATGTGTTTATTTTATAAATCTACCTATAGCGAGGGGGCTTACGGAGGAAATATTAAAACCGCTTGATGCATTGGAATGCACGGCTTCGTTCTTCGTTAAAACGCTGAATTATACTATAGCTCGCATTATGTGCAGGAATTCCTGTCTACTCTATTAAAACAATAACCCATCATAAACTTGCTGCTGTATGTATATCAAAAAGAATATTATCTCACTTAGTCTCGCTTTTGGCTTCATTATTCCCGCATTTGCCGAAACGGTAATCGATTATGATTTTACGGATGAATTTGCCTGGGATACGACTAATAGTGTGCAGGTCGTCAAAGATGCTGGCTTTACTGTCAATGATGACGCTGACAATGATGACGTCGTCTTTGTGGGCGGTGGAGATCATGCATTGATCTTGGCTGGCAACACTAGCGGGCGTTATCCCATTATAACTTACGATTTCGATGACGCCATTGTTCAGGGGAACGCTACTTTTGTTGCAAATGCCACAGGTGCGTCACCTCATGTGGGGCAAATTCACTTTCTTAACGCGAGTGGAGATTTGCTTTTCGGCACGCAACTGCGCCAAGATGACGGGCTGTATGTTTACGCGGATGGCGTTTATGATGGTTCTGGAGGTCCGAACTTGCTGCCTAGCGGAGGAAGCGTTAATGCTTTCAACAGCTATGAGTTTATTTGGTCCTCTAATACTGATGGGACGGACGGAGTCGTGGATGTTCTATTTAATGGATCAAGCCTCCTAGAGAGTCCAGTTGGTTATCAGGTTGATGGTGTGGTTGATTCCTTACTTTTATCCGTCGGTTACGGCAGTTCGAGCTCAAATCGTTATTTGCGCGTGACGTCGATGGAAGTGCATAGTGTTCCCGAACCTGGCACCAGTGCGCTCATTTTGGGAGTCGGGACTCTTGGCTTTGCATGTCTGAGACGTCGTCAGGCCCGATAGCTCTGATTCAACTTCTTAGGTAGGTGAGACTTCTAGTTCGCTTCACCTGATATAGTTGAGGAGTTTTTATAAGCTTGCTGGCTGGCTTACGCCAGCCAGCAAGCTTTTTTTGTGAATATCGCAATGTAAGCGATTTGCTTCTTTTAAATGTCTGGATGATTTTTTTCATCTTTATTGAGTTTGTGTGGCCATTAATCCTATTGTTTTGGTGAAGATTCTATTACAACTATCGTGCATGATGGTGCTGCTTTCTCCTTTGATCGCAGAGACCTATTACATGTCGTTTGATGGGGTAAATGGCGAGTTTCCTGCTGACTGGTTAGATCGTGATTCGAATGATTTCACGCCTGCGCTGGCTGAAATTCGGGATGGTGCCTTCTACATGTCGCGGGCCAATACTGAAGAGTCGAATCTTGGAATTCGACGAAACGCCGTCTACAATGGTGAGCAGGCTTGGAATTGGCAGGATTATACCATAGAGACGCTCTGGTCTGAATCGCGTCAGGACGCGCGAACCCATTCGACGGGGCTCATTGCTCGATGGCAAGGTATGGCAGCGCCTGAGCACGGCTATTATGCCTACGAGGAAAACGGACAAATCATCATAGGTAAAGGTTTGCCGAAGGATGCGAATGTTTCGGCCATTTTAGCGTCCACCCAGTTGTCTCGTTCTATTCATGATCATGAGGTGACACGCATGACATTCTCAGTTCAGGGGAATACCCTCACTGCGGAGATCTTTGCTGAAGTGTCCGAGGGGGAATATACGGATTCTTTGGGGCGTGTGAGTGTGATTGATGGTAGTTACAATCATGGTTCTGCGGGGGTTAGGTGCAATTTCACATACCATAGTAGAAGCGCCTCTTTTTACTCATTTGCAGTCGATGTCTCGAGTTCGAGGCTGCCTATGGATAGTTATGATGAGTCGTTCCATGGTCTTGATGGTACTATACCTGACGCATGGTCTTATGTGATTGAGAACCAGAACTCGCCTCCTGTCATGGAGATTAGGAATAATGTGTTATATGCGGCGAGGGAAAATACACCTGAATCGAATACGGGACAACGCAGGTGCTTAGTCTATCAGGGAGAGAATGCAGCTCTTTGGCAAGATTACACAGTTGAAACGTTTTGGTCCGAATCGCGTCAGGATTCCAGCGCGCATGGCACTGGCTTGATCGCTCGGTGGCAAGGATATGAGAATGAACAAGGTGGCTATTATGCTTATGAGTCAGGTGGTTCGATTGTGATTGGGAAGGATCTGCCCGCTGCGATTCATTCGGGCTCAGTGCTTGGTTCTGCTGTGTTGAGCAGATCACTTGCAGATGATGAAATTTCCAGACTTGTATTTACGGTTAATGGCCAAAACTTAACGGCTAAGCTATTTGCTGCGAATACGACAACTGGAGAATACTCCGAGCTTCTTGGGTCCATCACGGTGACGGATGACAGCTATGTTCGAGGCCCTCCGGGAATACGCGCCTATTTTGGTTATCATGGGCGTCATGCCGAATTTCGAAGTTTCGACGTGGATGTGTATCATATTGATTTTGGAATACGGTTGCACTTACCTTTGGAAGCAGCAAGCCGTACGATTCTTGATTCGGAGCTCAATGCAGTTGGTACTCATTGGCCCGCATCTATCCTTGATCAAGATAATCCAGAAACTTTAGACCCGACTCGTTACCGAGTGCTTGGTCGTTACGGAAATGCGATACGTTATTTTGCAGATGACCGCAGCTATACTCGTATGGATGATTTGCAGCTTTTTGAAACTTCAACCGAAGAGCTTGCAGTTAGTGTAGAGGTTAAAATAGACAGCTCGGAAAAGAATAATTTCGCCAGTCTCATCAGTAATCGCTCCGACTCGGATACGGGTGGATTTGCTTTGTTCTTATGGGGAGAAAATTTTCGTTTTTCATTTGGTGATGGGCAGTCTCGACACGATGTGTGGGCTCCATTAGATGATCTGAAGGATGGGTACTGGCATCACGTCGCAGTTACGTTTGACCGGGGGATCGTGACACTATGTTTGGATAATGTTGAACTATTTTCGGAGGATACGGGTGTTCCTGCTATCGCCTCAACCTCGCGAAACATTTTTATGGCAGGCTATCCGCTGGATACCGCAGGCAGAGATCAATATGCTTTTGATGGTTGGCTCGACGAAGTTTGTATTGGAACCCAACTTGATTCGCTCGAATCTTATCTGGAGCGATTCAATCTTAATCGGGATAGTTATGTCCCATTAGCACCTGACTTAGATTATACTGTGCAGCCAATTGATGGAAATGAAGTCTTCTTTGGCGGTGAAAAAGTCTTTCACACTTTTTATGGGCAGCCAGTGCCGCTTACTTTTTTGTTTAAGCGTAACTCTGACGAATTGATAGCGGGTGAGCCCGCACTCGTTTTTTACATGCCTGATGAGATTGAGCTAAAGCTTGTGCATCAAAGCAATCATAATGAAGCAGCTGGGGGCGTCAGCACTTCGATGACTACCGTTCAGACTGAGGAGCGCACTTGGCGGCGCTACCAAACAACTGGAATTGACCTGACTGATGCGGATGGCGTTGGCGGTTGGAAGCAGGGACCTTTTATCTCACTGGCATTGGATGCGCTAACTTCTGTCGACCAGGCACCGATCCGTTATGGTCTCTATTATAACGGGGTGGAGCATGATCTTACAGAGGCCACTGTTAAGTTTCTTTCGCCACCGCCGGCAGTCATACCATCGGAGCAAGGGCGTTTCGAGGCATTCGGTTATTTTATTATGACCGCATTTGCTTATCCAGATGAGAACCTGTGGGCTTCGACTGCCGATTTACTTTATAATATCGGACTGAGGGGGAAGGGGCGTTTCTATTCAGGATCTAAAGGGCAAGTTCGGGTTGATTTCGATAGTTATCTAAAAAAACGCGGCTTCACGCTTTACGAGATTGGTCTTTGGGGGGGACCTGATCAGTATGACATGGCTAGTGATCCTCAAACGACAACAGCTAATTATCTATCTCGAAAATATGGCGAAGTAGCTAATCTAGGGCAGGATGAGCCTGTGATCTTTGATTTTGAGCCGTGGAGTGTGCCTCGCAAAGCCCTCGAGATGGATGAAATGCTCGCGAATTATGCAGATTGGATGAATTTGGCCGCAGTTCCAAGTAAAGAGGAGATTTTAGCATCTCAAGAGCGTGATTGGATTGATTATTGGATACATGTTTCCAACGATGTATATGGTGCGATGGCTGAACTGGTAGATACGTACCATCCAGACCCAGACGCTCCTAGAGTTGCCTATACTTACCTGTTTCCATATGATGATGAGGAGGCGCTCTACACACGTTTCTGGTCGATTCCTAAGGATCCTCGACTCACCGAACAGTACGATTTGGTGGATGTTCACCTGTTGAGCCTTTATCATGTTAACGATCGCGAACTCTTTGATCAGGTGCAACTGTCTCAGACATATTTACAGAACCCGATCTGGGGAATTAGCGCCATTGCCCGAGTCAGCCCAGCTCAGGATTTTGCGACTGTAGAGAATAGCCTCTCTCCGCAGCGAATCGAACAAAAATTTGTTATGACCGCAGCATTGGGTATGGAGCGGCAAGGTATATGGCCGGGAAGAGGGTGGATCGACGGCGCATTTTTAGTTTCAATTGGTAATGCCAGTCGCTTCATCTGGCAATATGAGCAATTTTATTTCGATGGTATAGATGCTAGTCAGCAGTTCAACTTAACACCGAACGCTGAGTTGAGTCATGACGCATGGGCCTACACGGCTCATGAATATGAGGGGCAGCAGTTGGTCACCGTGTTTAATTTCACTGACCATGAAATCACGCTTAATGCTCTAGAAATTGATACTCAAATATTGCAAGAAACGACAATTGAAGCTCACGGGTATCAATCTCTTTTATTTGGTGAACCGAAGTCTAATACTATACTTGATGACTTTAATGAATGGATTGGCCAATTCGACCTATCGATTGATCAGCAGGCGCCCACGGCGAATCCGTCAAGAGATGGCATTAACAATATGCTAAAGTATGCAATGAACCTCAATCCTGTGGTGCCTACACTGCTTTCAGATAGAATGCAGACGTCGATCTTTCGAGAGGCTGGAACTCGATATCTTGAAATTGTAATTCGTGAAAGAATCGCTATGAGTTTTCAAACGAGCACTGATTTGATCGGTTGGACCACAGTTGTTCCCGATCAGCTTACACTGGTTCGTACTATAATAGATCACGACCTTACGGGGGATGGTTCAACTCAACTTATTCGTTATCGATTGAAAATGAATACGGATGATCAATTTGTTCGACTATTGATTGCCGATTGACATGAGTTAGGCGTGCATTGGTATGCATGTTCTCTTGTTTTACAGCTTCAAAAGAAGGTATTTATTTACATAAAAATTAGACACAGATTCTAATTAACCTTAGTTATAGCGCCAATGATGACAAAGCAAACTTACGACTTTTCGCAACAGCTCAGATTAGATTAGTGTATGAAGCTTAAATTAATAGATGTCGTTGGCTCTGGAGTTGAGAAGCAGCAGTCTGGATTTGCGTTGGTGATCGCCCTGTCGTTAATGGCTTTTGTGCTGGTTTTGCTGGTTTCTATTTCTGCTTTTGTACGTGTGGAAACGGCATTGAGCAGTAACAATGTTACACTCTTGGAAGCTAGGCAAAATGCTCTTCTAGCACTAAATGAAGCATTGGGTGAGTTGCAGAAGCATGCAGGTGCAGATCAACGAGTAACCGCGACTGCTGAAATTAGTGAGGCTCTCATAGCTTCCAACGGAGCAACCATAGAGTTTACTGAAATTGCAAATCCTTATTTCACACAAGTTTGGAATGTGTCTGGTGCGCAAGGTCAAGCCCCTGGCACAATGCCTGGGCATAATTCTCTTTGGAAACCGGCAGTGCTTGTGAGCGGCAATGCGCAGAAAGGCTTTGATTCTGCTTCTGACGAAGTATATCCTTCGGGGTATGTCTCTGGGGATACAGCCTTAGATCCAGGCGATGCAGATGTCGTCACTCTGATTGATCTTGATAGTTACGATGGGGGTGATTCTTTGCAAATACGTGTGCCACGCGTATCAATTGATTCAAATACGAGCGCTTCGAGTGGTAGTTATGCTTGGTGGGTCGGCGATGAAAATGTGAAAGCACGACTCAATTTGAATGAGCCCGTCGATGCCACGCTCCATGAGGATGCCGTATGGTTAGCACCGCAGCATTATTCTCCGCAGACCACTGAATTGTTTGAGAGTGTTTTACCCGATCAGCTTGCACAGATCTCGAGTTTTAGTGAAATAGTCATCAACGCTTTGCCAGCTTTTACGGGAGAAAGTTATTCTCTGACTACAGATTATTCCTTAGTTTCAAATTCACTGTTTACTGATGTGCGGAATGGTGGGTTAAAAAAGGATTTAACGTTTGGCCTAGATGGCAGTAATACTCAGCCGACTGGTATCGAAGATGCCGATTTTCTTTTTGCACGTGATCTGGGAGGTGCACCTGCTGAGCGGTCTCCAAACTTAAATTTCATTCAGTGGGGAGTGATGCGTGACTTTTACAATACGCGTATCGGCGATGAAGTGGTCGACACGCGATCGCACCGTAAGCCAGATACTAGTGGTTCCGTTGACTATCGAATGGGAATTAAGCCTGTGATCACGCATTTTCAGGTCGGTATTTACGCTGATTATGTCGATAATGAAATACGTTTTGTGTATTATCCAGTGTTGGTGCTTTGGAACCCATATCGATTTGATATTCGTATCCCTGAATTGCACCTGACCTTTAAGGAGGATCGTGGTAATAATGATATTGAAATTAAGTCGATTGATGTGCGTGACGATCCTGCTGTAGATAATGAAGAATTTAAGATCAATTCGATGCCGTTCACTATTGCATCGACCACGATATCGGCGGGGCGTGCGGTCATCTTTTCACCTGCTGATGGAATCGCTGAGTTTTCACCCGATAATGGTTCTGGGACGGGTATTTATGGTGATTCGAATTGGTTTAATTATTTATTGCCAGGATATCGACATGGCGCAGGTTTCTATCAATTGAGTGGACTTGAGAAAAGCGAAACTCCCCCAGGAGATCCGCTTCCAGATATTAAATTCGCGTTGAACTCGAATGGTCGCCTTTATTTAGATTTACATGAGCGTTTACAGGGTGCTCATAATTCAAGATCTAACCAAGATTTCTATCAACTGGTCACAGGGATGCTCGCCAATGAAGCACTCGGAACCGCCAGTGTTCAATATTACCAACCGATTGTGGATGGGTTCCCTGAGCCGAAGTTCCTTTTCGTCTTTTCGATGCCCTTTGCGGAAACAAACTTCTTTACTAGTTACCAAGCACCTCGGCAATGGGTAGGCTTATTTAATCCACGAGCCACTGTGATAGCGAGTGATGTCATTGGGATGGGGTATACTAACTCACTGTCAAATTACGTCGGGGGCTTCTTGGCGGATAGTGACGCGGAAGCTAACTCTGCCATTCAGACGGCTGACGCGATGCATGGATTTGTGGGGACTTCGCCTAATTATGGAGGGTCGGATCAAGCAATACTATACGATTTACCACGTGAGGCTCCGCATTCCTTGGCTCAATTTGCACATGTTAATCTGACTGCTCCACCAGTTTATACGAACTCTGTAACTCATGATTTGGCGGATCCTTTTGATAGTCGTCCTACCAGTTGGGCGGGTGAGTTCATGATGCCGTTGCGTCTATCTTTTACGGGGACTGGTGATGATTTTACACCTGCATACACAGTCGGCACTTCGAGAGCCTCTCCCTATATCCCTTTGGAAGCCAGTGGGGCTGATCAAACTCGCTTTTGGCGCTTCTTCGATGTGAATTCGAAGACAGATGCAAAGATGGTTTGGGATTTCCCTTATCTTGTGAATGAGGTTTTGTTTGATCAGTATTACTTTTCGACGGTACCGCAGTCGGGCGCATTGCCTGATACATTCAGGAATCCCTTGGTCAAGAGTATCGATGGCACGGCCGCCGATGTGAACGAATTGCGAAGCTTTGAACGCTCTGCTGCAGGCCTGTACTTGAAGGGTGGTTTTAATGTGAACTCTACATCGGTAGCAGCCTGGAGTGCATTACTTGCAGCATTTCGTGCTCAGCCTTATGATGACTTGAATGGGGATGGCAGTTTGTTCGCCCGTTTCTATAAGCCCGTTGGAAAAGAGCTTGGCAGTTCGGATTTGGGGCCATTTGAAGCAGGCTCAGTCTATGGTTTTAGGCGCTTATCTGACGAGCAGATTGAAGATCTTGCGACACGCATTGTTGAACAGGTGAAATTGAGAGGTCCTTTTCCATCCATGTCTGCTTTCGTGAATCGAGTTATGTATTCGGAGGCACTTTACCGTAAAAATCTTACTGGAGAGAATGCGCCGGATCCGCATTCTTTTCGTTCAAGTAGTTATGACTTAGAGGAAATGGTGATGAGGCAAGGTGCGCTGAGTGCCGCTTTAGAATTGTCGATTGCTAATGAAAACTTTTATGATTCCTCGGCAGTCATTGACTCCAGTTCCGGAATCGATGGCAGTAGTTCTGAAGTGAGCGGCTTTGTTGGCTCAGTGGGAGCGGATCTGCCTGGCTATTTGTCTCAGGTGGATCTACTATCCACACTGGGATCACAGATGACGGTCCGATCGGACACTTTCACTATTATCGTCTATGCATCAGTGAATAATAAGCTTACTGGAGATCCTGAAGCTGAAGTCTATTGTGAGGCAATTGTTCAGCGTAAGCCGGAGTTTGTCGATAGCTTTGATAATGATTCGTGGGACGACTTGTCGGATTTAACTGTTTCTAATGAAAAATTTGGCCGTAAATTTGAAGTCGTTTCATTGCGTTGGTTAAATAAAGAGGATTTAGTTAATTAACGAAAAATTTGCAAATATGCATAAACTTAAAACGTTTCTATTTATTTTCGGTGTCATTGTCATCTCTAATCGAGTTTTGGCTGAGGGCACTGTCGTGTCGGCGGATTTTTCTTCAATTTATTGGATGGAGTCTGAAAGAGGAAGTGGGGCGGCACAGTTGGAAGCTCCTGATTTGTACTTTCAGGAAGGCCAGACTTACCGTTTGTTGGAGCCCTATTTGAGTCAATTGGGGCCTGCGATGAATTATCATGGGCCATCTCAAATGATACTGTATCGACGTCAGCTTGATGATGAAGGTCTTTGGCAGTATTTGCCCGCATTGACAGTCCAGTTGCCGTCGACGAACCGATTTTTACTTTTTCTTGCTGAATCGAAGAACCAGCCATCTAGCGTGACCGCAGCAGCGATTGATATTTCTGCAAACTCGATACCTGCTGGTCAGATCGGATTACTAAATCTGACGCGAGAGAGCCTAGCGGCGGATCTTCGAGGGGATCGACAGACTTTGTCGCCATTAAAACTGGAGGTTTTTACGCCCAAAGAACACGACGATGTGAATAGCTTGCCGCTAAGAATCGCAGTTTTTAAAGAAGAATGGAAGCCCGTGTATGCTACGGTCACGAGAATCAACCCTGATCGCCCCTATTTAATGGTCTTTTATTTGGCCGGTAGTCGTGAAGGCGCATACCGGATGCGAATATTCAGAAATATTGAGCAAGTTCGTACGGTTCCACCTACTTTAGAAGAGGACTAGCTTTTCGTCAGGCTTCACGTAATACTAGGAGTTTCGCATGCAGAACGCACATTCAAGCTGAGCTTGAATGTGCGTTCTTTTTTTGTCACTAGGCAATGCATCGAACGTGTTCGAACACATATATCTTTTGCGAAGACTGGGGCAGTGCTAAGTAAGCTACACAAATTTACGATTACGAATTCACCAGAAGCGATCTGTTATACGATTTACTTGGATTATATCCATGGCTTCTTCGATCCGTAATCTTTCGACGTTAGTAGTTTAATTAAATTGATTAGGATGGTAAGGACTAAAGATTATAGTGTGCAGGCGAAAGATACATTTAGTATCCAGCAACGGATTGATATGTGCCATGCTAGTGGTGGAGGGGAAGTTCGGTTAGTCACTGGGCTTTACTTGTGTGGAACTATTTCAATAAAAAGTGGGGTTCATCTGGTGTTGGAGAGTGGAGCACGGATTGTGGGAAGTCGTTTGATTGATGACTATGAACCGATTGTTGCTGGACTTGGTGATCATGCTCCAGGGGATTTACGTTGCTTAATTCATGCGGACCAAAGTCAGAATTGTGGTATACGTGGCAGTGGGACAATCGATGGGAATTTCTCAGAATCGCTTACATTTGATTCTCCGCTGTGTGATGAATTTCGACCTAGACTATGCTTTTTTAGGGACTGTCAAGATGTGGAGTTGTCAGAGGTGAAATTCACGAACTCGGGGTTTTGGACTTTGCATTTATTACGTTGTCAGGACGTGCGAGTCGATTCTGTGGCGATTATTAATAACTACGATAGAATCAATACCGATGGAATTGATCCAGATAGTTGCAGGCGTGTGTCTATTCGAAATTGTGTCATTGCAACCGGAGATGACTGTATCGTGATGAAATCAACTTGCGGGGATCCGTGTGAGGACGTGGAAGTTCGTAACTGTGTGTTGAAAACGTGGCATGGAGCCATTAAGGTTGGAACAGAATCGTTGGCTCCAATTCGTCGAGTCAAGGTGAGCGATTGTAGTATCCCTGATATTGGAATTCCGAAGGGGCCCGCTTTGGGAATCGGCATTTACATGAAGGACATCGGGAGCTATGAGGAATTCAGCTTTGAGCGTATTGATATCGAGGGACATCAGCAGCTTGCAATTATGGTCGATGTTCGTCCGAGATGGCCCGATCAGAGTCAAAGTTGTGGTCGTATTAGTGGTCTGCTTTTTAAGGACATCACCATTCATGGCTCGGGACGTTTACTATTTGAAGGACGAGTCGACTCACCCCTGAGCGGGCTTTCAATTCAGAATGTTCAGTGTGAATTAACAGGAATGGCTCTTAGTCGTGTGAAGCCTCGCGGGGCGGGACGTATGCGGGAGGATCCCAGCTTGCCCGACTATCTGAATACGGATCATCATATTATTTTAGCGAATGCGGAAGGTGTTCAACTGGAAGGTCTAGCTGTACGTCTGAAATCTGCTGGTAATTTGGGAAGTAGAGGAGGTCTGATTCTTTACAATGTAAACGATGTAGATCTGTCGAAAATATGTGGACAATTAATGTTTGAAGAGGTGACTGATTTTGTTGAAGGCAAAGGTCGTCGGGCGACGTAGCAGTTCAGTCAAAGCTTGAACAATGTATCAGAGTCAGTGAAGTTTCTGTTGTTCGCTCCTCATGGCTGAAGATGTAAATAAAACAACGATCCCCACTCTGCGTCAGATTTCTCAAAAAGCTGGCGTTGCCTTGTCAACGGTTTCTCTGGCTTTGAGAGGGCATCCTAATGTCTCTCAAGAGACCGCGGTTCATGTGCGTGCAATCGCCGAGCGTATGGGGTGGAAGGCAAATCCGATGGTTTCGGCATGGTTGGCGCACGTGCGGCAAGGCAAGGATGCCGCTCGGCACTCGACGCTGGCGTATTTGGTTAATTATGCGCAAGGCATAGATCGATTGTTCCATGACCCCAATTTTTATATTCCTCGTACTTACATGAATGGAGCACGCACCCGAGCAAATCAGCGTGGGTATAGTTTGGAGGTGCTGGACTACCGTGAGCTAGGAGAACATAGAGTCGGTTCTATTTTGTATAACCAAAATATTCAGGGAGTTGTGCTGGCGCCGCTAGATTCTGATTTTTGTGGTTATAATCTCAACTGGGATGCGTTCGCCTTAGGTACCATTGCATATTCTCTGGTTGTTCCACCTGTGGATCGAGTGGCGAATCATCATTTCCATACGGTGTCACTTTGTATGCAAAATTTGTATGCTCGTGGTTACCGTCGCATTGGCTTGGCCATGTCCGAGGGGACCAATCTGCGCTCTGGTGATATGTTTCTTGGTGCATATTTATCAAATCTATATCGGATGGAAAAGCTGCGGAAATTAAAGCCGTTTTTCCCTTCTAAGGAGGCTTTTAATATCGATAATTTTTCTGGCTGGATACAACAGCAGAAGCCGGATGTTGTCATGGCCTTGTATTCGGATGTCCCTCGGTGGTTAAATGAATTGGGCTATTCGATACCAGATGAGATTGGATATGCTCATCTCGACTTACCCTCGGAGGGGGAGGTTTACCTACCTTTTGCTGGTATTAACCAACAGCCCGAGCAAATCGGTGCCACCACGATTGATTTGGTTGCTGCAAAGATCGATCGAAATGAACGTGGTATTCCAGCCTCACCACAAGTATCGCTTGTCGACAGCTTATGGGTGGATGGTCCGAGTTTAAAGCAGCGAGTGTAATCCAGTAGATGTTCCCCGCCTGTTGTGGATGCACAGTTGGGGTCGCTCGAATTTTACGTAAATGTCACGCTGAAAATCGAACGTGTTCGATTGATAATGGTTTGCTGTGCGTTATTGGGGGGGACTTAGTAGGAGCATACTGTTGGAGTTCCCATCAAGTGATTTTTAGTAGCAGTTCAACCAACGAGCAGTTCAAGCAACGTCAACCCATAATATACGATGAAAAAAATGAACAAAACATACAACAATTCCTTGGTAAAGTTAACTCTTTGCGGAGTGATTACATTCGGATGTGCGGCGGTGAGTCTTCATGCCGTTGATCCTATCCCATCTCCTATCGTCTTGGACTATAATGATGTGACCTTGGATGGGAATGTTGATCGTAGCGCTAGCTTTACTGATGACGTTATAAAGACCGGACGTTGGGCTTACGCTGGGCAATCTCAAGGCTTGATTAAGTTCGATTTATCTTCATTTGCGGGAGTGGCTCAGAATGAAATTGATCAGGTTACTTTGACGCTCACAATTGGTGAAGAGGTGCGGTTGAGCGATCTAGAATATGGCATTGCCAATGTTTACCGTTTCGGAGGGCTGAACAGTGCAGATTCGGGAGTCTCGATTCCTTGGGATGCAGCGGCGACAAGAGAGACTTACGACGGCACGAACGTATGGCCGGAATGGACTGATGATGCAGGCTCAGAGGACGAGATCGGTGAAGCCGTGGTCGCATCCACGCGTGTTGAAGCATCATTGTTGAAATTAGATGGTGAGGCTCTTGTTGTTAAGGAAGTTGGCGATACGGTTGTATTTGATGTAACTGAAATTGTTATGGATTGGCTTTACCGTGGTGCTCCTAATGGTGGTCTTCTGATCTCTGTGGGGGGTGATGAGGATCGACTATTCTATGGAGGAAAGGCAGGATACTGGCGCAAAGCAGGATTCTACAGTTCAGATTTAGAAAGCGCTACACAGAGTCCTCTTTTAGAAATGTCCTTTATTCCTGAAGTTTCGCAGTACGGCCTTTTGATGGGGAGCTGTGCTTTCATGACTCTACTAGTCGTTCGTCGTCGTTCGAATCGCGCGTAATCACATCGACATATTAGAGATCGGCCCTGCTGATCATTTTCTGTAATAATCTAGATATTTAATTCACATGGGACATCTCCGTATTACTCTGTTCGTTTTACTGTTAAGTTTTGTTTTGGGGCCACTGAATGCAGTGGAGTCCGAAATCGATCACTCCTGGTCTATCGCAATTGAGCCACGTTTACCTGTCGCGGGTGACCCCGTGCAGGTTCGCTTGCTTGGCGGTAAAGAAGCCGATCCCGGGCTTTGGGGCACCGGAAAGCTGACTGTCACTGATTCCAGTGGTCAGGAGTTATTACTGCAAGCTGACTCAGGAGCTGAGCAGATTGCGTTTTCTTGGACCCCTGAGCAGACGGGATATTTTCAACTGCAGTGGGAACCGGACGACGGTGGAGATGTTTTGCGTATGGAGGTTCCAGTCGTGTGGCAATCGCTGTATTTTCTAACGTATCCTTCAATTACCAAAGAAGAAGCGGACCGCTATCCGTTACTCGCGTCAACGGTTCTAGTTAAATCTTTGGAGGATAATAAGTTTTGGCAAGAGCGTGGTAACCGTGTTTTGACTCCAGTTAATTATCGTCGTAAAAGGCAGTTGAACCCCGAGCTCAGTGATCAAGAAAATGTAGATTTTCTTGTTGAGCGGTGGAGTCAGCCTCTGGAGGCAGGTTCGGACGGAATCTGGCTGGATGAGTTGACTGCCTATCCAGATGAGATCGGGTTGTGGTCCATCGGAATCGAGAACCAAGCCTTACTGGAGTTGCGTGAAAAGTATCCCAACAAAATGCTTAGCTCTGCGGTCGGAGGTCATATTCTACGTGAGAGTTCAACAGGCCATAAGACTGCAGGAGCATTGGTGGCCTCAGAATTTTACGGTGAGTTTCACGGTGCTGTTCATGCGACGCATAGCTTAGAAAAGCATTTGGCTATTCGCATTGAAGCGATGCGCGGGACGGATTTATTGTTTGAGCGTGGCTATCAGGTGGAAGAGTCAGCCCCTTCGAGCTGGAGGCAGCACGGGGGGATTATACTTTTATCCACAAATTATGTCGGGGGTGGTATTTATGAAGAGCCAGCAGTTGATCGAATGGCGTATTTTGTGAAATTGATCAAGAGTATGGCACCCGAAATGCCAGGTATTGGCTTTTGGTCTCATGGACGTACCCGAGATGTGATGGTTTCGGCTGGGTTCTATCAGGCATCCGAGGATCTGGCTCGTCAATACTATGTGGATCCTGTCATTGATCTTGGCCCTGTGTTCTTCGGCATGGAACGTGCTCGTGTTGGTGAGTCAGTCCCCATTAATTTTGAAATTAGTAACATTGGCGGTATGAAGTCGGACGGATTTACAGTTAATATATATTCTAAGAGTAGTGCGGGCATGGTTGAACTGATTCAGCAGGTCGCTATCGATGAAGTAGATGTTGGCTTCAGCTTGCTTAAGAATGAGAGTAGCATGGTCACCACTACAAATGCTTTTGGCAATACTTATACCTTGGCGCCTAATTCCAAAGTACTGGCACTCAAGAGTCGCCAAACGCATTCAGTCGTATGGCAGCCTAAGAGCGAGGGGTATTACGAAATCATTGTTGAAGTGGATCCTCGCTTGAACGCAACGCTACTGAATGGTCGTTCAACTATGAGTGTAGCGGTAGGACCTCAAAACACAGAGGTCGATCGCGTGCAATAAGCTATAGTATTTTCTTGGGCAGTATTAATTCCAAATGTTATGAAGAGAAGTTATTTCAGTTCTCCTTTTACATGTGAAAAATGTGGATTCACGCTGATTGAGTTACTTGCTGGAATCGCTATAACTGCAATTTTAGCGATGCTTCTCTTGAGTGGAGTGAGGCAAGTTAAAGACATGGCAAATAGCTCGACTAATATCTCGAATATTCGACAGATTATAGTGGGGTATAAAATGCTAATAGTTGACAGTGGTGGCACTGTGGAAGCTTTCACCGGAGGTGCGGGGAATGAAAATATGATCTATGCTAAACAACTATACACTAAGGGGTTTATTGATAGCAAAAAGGTGTTTTTTAGCCCATTTTATAAGGATAATAGTGATATCGACTTTTGGCAATGGTACATCTCGTATGGACTAAATACGGAGGTTCCTGCTTGGAGTGGCAGTGGTAGTGCCAAGGAATTTAACTATATGGTACAAAGTGAAATTGATTATCCACTTATAGCTACGACGCTTCATCCGAATGACGAGGTGCTGGAACGTGGAATTTTCCGCTTACGATTAAAAGCTGATACCGGTAATATTAATTTGGTGTCGAATGGCATGGCACATGTCGGGTTTCTTGATGGAAGCGTTCGGAGTATGTCGCCTCAAGAGCTAAGTCGCGTTGGAGTTGAGAGTGGATATGAGTGGGGAGAAAATCGAATTCTGTTTTCAGAATAATTGAGTTAAAATGAAGAACGTATTATCGATATCATTTATTTCCCTAGTCTTTGGATTTATTACGATTCAGTCTTGGTGTGGTGCAGAGCAGGTGAAAGAAAACATGCACTTCCACTATTGGCGTCCAGATGGAATTGAGAGAGTGACTTCAGCCCACATGAGTCCAAAGGGGGGGAGTCATCAGGTCTCTCAAGAAATTTCAGAATGGCAGCAGCTCGGAGTGGTGCCGCAACGTTGGCGGGGCGGAATTTGGGCTTATCGAAAAGGCTATGATACACCAGAGACTCTAGCTGAATACTGGGTCAAACCTGTAGAGGATGGTTGGCCTGGAATACTCATTGATGAAATTACACAAGAGGGCAACCTACGCGAAGTTGCTGGTAAAGCATTAATTAAAGCTCGTGAGATGGCACCTGATTTGATGATTGCGGTATACGTTGTCCCAGGAATTACTGACCATGATTTCATTGAAGGTTTACGTAGTGCAGCCGACCTTGTTCTAATAGAATCATACCTCGGGAGCGCTAGAACCGAATATCGATGGATCGAGACTCGTTATCAATCGGCCATTGAAAATGGTTTAGAAGACAAGTCTGTGCTGGTGTTAGGCCTTGGAGGAAAGTGGATCACGACTCAACGTGAATTGTGTCGGCAGTTGCATTTCATCCGATATTATTTCCCGGAGATGCCTGGAATTGCTTTTTTTGGCAGTACGAATCCAGCCATGGTGAAATGGTTGAATGCTGAATTAAAACTCTTTTACGAGAATCCAGTGCTGTTGGTTGAGTTAGTCGATGACAAGCAGGCGATTGTCAGAAATATTGGACGATCTACGGCAAAAAGTGCTCAAATCATGTTTGCAATTGATGGGCGCAATCAGACAATTGAAAATCGTTCGTATGAAATTACACTGATTGAACCAGGAGATGAATATACTCTTAATTTAAATGGGAAAAACAATAAAGGAATTTCATACTATGGTAGTGATTATCTTGTTTTAGCTAAACCGGAGATCTGGGAAGATGAACCATTTAGTTTAAGAGCAAGTCTAAGTGAGCCAGATCTCAGCTCAGGTCCTGATTGGAGTTGGAAGCAGTTGAGTGTTGTCTACGAAGATGATTCGCTAAAGCGAAATAAAAAAGGCTATATTGAATCAGTTTCCATGCCAGTACCAGCAGTCTTGGCTAACTCTAAATTTGCCTTCAGAACTACATTTCAGTTAGACCGTTCAGATCGTTATGCGCATGTCCGGTTGATTCTAGAACAGAAAGGGAGTGATGTTTCGAATACTTTGACACTCTATCGTACGGCAAAGGAACCTGGAGCTATGTGGGATTGGAAATCCAAAACTGCGAGTGGTGATTGGGTTCACGAGGCATTGCCATTCTACATTCCAGTCGGTGAGCAAATGACACTCACGATGGTCTATGATCCTGAGCGAGGTATGCGCTTTACACTGTCGAATGCTGATTCAGATCATATTTATTGGGACACGGGTGATGTCGAAGTCCCGAGTGAAATATATTTTGATCAATTGAGATTACAAGTTCGTGCAGATACTGAAAAATCCAATATTGAATTCCTTAGAGATGGTTCAGTGCGGTTAGTTGGCGCTGCGAAGAATGAAGAGTCAGAGCTATTATTACAACGTATTGAGTTCGGCGTTCCTCTCGCCAAGTAATCATGTGACATTAGTGAGTGTAATTGCGTATTTCCGGTAGGCTGGACGTAAGTCGACGACCTGCCCTGTACGATCACAGCCAACGGAAAAACTTAAGAATTTGCGATAATCCGTTCATATTCGAGGATGTGACGATAAAAAAAATGACTACCCACTTAAAGTTGGCATGTCTAGCAGGTCATACATAGCTATCATGTAGGGATGCTCTGGATCATATTCGGTCAGCGGCTTGGCATCCTCAATATAACCACTAGCTCGCTCACCGAAACCGACGACTCCCGTGAGCCGATCTCCAAGTTCCTCAGCCATGGCAGTCATTGCGGCGCTTAATTCCTGCACCACTTCAGGTCGTGAATCATAGCAATTATGCGTTTCGCCAACATCGTCCTTAAGGTTATACAGTTCCGCGATCGGTTCGCTTGGGGCTTTGCTCCAAATCGAACTTCCATCGACGCGGAGCTTCCAATCTCCCACCCTCACCGCTTGTAGCGCACGACCTGTAAAGTAGAAGAACGAGTCTCGACCAGAAGACTCCGACTCGCCACGGAGAAAATTCCCCAGATCAACGCCATCGATGCTGCGTTCGTCCGCGACATCCACCCCAGCTAGACCGCACAGTGTAGGCAAGAGATCAATAGACGAAGCAATACTGGCATTCGTTTGATTCGGCGTGATCTCCGCTGGCCAATGGAAAATGCAGGGCACACGTTGACCGCCTTCCAACGTCGTTGCTTTCGTTCCGCGGCAAGGTGCATTGCTCCCGCCTCCGTCGCGGGCTCTTGAACCATTATCACTAGTAAAAATAATCAAGGTATTATCAAGCAAGTTCAACTTTCGTAGTTGATCTACCAATACACCGACACTCCAATCAATGCACTCCACGGCGCCACCATAGGCACCATTCTTCGACCGATCCAGGAATTGCTTCGGCACGAACAACGGTAAATGCACATACATGTGAGCGAGGTAGAGGAAGAAGGGTTGCTCCTGATTTGCGTTGATGAACTGTAAACATTCGTCGGTATAGCGCTCTGTTAAACCTCGCTGATCGGGCTGCTGCTGTATTACAGTCTTATCTCGTAACAATGGCAGCGGCGGTGATTCGAGGCGATCCGCCTGCCGCCCCATATCATTGCTATATGGAAGGCCGAAATACTCATCGAAACCATGACTGGTCGGCAAGAATGCCTCTTGATCGCCACAATGCCACTTGCCGACAATCTTCGTCGCATAGCCGGCATCCTTGAGATATGATGCCACTGTTTTCTCATCGGGATTCAAACCGTAAGGCATCCCAGGAAACAGAACCGGCCTCTCACCAAACCCGACACGTGGTGGGTAGCAGCCAGTCATCATCGCCGCCCGTGATGCCGAGCAGACCGGAGAGGCCATGTAGAAATCCGTTAAGCGCAAGCCGTCCGCGGCCAAAGCATCAATGTGTGGTGTGCGATTGAGGGTCGAACCATAGCAACTCAAGTCACCGTAGCCCAGATCGTCGCAGTTAATCAGAATAACATTTGGTTGGGATTCCTTCATCAGACACGTACTATCTAAGACAGCATCAATGACTCAGTGAATCGAGCATAAATGAAACTAAATCCACTGTTCTAGTAAAGCGCCCTGTCGGAGAATGAGTGAGTTGAAATCGGTATGGCTTGAGTTTCATATTACTTTGCAAAATTTAATTCTGAATTGTTCATCGGTTGTTTTTCAGTGGGATGGCGCATTCGCGGTAAACGGGTCGTAAATCAATTACTTGGCCGGTGCGCATCGCGGCATCGATACTTTCTGCAACCACGAGCGAGCGCATGCCCTCTTCAATTCCAGCAACGGGGGGACGTAGACCTGCCATGCACTCTGCAAGTTCATGGCACATTGGGATGTCGGATCCGGCGTGTGCGCCTCCATTGATGGGGTGCCAAGTCTGAACGGGCTCATCCCAGCCGATTCGCTTCAATTCAAGCTGCCCAGTGTGAGCATCGGCACGCAGTGTGCCTTCGTCGCCCAGAATATAGAAACGTCGTTCAGGCATTGCAGAGAGACAGTTGGTGTGGAACGTCGCACGGACTTCATTTTCGAATTCTAGAATGACTACTTGATTATCGATTATATTCTTTTCTGTTTTGAACGGGTTCTCATTTTCCCATCTCACGAAATGTTGAAAAGGCACTTCTCCATTCGGACCAGGTCCCAATCTCTCTTGATGATGTTCATTCTCCGGCAGGAAGAAATTGAGGCCTCCAAAGCTAGCGGCTTTGACTGGCAAGCTGTCGATCAGCCATAGTGCTAGGTCAATGTCGTGACAGCATTTTTCTAGTATATGGGGTCCAGCATTCTCAGTGAATCTTCGCCAGTTGCCGTGGATGTAGCCACCATGTCTGAAACTAAGTGTTTCATTGAATTCAAAGCTCAGGATTTTACCAATTTTTCCAGTGCGAATGGCGGTATGCAGAGCACGATACAGTGGTGAATATCGAAGGACCAGACCTAAGGCAAAGGTGCGTCCGCTATCTAAACAGGCTTGCTTGATTGACAGGCCTTCCTCAGCTGTGAGAGCCAGCGGCTTCTCACAAAATACATGTTTGCCCGCACGTAGTGCGGTAATGGCTTGTTCGGCATGCTTGGAGTTCCAAGAGCCTATGAATACCCAATCGACATCATCTCGTGCGCAGAGTTCGTCCACTGAAGTGCAAGCCACTGCATCCTTTGCGAAGCGTTCTTGGCAGCGCGTGACCGCAGCTTCTTGGGGGTCGTAGATCGCTTTAATTTGTATCCCAGCCGAGAGAGGGAGTAGTTCCTTTAAAATACTTAGGAATCTAATTCCTGCTCCGATTAGGCCCACGCCAACTTCCATCGATTCAATAGGTGATTTTGTGTCATTTTTCATAAGTGTCGTAGTTTACCGTTTAGCACTTAGGATTGCTATGGACATTTCGATGTATCATTTTGCATTTTCGATGAAAACCACGATGAACGATCAAGCGCTGTTAGAGAGGGTCGATAGCCTGTCACAACCGCAAAACTTTTATGATGGGGTGCTGCGTTCTTCAGAAGAGTTGCCGAACAATTTGCTCATATTCGTTAGGAAATCTCTAAACCAGTTGAGCCATCTGAGTCATAAGCCTAGCTTACATGAACGGTGGGTTTTGGTTGTGGCTTTATCTGGGGCTGGGACTTTGCAGCTGGATCAGCATTCTATTTCCATACCTGTGGGGCATGCTGTATTGATTCCTCCATTGCGCTTGCATGGTTACAAAAATGCAGAGCCGAATTTGAGATGGCTTTTTGTTACCTTTGATTGGCCAGAACATGCGCCTGCAGACCATTCCTGCACATCCATCCAACCGCTTTGCGAAGAAGCGAAGGAATTGCTCTTATGCTTTATAAAGACCATGCAGTATTCGAAAGTGTCGGGGACGATTGCTGCAGCTCAATTATTGGAGGTAATACGCTTGCTTTGGTCAACTAGCTCGCAACCAGTAAGACACCGAGATACGTTGTTTGAGCGGATTTATGCGTTGTGTTCGGCGCAACCAGGCATTTCTGTGTCTGATGTTGCTAGACAGTTAGGCATTAGTGAGAGTCACCTGCGCGCGCGGTTTCGAAAAGAATTTGGGATTAGCTTGGGACGCTATTTACGACAAAGTCGTCTAAGACGAGCTGCACTGTGGATTCGAGAGGAAGGGCTAAGTGTGCAACTTGCCGCTGAGAGGGCTGGCTACCCTGATGCGGCGACCTTTAGCCGTGCTTTCAGCAAGAACCTCGGCTATACTCCTTCATCTGTGTAAAAGATCTCAACTACTGTTTACTTCCGGAGATTTCTGTTATGGAGAAGTCATCCCATCGAGTGCTGCGCCCTCGATATAGGAATCGCGACATCACTCCAGCCGAACCTTGCTGATAAGTTTTGTCAGTTGTAGTCACTTCACCGATGAGACGATCAAAATCTCCCGTTCTGGATTTTATATAGCCGCGGGCTGTTAAGGTCGATCCTGATACAGTAAATGTTATACGAACCTTTTGATCACCAAAAATAGGGCGATTTAACTTGTTTGTCGCTAATAGGTAGTCTGGATGATTAAAGCCTCCATTGGGATTTGAATCTTTTGAAATGTATATCTCGTTATTGTATATTGTGGCTAAGTAGCCTTTTAACGTGTTCGAGTTTGTAATCGAATCGTCTTGCCATCTGACGATGACTCCTGAGCGGTTGGCTACATGATTATTTTTAAAATATGCCTCAACAGTATAATCCGTCAACTCACTAGAACCTGATCCAGCATACAGGGCATTGCGCGTTGCTGCGGAGTCATTGGTTTGGTCTGGTCGAGACATATACAAAGCGTTGTTTCTAATTTCAACCACCTTCGGAGTTAATGTTCCGTGGCTTGAATCGAACCAGCCTTGTGGGAATTTATCATCACGGTTATCGAAAGTCTCTGAGTAGATGGGGGTTGCCGCGCTATGCTGTAAGGCGGCTGAAATAGTGATCGCTAGGATTGTAAGAATACGATTTCTCATAGAAACTGGTTTTGTGCTATTTTTGAAGTACGATGAAAGTGGCCTTCACTGTTGTCTGAAGATCGGTGTCGGCTGTGTGCTAGTTAATTAAGTCGGAATGTTTTTGTCAGTGCTGGGAGCTTTGTCGTATCGTCATTCTCTCTAGTTAGTAAATAATTCGTAAAGGGGCGAACTTTCCAAATGTTTGAAATATCTGGATCGATGATTTTAACGATGGAGCCGTTTGCATCGAGTTGTTTTAGAATCCATTTTTTTTCTGATTGAATGCTTAACTGACGTTCTTCTGCGCTGTCGTAAATGAAGAGGTAACTGTCGTTGTTGATTCTATTGAAACTCCAGTTGGCTGGCGAATCCAACTTTAGCGATATGGTCCCTAAACTGAGTCGAGTTCCTTCGACCAAGGTAATGTCGCGCGGATCACCACTATGCGACATACGAGCGAGAAGACTGTGCGCATTGTAGCTTTCAATACCTCCAATTGGGCCTTTAACTGTCTTTTCGCGCCCTAATGCGATGACATCCACTAACCCCGAAGAGAGGGTAATCATGGCAGTAATGCCATGTCCCGGCTGCATGATTTCTTTGATAGGATCATTGTCTTCATAAGCCCGCCATATATTTAGGAATTCAGCATGTTTGGTTTTGTTAGAAACAATCAATGAGGATCGGTCTCTGTCCTTCCATGGACTGGTTGATAGGTACATAGTTGTTCCCGTCTGAGGCAGCGTGGTGACTGCGAATGTTTCAACGGTATCTGGATCGATCCAATAGGTGGTCGTTGATTTATTTAACTGTGCGACCTGTGTATCCCAGAGGTATTTGTAGGCGACTCCACGGTCAGCGAATGCATCGGCCTCTTGCTGGAATTCAGTGGTAGCGGAGCGCAAGCTGCCCGAGATATTGAGTGACCAATCATAGGTGTGTTCCTCCTGCGACTCTGCATGAAAAAGATCGAGGGAGTAGTTTTGCGTGTGGATGATTTGGCGATTCAGTTGGACGCCTGGATACACGTTTTCGGTCTCTGCATCGACGTAGCCGAAGCTGGTGCTATTGGTGAAAGTTCGCAGCTTGCCTGCGGAGGTTTCATTGGGCTCGTCGTATTTCCAGTTTGGCACTCCATCTCCACCGGGCTTTTGCGACTTTCCATCTACGACCAAGGTATTATCGCTGAGTGTTTGTTGGACCCATTGTTTGTGCATTTGACTAGAATAACCGACCCATTTTCCTGATGCAGATAGCCATCTGTAGGAAGGACTTTGCCAGTCAATTGCCAAATTGTTGGGGTGCTGGTGTCCTGCTTCTGTGCCATTGGGCTTCCAGAGCATCGACATTTCGGGGGAAATTTCTCCTGCAGGCCCGCGTAAGATCGCGATTCCCGTATCTACAAATAGTGTGCTGCCCAAAACGTTGCGCAAATTGGAATCGAATAGGAGATCCGTTCCAACAGTGAAGGAATCTATTTCTACCTCTGGCTGTGGTTGAGATGAAAAATCGAGTACTGACTGGGCAATGAGTGGTGGAATGCGTTTTTCACTTTTAGCGCGTTTTTCTACACTATTGTGTAGCTTCCATAGCCAGCGGAAGGCCGGGGTTTGATATTGCTCCCATGCATACGGATAATTCCATGAGGTTACGCCAATGTTGAGACGAGCAGTAGGATGTGCATCGTGAAAGGGGGCCTGCTTTAAATTGCTGTAGGCATAGTAAATGGGGGCAGCATAAAATGATTCTAGCTTTCCATCTTCTTGGTTGAAAAGGTCGATACCAGCGCGATCACATGCAAGGGCTAGCAGGGTAACTGCGTGCATTGCATAGTCATGGTAGGAGATCGAAAGTTCATACGATAATCCGTCCTTATTGATGGAGTTGCTCAATTGGTAGAGAAAGCCCGATGGGCCATTGATTGCATGATTTAGATAGTTGTGGTCACTTAGGACTAAGCCTAACGAAGCCAAGGCAGCGTTATGCCATGTTTGCCAGTTACTTCGCCCGCGGTCTTGCCCCATTAACAGCTCCGCTCCTGGTCTTAACAAATGATTCTCGATCTGCTCTCGTTGTTCTTTGCTGAGTGCGGGGTAAATGATGTCGTAGATCCATGCCAACTGAACCATCACCATGGCTTCATTCAGTGATTGCGCGGTGAGTCGTCCTGCACTGCCTCGCTTAGGCGTGATCGTTTCGTAGAAGGATGCATACTCTAGCATGACTTGTGTGAGACGCTCTACATAGGCTGGATTTTGTGTGAACAAGCTGGCGACTGCTAAATGTTGCATGTCCAGAATGATTTTATGGTGAGGGTGTGTCGATTCTTTCCGAGGGATTTCTAGTGAATCTGGGCCTAAATCGGCGTAGGCAATTATGGCATTCTTTAGAATGCCTGCATCCAGTGCTTGCTGGTAATTTTCGTCGGCTTCTGCTTGTTCCAGAATTTGGTCGGCTTCATCCTGTGTGATGAAAAGCGATGGGTGCTCGATCGGGAGCATTTCTCCAATGGCTTGAATCGAGCGAGTGTCTAATGCTCTGGCAGAGTAGGTAAATATCGAGGCTAGGGCTAGGAAAAGTAGCAACTTCGAACGTTGGGGGAATTTGCAAATCATATCATAAATACTATTCCAGAATACTGGATTGTTCAAAACTCTGGATGCATGCATACCAATGTTAAGCATGTGCATTGGTATGCATGTGCATTGGTATGCATGTGCATTGGTGTGCATATATGGTG
The DNA here is from genome assembly GCF_031127905.1 of Thalassobacterium sedimentorum. Classification (GTDB taxonomy): domain Bacteria; phylum Verrucomicrobiota; class Verrucomicrobiia; order Opitutales; family Coraliomargaritaceae; genus Thalassobacterium; species Thalassobacterium sedimentorum. The sequence continues at coordinate 21,431 of NZ_JARXIC010000001.1, read as the reverse complement.
TGTTTAAAGGATGGGTGGAGTATTTCTTAATAATGAAACCATGCCAGAAAAGAATCAGAATAGTTATTTCGAGGAACAGTGTCGATCCATTCCAGTGGTGGAGCAGGCAGATGTCGTTGTTTGTGGTTCGGGGCCGGCTGGTATCGCGGCTGCGTTATCCGCTGCGCGCAGTGGCGCGAAGACAACACTGATTGAGGTGCATGGTTGCCTCGGGGGCGTGTGGACGGCTGGTATGTTGAGCTGGGTGATTGATAGCCATGATAAGCCTGGCATAATGAAGGAGATTATAGCGCGATTGGATCAGCGTGGTGCACGTACGCTCCGAGTCGAAGATGGGCGCAGTTTTGGTTATGATATCGAGCAGATGAAACTCTTATTGGAGGAGATGATGCTGGAAGCAGGAGTACGCGTATTGATACATACGCGAATCGTTGCAGTCGGTTGCGATCAGCGTGATCATGTCGACGTTGTCATTACAGAGTCTAAGAGTGGTCGTCAGGCCATCAAGGGCGCTTGTTTTATTGATGCAACAGGCGACGGAGACTTGGCAGCTTTTGCTGGTTGTTCTTATGACTTGGGGCGACCAGAAGATGGTGGTTGTCAGCCCATGAGTTTGATGGCTGTGGTGTCCGGAGTAAGAAAAGATGAAATTAAGCCCTTCATTGGCGGTGGCCTGCGCGAGCCTAAGGCTCGACTATTAGCTGAATTTAAGCGGGCGGGAGTGGCCCCGAGTTACTCGGCACCAACGTTGTTTAAAATTCATGATGAACTTTATGGGATGATGGCCAATCACCAATACGATGTCTCAGCTGTCAACTCAGAGCAGATTTCTGCGGCTACTTTGACAGCACGCGCTGAGATACATCGATTAGTGGCGGCTCTTCGCAGTCTTGGTCCGCCTTGGGATCAACTTTACATTGTGGGCACTGCAGAGCAGATTGGCGTGCGTGAAGGCAGGCGCATACATGGTGAGTATGTGGTTCGTATGCAGGACTTAATTGAGGGAGTTCGTCACGAAGATGCTATTTGTCGTGTATGCTTTGGTATTGATGTGCATTCAACCGATGATAAGGTGAGTCAGGATTTTGCTTCTGAGAACAAAACCAAGACCTTGCCTTATGATATACCTTATCGCGCTTTGATCGCTAAGGGATTTGGGAACCTACTCTTGTCTGGGCGTTGTATTAGTGGTGACTTTTTTGCACATGCGAGTTATCGAGTGACTGGTAATGCAGTCACGATGGGGCAGGGGGCGGGAGTGGCCGCCGCACTGATTGCTAAAAACTCTCAACGAGCACTGGAAGTCTCTTGGGCTGACATAGAAAAGGGGATGGATGCTATTAACAAAAAGGTTTCCGAAACGTATTTGAATTCAGAGCCTGATCAGCTAGTCTACGTTTAAGCGAGTGCTTTCTCTTGCTCAATTTTTATCAGTTAAGATTTAGAACAGAATATTATGAAGAAATATACAATAGGTGTGGTTGGGATGGGGGGAATGGGATTTCGCTTTTTGAACTCCTTCATCGAATCTGACCGGTGGGAAGTTGGCTATGTGTGCGACTTAAATGAGGCGCGTTTGGAAAAAGCGCGAGACTTGATTCCGACAGCCATGTTCACCAAAAATTTGGATGATTTGCTGAATGATCCCGCAGTGGATGCAGTCGCGATTTGTACTTTGGCCGATATTCGTCCCAAGTTACTCACGGAAGCTTTGAATGCTAAAAAGCATGTGATTGCAGAAAAGCCGCTTGCAGACAGTATTGCGGGTGAGTGGGAATTACTTAAGACGATTGAAGCGTCCGGTCTTATGGTGGCTGTTGATATTTTCAATCGAAACGCATGGTATCATGATGAAATTCAGGCATTTATTGCCTCGGGAGAAATCGGAGAACTCGCTATTGTTAGCGTTGACCATCAGACGCCGGGCTTAATGCCCACTGAAGGTCATAGTCCAGAAGGGCCTCCTTTTCATGATTGCGGTATGCACTATGTCGATGTCGCTCGTTGGTATGCCGGCAGTGAATATAAAGAGTGGCACGCGCAAGGGATGCGGATGTGGGATTGGGAGGATCCTTGGTGGTTGTCGGCGCATGGTCAATTCGAGAATGGCGTCGTCTTTAACATCACTCAAGGTTTTGTGTATGGGCAAATGGCGAAGGACAGGACTGTGCGTTGCGGTATTGAAGTGATCGGAACTAAAGGTCTGGTTCGTATGAAGCATGACATGAAGACTGTTACCATTGAGTATCATGGCGTGAATACGACGAAGATAAAGCAGGGAGATTACGGTAGCAAGAAGACGGATGTTATGTGTGAGCGATTTGCTGAGGCGCTCGATACGGGAGATGACTCTAGGTTGCCTTCTGCGCGTGACAGTGTGATCGCGTCTAGCGTATCGCAAGAAATGTTGGACTTTGCTAAAGCTCATGCGGCACCAGCAATCGGTACACGTGATGAGATGGAATCCATTTTAGAGCATCGTAAGCAACTTAAAGCGTAGATCGTATGCCTAGTCGCTCCAGTCAATTGTAATATAGTAAAGGCTGACTCTAAATTATGATTGAATCTACTAGCATGAAGATTAATTTTGCTGGGGACATTTGTCTTCAGAATTATAGACCCGATGACTTTCGCCTCAGTTCGTCATGGATGGGGGTGCAGCAATTGCTTAATGACGCTGATTATACCATTGCAAATTTCGAAGGTACCATAACTGAGCCGAATTGGGACTGCGTGCATAAGATAGGTCTCCCTGTTCGACGTGAATCGCTTGAGGCCTTAGCAGTCGATAATTTTATCTTTAATGTCGGTAATAATCATTTTGGTGATTTCGGAGAAAAGGGGGCCAAACTCACTATAGATACATTTAAGGAACTTGGAGTGCGTTGGTTTGGCTATGGTGATCGCTTGCTTGATGCAAGAAAACCTTTAGTCCTTGAGCATGAAAACTGTCGAATTGCTTGTCTGAGTTATGTTGATGTCACAACGAATTCTGATTTTCTGGCAAGGTATGATTCTTTAGGAGTTCCTCCGTTAGCATTTCCTGATGTTTTACATGATATTGAGGCAATTCAAAAAAATGTAGACTATATTGTGGTGAATTTACACTGGGGAATTGAGAACGTGTTTTATCCTACCTATGACCAAATTCACATGGCGCATGCCATTATAGATGCAGGCGTAGACGTCATTATTGGGCATCATCAACATGTATATCAAGGAATGGAGGAATATGGTGATGGAGTGATTTTCTATGGGTTGGGCAATTTTATAATGCCAGATTTGCAGTATAAATACCAATATCAAGATGGACCTATTTTAGAGAAGAAATTAAAGCAACTGCAGGAGAATAAAGAGGCGATCATCGCGCAGATAGATTTCAGTCCTGAAGGATTTAAATATAAGATTATTCCTGTAAAGCAGACGGGGAATGCTATACCTCAAATTGCTAATTTTGATGAGTGGTCTATTCCGTATGCGGAAATTAATGAGAAGCTTTTAAGCTTTATAAAGAAAAAGCGTCGCCAGATTAACGCAGTCAGACTTCATCAATATCGCTTGATCTACAATGGAAGGATTTTTCAAAATATATACAGCTATCCCACTATCGATAAATTATCATTCCGAGCATTATGGGATTCACTAAGAAAATCTCTCATTTAGCTGATGTTGTACTCTGTTGTTCGGAGGATGTCGCATCCGTTCTTGAAGAAGTGGCATTGTTTTCTATTCGCTGACGAGACTTTGGAGTCATTGTTTCTTTCATATACTTTAATCTACTTTCCCTAAAAAATTTTATGAATATGCACTGGATTGACTGGTCAATCATTGGGTTGCTTTTGCTGCTGATGGTTGTTATTGCGTTTGGAACGCACAAACTGACGCGCAGCGTCGCCGACTTTTTGGCGGCCAATCGTTCCTGTGGTCGTTACTTGTTAACGATGGCCTCAGGTATGTCAGGCCTGGGTGCGATCACGATTGCCGCGAACTTTGAGAAGTTCTACGAGGCAGGCTTTCCCGCGATTTGGTGGGGCACATTGATGGCACCCTTGGGCTTGGTTCTCGCGTTGTCTGGCTTTGTCATCTATCGCTATCGTGAAACGCGAGCCATGACGATGGCGCAGTTTTTCGAGATGCGCTACAGCCGTCGTTTTCGCGTGTTTGCGGGGTTCCTTGCCTGTTTCTCCGGCATTCTTAATTACGGGATTTTTCCCGCGGTTACAGCACGTTTCTTGATCTATTTTACTGGCCTGCCGACTGAGTTTACTTTGTTGGGAATGGAACTGCCAACGATGGCTCCAGTGATGTTATTCATGTTGAGCCTAGCCCTGATTCTGACGCTTTCGGGTGGTCAGATTGCAGTGGTGGTCACCGACTTCTGCCAAGGGTTGTTTGTGCAGATCGCCTTGTTAGTTATCTTTTTCGTCGTCGCCTCACAGATCTCTTGGAGTGATCTCATTACAGGCCTGCAGACCGCTGCGCCCGATCAATCACGGATTAATCCCTTTAAACAAGAAAAGACTGAAGGCTTCAATATGTGGTTCTTCTTTATTTCGGCAGCCTTGAGTATCTATAGCTTTAAAGCATGGCAGGGTTCGCAAGGCTATAACGCTTCTGCGAAAAGTCCGCACGAAGCGAAAATGGCGGGTATTCTCGGTGAATTTCGCGGACAAGTGCTGTTCTTACTGAGCACTTTGGTGCCGCTGTATATTTTTGCGATGTTGGCACTGCCAGAATTTGCCCCGCAGGCGGCTGTCGTTAATGAGACGATCGCGACGATTGGAAGTGAGCAAATTCAAAAGCAAATGCTGGTGCCTGTCGGTATTAGTCAACTCTTGCCAGTTGGAGTGATGGGGATGTTTGCTGCAGTGGTGATCGCGGCGGCGGTTTCCACCGACGACACTTACCTGCACTCGTGGGGGAGTATCTTTATCCAAGACGTGGTCATGCCCCTTCGTAAGAAGCCCCTGTCTAAGCGGGCGCATATGTTACTCCTACGTGGCGCTATTTTTGGCGTCGCTGCGTTTGCCTTCTTTTTCAGTCTGCTATTCCCACTGAATGAATACATTTATATGTATTTCCAGATCACGGGAGCGATCTTCCTTGGTGGAGCGGGCTCAGTGATTCTTGGTGGCTTATATTGGAAGCGCGGTAGCGTGGAAGGTGCGTGGGCTTCTATGATTATAGGTTCGTCGCTGGCCGTGACGGCAGTGGTGTTGCGCAATATCATTTGGCCACACTTCCTTGAAGGTTGGAAGCTTGCGTATCCAAACTTAATTTGGTTGCAGGAATTACCCGAAAAATTTCCTTTCAATGGTATGCAAATGTCGCTGATTGTTGCTATCGCGGGAAGCAGTTCCTATATTCTCTTCTCCTTACTCTCGAAACGTCCGCCAGTAGACATGGATAAGTTGTTACATCGTGGGAAATATTCGGTGGAGGCTGTGGGGCATCACCCGATGTCTAAACCTGGCGATCTCATTCCCAGTGTATCTGAACCTGTGGAGCTTCGTTTGCGTGATAAAATCTGGCGTCGTTTAGGTGTGAACGATGATTTTACTCGAGGAGACAAGGCGATCTATATCTTCAAAATCGCATGGGTGATGTTCTTCTTCACTGTATTCTTAGTTGGTTCGCTCATCGCAATGTTTGTCGACATTCCTGATTCTATTTGGATTACTTGGTGGGGAATTAAGGTCTCTATCACGATCGTGGTTGGTCTTGCCTTCACGGTTTGGTTCTTAATTGGAGGCGTGCATGATTTGATCGATATGATCCGGACGCTTAAGAATGTCGATCGCGATGCTAACGACGATGGGCATGTGGCCGGCGAAGATCATTTGCAGGAATAGTTTGCTAGATGTTGTCCCCCTTGCTTTAGGTCATGTCGTGCGCTCCTTCTGTTGACAGAGCTGTTCCTGGCCAAAAGTATATGGTAATATTATGCGGAGAATTCGCTTCACAAATACGCGGAGGCGAATGTTCGAAACGGCACAGGCTGACTTACAGCTTGTATTCTTACGTCCTTTTTGTGCATGTATATACGGTATATGGCCCAGATAGATGTTTTTTTTGATGCGATGCTTGAGTTTAAAGGCTCTGACTTGCACCTGACTGCAGGTAATCCACCGCTGATTCGAATTAATGGTGAGTTGGAATCGTTGGATTACCCGCCATTTGACAATGCCGCGTTGACAGAGATGCTATATGAGATCTGCCCGGGAGATAAAATTGCCGAGTTTCGTGAAACCGGGGATATTGATTTTGGTCTTGGTTTTGCTGATAAAGCACGCTTCAGAGCGAATTATTTTCAACAAAGTAAGGGCATTGCGGGTGTGTTTCGCACTATTCCAGCTAAAATTTTAACGGCAGAGCAACTGGGGCTGCCTGATATCTGTCGTAAATTTGCGGGCCTGAAGAAGGGTTTGGTGGTGGTGACCGGGCCGACGGGATGTGGTAAGTCGACCACCTTGGCCGCCATTATCGATCAGGCTAATAAAACTCGATCTGACCACATTTTAACGATCGAGGATCCTATTGAATTTGTTCACCAAAGTAAGAAGGCCTTAATTAATCACCGGGAAGTGGGCGGGCATACCAAGTCCTTTGCGAGCGCCTTGCGTGGCGCTTTGCGGGAAGACCCTGATGTGATTCTTGTGGGAGAGATGCGAGACTTGGAGACGATTTCGCTCGCGCTGGAAGCTGCTGCCACGGGGCACTTGGTTTTTGGCACATTGCATACACCAAGTGCGGCCAAAACGGTTGATCGCATTATTGATGTGTTCCCTTCGTCGCAACAAAATCAGGTTCGAGCTACACTTGCGGAAGCTTTAGTCGGTGTCGTTTCACAGAATTTGTTTAAGCGAGTCGACGAACCCGGGCGTGTGGCTGCTTTGGAAATTTTGGTCGTGGATACGCCGATCTCTAATCTGATTCGTGAGGGGAAGACCTTTCAGATTCCTTCTATGATTGAAGTCGGCCGCAAAAAAGGCAATCGTCCGCTGGATGACTCGATTATGGAGCATTTGATGGCTAAACGAATCAGCGGTGAAGAAGCCTATGAAAAGTCCATCAATAAGCAAAAATTTCGTCCTTTTTTAGAACGCGTGCCAGAGCCATGGGAAGAGTAGGCTTTCGCACCTGTTTAGACGGTGACCTATACATTTTAAGCTTTAGTAAATAAAATCTTGGTCATTTCATGAAAGAACGCAGTCTGTAGGGCTGCGCTTTTTTTATTAATGAACTCACTCCAGCAATATGACCTCGCTCGACTGGCCACTGCGACACATCTCATCGGTATTGATGAGGCGGGACGTGGTTGTTTGGCAGGTCCGGTGACGGCTGGCGCATGCATCCTGAGTCGTCAACTGTTTGATTCACCTGCGGCGCTCGAGGCCAGTGCCTTTATAAATGATTCGAAGCAGCTATCCTCCACGGCGCGAGAGGCGCAGTTTGCGATATTGGAGTCCTTGCAAATGAGTGGACTGATCGACTTCGCAGTTGCTTCGGGCAGTGTGGAGGAGATCGAAGAACTTAATATACTGGGTGCCACGCGCTTAGCGATGAGGCGTGCTGTTGATCAATTAGCGGCACGGGCAGTGGACTGGCATTTACCGCATCCAGCTGCAGCGGACCCGCTCTTTGAAAGTGCGACTCATGTGAAGTTGATTGTGGATGGCCGGCCACTTAAGCCCTTCCCGTATGCGCATGAGGGAGTGATTAAAGGTGATGGTCAGTCTCTTTCGATTGCGATGGCGAGTATTGCAGCCAAGGTTTCCCGTGATCGCGTCATGTCGCGTCTAGCAAAAACGTTTCCTGACTATGGTTTTGAACAGCATAAGGGCTATGGTACGGCTGCACATCGAGCTGCTTTGAAATTGCATGGATCGACACCAATGCACCGAGCACTGTTTCTTCGCAAAGTGTTGTCTTAGACTTTATTTTTTAGCGGATATATGCGAAATCAATTATATACTATATGTTTACTTTTGCTGGTCTGGTGGCTGGCGGCTTGTGCACCTCACGAAGAGGAGGAGACGCAGCGTTTGGAGGTTTGGGTGAGTCTGCTTCCTCAGCAAACCATTGTGCAGGCCGTGGCAGGCGAATTGGCGAGTGTACAACTAATGGTGCGTCCCGGACAGAGCCCGGAAACTTATTCGCCGAGTGTGCCGCAAATGGCTGCGCTCGCCAAAGCGGATATTTATTTTGGAATTGGCATGCCTTTGGAACGTCGAATACTCGCAAAGATGGAGCGTTCCATGCCACAGTTGCGTTTTGTACAGACGGCTGATTTTATCCAGGAATTGCATCATTGTTCAGAGGAGACGGGACATGCGCATCAAGGGCATTCGCACGAAGAGCTGGATCCGCACCTGTGGATGGATCCGCAATGGATGCTTGGTTTTGTGGCCCAGGTTCGGGATGCCATGATTGTCGCAGCACCTGAATCCCGCGAGTTGTTAACTATCAATGCTGCGGCGCTTAGCGCTGAACTGCGAGCTTTGGATGCAGATTTGTCGCTTCGTTTTCAGCCTTATGCAGGGCGGCGATTTTATATCAACCACCCCTCATTAGGCCATTTCGCAAAGCGCTATGGCATTGTTCAAGTCTCGATTGAGCGTTCCGGCAGTGAGCCTGCAGCGAAACAAATTGCGGAACTGGTGCAGGCAGCTAAATCTGATCAGGTGCATGCTGTGTTTACTCAGCCTGAGTTTGGACACAGCAGTGCCAACGTACTGGCCCGCGCATTAGATGTGGAAGTGGTGGAAATTGATGTGCTCAGCGGGGATTATTTCAGTAACATGCTAGACATTGCACAGCGTTTGGAGGATAGCTTTAAGAAATGAGCGATTCGGCACATAGCAATTGTGAGTGTCAGGCGCATGCAGGAGAACCTGTGGTTTGCTTTGAGGGAGTGTCGTTTAGTTATGGGCATAACTTGATTATTGATGATGCAGATTTTGACATATATCAGGGTGAGTCCGTATGTGTGATTGGTCCCAATGGGGGCGGGAAATCAACCTTACTCAAGCTGATGCTCGGATTGTTGGTTCCTGATCGGGGGGAGATACGGCTCTTTGGAGAGCCGGCTCAGCTGGGACGAACCCGGGTCGGTTATGTGCCACAGCAGATTGAATTTGACCCGTTGTTTCCTGTCTCCGCACTTGATGTCGCCCTTATGGGGCGCTTGAGCCGCGGGAGTTTTGGTTTCGTTTCTAAGTCGGACCGCGCGATGGCACAGGATGCCTTGGCTAAAATGGGGTTGGCCGATCAGGCAAAAGCACCCTTTGCCAGTCTTTCCGGGGGGCAGCGTCAAGCTGTTCTGATTGCACGGGCTTTGGTTGCTCAAACGGAATTGCTTCTTTTGGATGAGCCCACTGCGCACGTGGATGTCGCTGCCGAGGAGCGACTGATGTATAGCTTAAAAAAGCTTGGAGGTGAATTGACCGTGATTACAGTGTCACATGATTTGGCTTTTGTCTCACGCTCTGTTCCTAAAGTGGTCTGTGTGAATCGTTGTGTGCATGTGCATCCTACCGCCAAGCTGACAGAAGCTCGTATTCGTGAAATATATGGCCACGAGGTGCGGATGGTACAGCATGACCATGAGCATCTGGACAGCCATGGGGGACATCATCATGGTTAATCTTCGCGTCTCAATTTTTTGCCCATTCTCCGATGATTGATTTTTTTCGTGCACTGTTTGATCCCGATTTGGTATTTTTGCGCAACGCACTGTTGTTGGGGCTGATTGGTAGCATCCCACTTGGTGCAGTAGGGACCTTTGTTGTGGCGCGGCGTATTAGCTATTTGGCCGCTGCGATTGCGCATTCGGTTTTGGGCGGAATTGGTGCGGCACTCTATGCACGCGAAGTGTGGGGCTTTGCATGGCTTCATCCGATGTTGGGGGCCTTGATTGCTGCACTAATTGCTGCGAGTGTGATTGCTTGGGTTTCATTGCGGAGTCAGCAGCGTGAGGACGCTGTGATAGGCGCTATTTGGGTGACTGGGATGGCAATTGGTTTACTCTTTATCTCCCGAACACCAGGCTACTTGGATCCGATGGCATACTTGTTTGGTGATATTTTGTTAGTGACCTCTGCGGATCTTTGGATCGCCGGAGTTGTGGGTACTTTGATACTTGTCATTCTCTTGCTCTGGCATCGCCAGATTGTTGCAGTTTGCTTTGATTCGGAATTCGCAGCCATTCGGGGGGTGCATGCGGATCGTATGTATTTGCTGTTGTTGCTGCTAACTGCACTTACAGTTGTTACTCTGGTGTCGTTGGTTGGGATTGTTTTGGTGATCGCCTTGTTGACTTTGCCACCTGCCATTGCCTCATTACGGGCGCGCAGTTTAGGGCAGATGCTGCTGTGTTCAATCGCATTGACTGCCAGTTTTGTATTCCTGGGCTTGGGCTTCAGCTATACTCTCAATTTCCCGACTGGACCGACAATTATCCTGCTTGCGGCATTGGTGTATTTACTTGGTAATACCGTTAAGCGGGTTTTCAGCAAATAATTGTAGATGTCTGTGTCTGACATTGGGACGGGGATTTAGGGGGAACGCTTGTTGACCTTGATGAATCGTACCTCATGTTGCCGGCTCATCAATTTTCTAATGAAGCAATCTAATAATCTCGCTAAAGAAGTTTATAAACAGTTACGCAAAGAATCTTGGGAGGTTTTGTGGGAACGCGAAGTCCCACGCTTTGATGCAGGTAATGCGGAGACTCGCCTCGCTCGTGTTGGGCTGGTGCGTGCGATTGGGGTGGTTGCCTTGGAGAAAGGAACTCAACAACAGAAGCGGCAAACTCGGGAGTGGCTGGCTCGTTTATTAACAGATCAGGAGGAGAAGGTCCGGCGTTACGCGATGAATGCTCTGCCTAAAATCGGCGGTAGCGTTGAAGTAGAAAAAGCGGTCCTGGACCTGCTGGATAAGCCTGAAGGTACACGTGAAGTGGAGCAATTGAGCCATACGCTGAGTAAGATCGGCGGCCAAGCCACACTACAAAAGCTGGAGTCTTTGTCGGATGGGCATGAGGTCTTGCATGCTGTCGAGCAAAAGGTGAAGGCGCAACTTGCGCGGGAAGAAGCACCGGCACGTATACGTCTCACTGCTAAAATCAAGGCGACGCGTCAGTTGCGTATTCATTTGCGTTCGCGGCGTGGTATGGAGCTTTTTGTGCGCGAAGAATTACAGCGGCATGCCAGGCTCAATGGTCGCTTTAAAATTGTTCGTACCAGTCCAGGTTGTGTCGCGCTTTCGGCCTTACATCCTTTTACGTTGCAGGATCTGTATGAATTGCGTACTTTAGGGTCGATTCATTTTGTGTTGGGGGTGGTCGCTAAGAATGAAGCTAAGCAGACTCAGGCGCTGGCTAAGATTATCGCGTCTGAGCGAACACAATTGTTGTGTCGGAAGCTTACGCAGGGCCAGCCGCGCTATCGATTACAGTTTATGCGTGTCAAGGTATCAGCACGTAAGGTTCAATCAATTGTCAACGAAGCCTTCTTACAGTGCCCGGATTTACTCAATGACCCACGTCAATCACCCTGGGCTATAGAAATCTATCCTGAGAAAGTAGGACTGTCAGTTGAGCTGCGACCACGGGTACTGCCAGATCCTCGGTTTACTTATCGTAAGGACGATGTGCCGGCTTCCACACACCCGCCTTTGGCTGCTGCGATGGCGCAGTTGGCTGGCGTTCAAGCGAACGATGTTGTTTGGGATCCATTCTGTGGCTCAGGCTTAGAGTTGATTGAGCGAGCCCGACTAGGAGGGGTGGCGTCAATTCTGGCCACGGATATTGATGAGAATGCGATTGAGGCGGCCCGTCTGAATTTTGCGTCGGCAGGGCTCTCTAATGACATTGTGGAGCTTCGTCGTGGTGATTTTCGTAACTATGAGAAAATCACGGGCATCGCATCCGGGAGCATTAGCTTAATCATAGCAAATCCACCCTTGGGGCGCCGAGTCCGAACTGAGGATTTAAAGGGGCTCATCCTCGAACTTTATCATATTGCAGCCAAAACACTGTGTCCTGGGGGGCGACTGGTGTTTATCAATCCATTGAAAATAGACAGTCCAGTGAGCTCGCTAAAGTTGAAGGCCAGGCATGTCGTCGATCTTGGAGGCTTTGACTGTCGAGTTGAAAAGTGGGTGCTGGCTTCGTAGTTGCCAAGGCGAGGCTCTGCTACGGGGATGATTGCCTCGTGCACGATTGCTGAGCAAAAGCCTTTGGATTGAGTTTGGCGCGCGCAGTGGCTGAACCTAAAAACGCATTTTTTTGCTTTGTGCCCTTGCCTGAGCACGTGCGTTCCGTTTCAAAGATAGGCATTATGTCCGAAACACCACATATTGACATTGATTACGTCGCCAACTTAGCGCGTCTGGATATGACCGACGCAGAGAAAGCCAAGCTGGGAACTCAGCTGGATGACATCCTGGGCTACTTTGATAAGCTCAACGCTGTGGACGTCGATGGCGTCGAGCCGATGGCTCACGCGCACCGCGTATTCAATGTCTGGCGCGAAGGCGACCAGCCCGGCGAAACCTACGCGCCCGAGGTGCTGACTAAAATGGCCCCTGAGTCGCGCGACAACCAAGTCGTCGTTCCCAAAGTCGTCGAATAAATGCAGGTATTCTTCGCCATTATTTATTAGTCATTATTCATCCATAGAATGTCCGACCTTCATTTCAAAACCATTTCCGAACTTGCTGCCATGTTGGCAGCGGGTGAAACTACATCCGTCGAAATCACCCAAGCGGTGATTGACCGCACGGCTGCAGTCGACGCACAGGTGAAAGCCTTTCTCTCCACCGATGCGGAGGATGCACTGGCCCAGGCCAAGGCGTCCGACGAGCGTCGTGCGGCGGGCAAGGCTCTTGGCCCGCTCGATGGCATTCCGATCGGTATCAAAGACACGCTCGCAGTCAAAGATCAGCCGCTGCGCTGCGCCTCCAAGATGCTGGAGAACTACGTGTCTCCCTTCGACGCGACTTGCATCGTCAAGCTGCGCGAAGCGGGTGCCGTGATCTGGGGGCGCTTGAATATGGACGAGTTTGCCATGGGCTCCTCGACGGAGAACTCGGCTTATCAAACCACTGCCAATCCCTGGGACTTGGAAACTATTCCCGGCGGTTCCTCTGGTGGCAGCGCCGCCGCGATGGCAGCAGGGGAGGCGATCGCCACTCTCGGCACCGATACCGGTGGCTCCATTCGTCAACCCGCCGCGCTTTGTGGTGTGGTCGGCATGAAGCCTACTTACGGACTCATTTCGCGCTACGGCTTGGTCGCCTTTGCATCCTCACTCGATCAAGTCGGCCCCTTTGCCCGCACGGTGGAAGACGCAGCTATCCTGATGGAAGCCATGCTGGGGAAGGACGATCTCGATTCCACTTCGATCGCACCGCAGGGGGAAACCAATTACGCCGCCGCGCTCAAAGAAAAGAAAGGTCCTTGGAAACTCGGCGTGCCGCAGGAATTTTTCGGCGAAGGTATTGACCCCGAAGTGAAGGCCAACATCGAAAAAGCCATCGACTGGTATAAGAGCCAAGGCTGCGAAATCGTAGACATTTCTTTGCCGCACTCTGAGCTGGCAGTGCCAGTTTACTACATCGTCGCGACTGCGGAGGCCTCCTCCAATCTCGCCCGATTCGACGGCGTGCGCTACAGCCACCGCAGCGAAGAGGCCAAGGACGCCATGGCACTGTTCACCAAGAGCCGTGGCGAAGGCTTCGGCGACGAAGTGAAGCGCCGTATCATCCTTGGCACTTACGTGCTTAGCTCCGGTTACTACGACGCCTATTATTTGCGCGCGCAGAAAGTGCGTCGCTTGATTTTGGGCGATTTTGAAAAAGCCTTCGAACAAGTCGACGCCATTCTCACGCCCACCTCGCCGACGCCCGCCTTCAAACGCGGCGAGCGTGCCGACGATCCACTCGCCATGTATTTGAGCGACGTCTACACCATCTCGGTCAATCTCGCCGGCCTGCCTGCGATTTCCGTGCCCAGCGGATTCACCGAAAGCGGCCTGCCGATCGGCCTGCAGGTGATTGGCAAAGCCTTCGGCGAAGCCGACATGTTCGCCGTCGCCAACGCCTTCGAAAAAGCGCATGATTATGCGCAACAAACACCCAAACTTTAACAACGTATTTATTAACCGCAGAGCTCGCTGAGGACACAGAGATATGAATGAGTTGAGTGAGAAAATCATTGGTGCAGCCATCGAAGTGCATCGGGAGTTAGGCCCCGGGTTATTAGAGAGCACTTATGAGGCTTGTCTTGCCCATGAATTAAATTTGCAGGGCATCAAGGCTGTCCGACAGCAGAAGCAACCCATTCACTACAAGGGGCTGGAAATAGACGAAGCCTATCGCATCGACGTCATTGTTGAGGATCAGATTATTCTGGAGCTAAAAGTCGTAGATGACCTTAACAGCATTCATCTCGCCCAATTACTGACTTATCTAAAGCTATCAGGTTGTAGTTTGGGGTATCTCATTAACTTCAACGTGCCACTCTTAAAGGACGGTATCCGTCGAGTCGTGAACAATCACGCAGAATCCTAGCTCCTGTCCTCCTCAGCGCTCTCTGCGGTTAAAAATTACGCACCCTAAGCCACTCATCAGCCATTTTATTATCATGCAATACGAAGCAGTCATCGGACTTGAAATTCACGTTCAAATCAAAACCCGCACGAAAATGTTCACCGCTGCGCCTTACGAATATGGCGCCGCGCCGAACACCTTGACCGACGCCGTCGTGCTTGGCCTCCCAGGCACCTTGCCGGTGCTCAACCACACCGCGATCGAGAAGTGCGCCAAGCTTGGCCTGATGCTTGGCTGCGAGATCGCGGAGGTCTGCAAGTGGGACCGTAAAAACTATTTCTATCCCGACTCGCCCAAAAACTACCAACTCACGCAAAACGAAGAGCCGCTCTGCATCGGAGGTAAGGTCGAGATCGAACTCCCCGGCCCCTCGCGCAACGTCGAAGGCGAGCACCGCTGGGTTGCGCTCAACCGTATCCACCTCGAAGAAGACCCCGGCAAGCTCACTCACGAAGCATTCGAAACCGTGATCGATTTTAACCGCGCCGGCGTGCCGCTGGCCGAGATCGTGACCGAGCCCGACATGAGCTCGTCCACCGAGGCCGTTGCGTTCCTCAACTGCTTGCGCAACATGATCGTCTATGCTGGTATCTCTGACTGCGACATGGAGAAGGGCCAAATGCGTTGCGACGCCAACGTCTCCCTGCGTCCCGTCGGTTCCGACAAGCTCGGCACCCGCACCGAGATGAAAAACCTCAACTCCATCTCCAACGTCAAGGCCGCGATCGAATACGAGATCGAGCGCCAGACCGAGATCCTTGAAGAGGGCGGCAGCATCACCCAAGAAACCCGCCGCTGGGATGTCGAGAGCGGCACCAGCTTCTCCCTGCGCAGCAAAGAAGAGGCCCACGACTACCGCTATTTCCCGGACCCCGATTTGATGCCCGTGCAAATGGACCGTGCCCGCGTGGCCGAGCTCGAAGCCGAGCTGCCCGAGCGTCCATTGGACAAACAACGCCGCTACCAAGAAGAGCTGGGCTTGCCGTTCACCATTACCTCCGTGCTCTGTGTGGACCGCGAACTGAGCGAATTCTTTGAAGAAGCCCTCAAGACGCATAACGCGCCCAAGCAAATCGCCAACTACATCACCAACGACTTGCTCCGCGAGCTGTCCGCCGTTTCCGAGCATGGTGAATCCGCGCACTCCGTCGGTCAGTCAAAGCTCACGCCCGCACACATCGCGACCCTGGCCAAGATCATCGACGAAGGCGTCATCTCCAAGCAGATCGGCAAAGAAGTCTTCACCGAAATGTTCGCCACCGGCGAGATGCCCGACGCCATCGTCGAGAAGAAAGGCCTCAAGCAAAGCAACGACACCGGCGAGATCGAAGCCCTCTGCCGCGAAGCCATCGCCGGTAATGCTAAAGCCGTCGGCCAATACAAAGACGGCAACGAAAAGGCACTCAACGCCTTGAAAGGCCCCGTCATGAAAGCCACCAAAGGCAAAGCCAATCCCGCCATGCTGGATCAGTTGCTCAAGAAGCTGATCGACGAAGGGGAGTGAGTGACTTTTACTATCGACTAGTCTGCTAGCCTAAGCACATCTAATTGAATCGCCTATGTATCAAAATGCTTAATGATGAGTCACCTTCACCCCCATTACGGTGGGCTGGAAGCAAGCGAAAGTTGTTGCCGGAGTTGATGCCTCGGATTCAACAGTTGTGCACTGCCCGTTATATTGAACCATTCTTTGGGTCTGGTTGTGTCTTTTTTAAGCTTCAGCCTCAGTGTGCTGTTATCGGAGATTTGAATGATAATCTGATTAATTTTTATAAACAATTAAAGTATCAGCCAAGAAAGCTTCACCGTGAATTTTCAACATTGGATCAAAATGACGGATCATATTACCAATACCGCGCTGAATATAATGAGCAGCCGGAAAAGTTAAGGCGTGCTGCTCTTTTTTTGTATCTGAACAGATTGTCTTTTAATGCGATTTATCGGACGAATATGCGGGGCGAATTTAATGTGCCGATGGGGACTAGAGTTGGAGCATTGCCGACTGAAGATGAATTACGGTGCGCATCCAAAAGTTTGAAGAAGACCGAGATTATTCGAGGAGATTTTTTTAGAAGCTTGAGAAATGTAGCAGAAGGAGACTTCGTGTATTTAGATCCTCCTTATGATTATAGCGGACGGATTGACCGTGGTGAATATGGTGTCGGTGCATTTTCATGCCTGGACATTGAACGTTTAGGAGCAGCCCTTGAACTTATCGACCAACGTGGGGCACATTTTATTCTTTCCTATCTTGATACTGTCGAGATTGCTACTATAGCAAGGCGTTGGAACTCAGAATGTGTGTCGGTGAGACGTCAGGTTGCTAGTTTTAGTAGTAACAGAAAGGTTGTAGATGAATTAATTATTTCGAATCGAATATTTTTATAATATGGCGGAAATTAAATTACTGATCTGTTCCGACTTACATGTCTCAAATTCCGCGAATGAAACTGTCGAAGTTGCTTCTTTTGTGGATGTTTTGAAGCCGAATGAAGGTCCACTGCATGACTTGAAGGACTTCCTTTATCAGAATAACTTGACTTGTGATTTTTTAGTCTGCCCTGGCGA
Organism: Thalassobacterium sedimentorum; assembly: GCF_031127905.1. Classification (GTDB taxonomy): domain Bacteria; phylum Verrucomicrobiota; class Verrucomicrobiia; order Opitutales; family Coraliomargaritaceae; genus Thalassobacterium; species Thalassobacterium sedimentorum. The sequence goes on along the minus strand of NZ_JARXIC010000001.1, from coordinate 4,250 downwards.
CCTTGGCGATGCTGCTGATCCAGATTCTATCCGTTTTGGGTGGAAGGAGTTAGCGGACATTGGAGGGATTTGTGGAGCTAGTGTATTAGCAACAGCGGGTAACCACGACTTGGACTCAGAGCGCTTGTATGATAAAGCAGACTGTAAGGGAGTTCTTCAGGGGCTTAGTCCTCAGTTTCCTGTATTAGAGCAGTCTCTGTGGGATCAATATTGGGCACGTCACTATTGTATATTTAAACGAAGTGGAATTCGGTTCGTATTGCTTAATAGCTGTGGTTTTCATGAAAGTTCAGGTGAGTCAGCTTACGGTCGACTCTCAGATAAAACTCTAAATGATTTAAAAAATGATCTGCTTAGTGAGTCCTGCGATATCAATGTATTAGTGTGCCATCACCCCCCGCAAGGGCAATCAGAAGGAAAGCAAGGTGATGGTGATTATATAAAAAATGGGGATGAGTTAATTCACATTTTGGACCACGGGAACTATGGTGATTGGCTCGTGATTTATGGGCATAAGCATTTTGCGAAGTTACAATATTCTAGGGGAAGTGCTAATTCTCCGATCTTACTTTCTTCAGGTAGCGCGTCAGCATACCCATTTGGTGACTATGGTAAAGATGGTAAAAACCAAATTCACTTTGTGACACTTTTGGTTGATGATTTTAACGAAAATGGTCTGCTCGGAACAATCGAAAGTTATGAGTGGGACAAAGTGAATGGCTGGTTACCTAGTGTAGCAGAAGGAGGTCTTCCGGATATCTGTGGTTTTGGCCATCGGCCGCAAATTCGTGTTTTGTGTCGCCAAATCGCAGACGCTTTTGGCGAAAGTGATGTCTTTCTTAATTTATCAGTATTGATTGAGAAATTCCCCATGCTTCGCTATTTGGATCCAATCGTCCGTAAAAAATTAGAGTATAATTTAAGGCATGTGCATGGCATTGCCTATCACGGCGCTAAGCAACGTTTTAGAAAAATATGAATGCACCATCAATATATGAAGCTTTCAATGCCAGATCTTGGACGGAGGTTGAGGTTGCTGAACGATTTGTTCCATCTGAACAGTATAACTCTCTAGTTTCTAGAAACCATGCTTTGGTTATTGGACCTCGTGGTAGCGGTAAAACGAGCTTATTAAAGATGTTACAAGTTAAAGCGTTGAGCGCTTGGCGGTCGGAGCATGCCGATGGTTATCGGGCGCACGTTGACTTTGTCGGTATATTTATTCCCACCGATATACAATGGTTCAAGTTTTTACAGGAAGTCGAATCGTCTGCTGATGGTGAAATTGGCGAGTATATTATTCAGTCACTTATTACTGAAAAAGTTTTGCTCGCCTTTTTGGATTCTTGGGAGTCGAGACTGAATGAAGATGATGAATTGGGCTTTTTGGCGCTTGAGGATAGTCATGAAAAAGAACAAAAAGTTTGTGCTTTCCTGTCTGACATCCTAGGACTTGTCGAAGCGGATAGTTACATTGATTCGATTCGAGCTGCAATAGTGCTACGATCAGTTCATTGTAGGAAACTAATCAAAAGCACTTTATATTTGGACGGTGGTTTTAACCAAGATAGACTCTCAGAGTTTAGGGATTTTTTCTTCTTGGATTTTATGAGCTATCTGCCGGCGATTCTTGAAACGTTCAATCGTAGCTATGAAGACACTGATAGAATGTGGGCATTATGTTTTGATGAGTTAGAACTTGCTCCGCAATTCCTACAAGAGGATCTGTTAGAGTATATTAGGAGCACCAGTAAACTTATTATTTTTAAGTTATCAATGAGTCCTTTTTGCGCGACTGCTTCCAGATTGCGAGGTAGTGAACGAGACGCTTCGGAAAAAGAGGACTTTGAAGTCATCCCATTGTGGTATCATGAGAAGCGTGCATCTGAGAAATTCACTAAAGAATTGGTTAGTGATTTATTGAATCGTCATTTTAAGAAGTCTTTTTCTGTAGAAGAAGTTTTTGGGCTTACGCCATTTTCAGATGATCAAGTAGACTATTTAAAGGACCCAGCTCGCTTGGGAGTCTTGAGTCACGCATACAAAAATGATCCAGGGTTTCAGGAGTATTGTGATAACAAAGGCATACGTGTAGATTCTTTAGAAGATTTGTCGCCGACTCAGCGAGCTTCATATATTAGGAAAGGGTTTCCTACTGTAGCTTTTCGCGATTATTATGGTCTCGATCAGAAAGGCCGAAGCCGAAAGAAACATGAGCTATACACGGGATGGGGAGCATTTTGTGCTATATTTGAAGGTAATCCTCGATGGATTATTGGTTGCATGAGTGAACTTGTTAAGGCTATTGGTAGTAATTCGGAAGGTAGTGAAGACGCGGTCTTGATAGATACTTCAGTTCAGTCTAAAATTATTGAAGCGGCACGGCATCGCTTTCGAGCGAAGTTGAAAACTGTAATGGTGGGGGCTTCTTATAATGAGAAAAATTTGATGGATCTAGTTGATACTATTGGTGGGAAAATCGAAAGTTATGTTTACGAACGAACTTTCATTCCTGAACCTGTTCAATCTTTTACATTAGATGAGAAAACTGCTGAAACTCATTTTGATTTAATTGCTGATGGATTGAGTTCAGGTGCGTTTGTTTTTTGTCCGGATTCGGCAGGAAAGGAACTGATAACTGGTCTTGCTGGGAAGCGTTTTCGTATTTCCTATTTATTAGCAACGGAATATAAAATTCCGCTTCGAAAAGGGAGTAATCAAGCGCTAGGTTTACTACTGTCGGATAGAACTAAGGATCGGAGATTAGTAGGCGATTCCACTCAAACTAGTTTTGAATTTTAGAAAAATGTTAAGAATTGTCGATAGCACCAAACAGTTGGATGGATATGCCTTCGGGTTATTTTGCCGAAGCCATGAGAGCAGAAGTTCGCATTCATACTCTAGTAAATTTTGTAAACGACCGATTTCTAAATTAAATTTAATCGCACTCGATGGGTTGAACGATTGTAACAGCTGGCAGGAGCATGTTGGGGCTTTTGCTGAAGTAGCTTCTTCCGAGGTTTCTGCATTGTTTCGGGGACAGATAGCTGATGGTGATAGATTAGTTGTCGATTATTCGAGCATGCCAAAAGCGATCTTAGCTGAAGTTGTTTCTGAATTAGATCATTTGTATCATGTGGAAGGACTATCCTTAGTTTGTGATTTTGTATATTCTCACGCGGAATATAGTGCTCCTTTGGAACATTATGGTCCAATCGTGTTTAATAATTATATTACTCCATACTTTGTTGGTAGTAATCTCTCTGCAGCAGGCCCCACCTCTGTAATACTTGGCGTTGGATATGAGAGAGACGTTGCTTTGGGGGTTATTGAGGAGCAAGAACCTCGTCAGTGTATCATCTTCAGGCCGTGTGATCATGACCCCCAGTATACTAAGGCAATTGATGATACTAATCTTGGGCTGTTCGAATTATTTCCTGCTCGGGATGTTGTTGAGTATTCGGTTAATTCGCCAGCAGGTGTTTATAATTCACTTTGCAGTGTCGTCAGAGGATTGGAACGAAAGAATACTCGACCAGTTGTTATCCCTTTAGGGCCAAAGATCTTCTCATTATGCGCTTTGCTGGCTTGTTGTTCTTTTGAGCGAAGTTTTAGCGTCTGGCGTGTGGAATCTGATAGTTCAAATAGAAAAGTAGATCGTATTCCAAATGGTAATATTTCTATTACTCGCGTAAAATGGGGTGATCGCTGAATTTGAGTTGAAGGTATCATGGTATTCATAAGTAAAGAGGATATGTCCTATGTTATACCGAAATAAAATTGTGTGCCTTCGGATGAAGCCGAACGCACCACTCGTCTCCATCCCTATCAATAATCACTAGCCCTTTGCGTTCCAAAATCTTTAAGGTTCGACGTTCGCTAGAATTAGAGTCGTCATACATCCATTGCATGTCTTCCGCTAGGTTTTCCAGCAACAGTCTTTGGTATTTTGATATTATCATAGTATTTAGCGTTTACGGTATAACCAAGCGAGACTGAGCAATTCCGCTCGTTCCTCGCTCCATGTCAGCTCTTAGAGTTATCGTCCGAACATTGACCTCCATCTTTTAGCTTGCAGGTTGAAAACGGGTCATGTCAGAATGGCACGGACTTAAGCGGCTTTATCGACCGTTTTCTTCTTCGGTTTTCCTTTGTTTTTTCTGGATTTCGAGACCTTAAATTTTGATCGATGACACATCAATCTTTGGAAAGGTTTAGGCCTTTTCTTGAGTGCTCTTGGTTCGCTACGA